>JANXYH010000129.1 GCA_025350145.1 Burkholderiales bacterium | reverse complement strand
GCCGCGGCGACGAGGTTCGTGATGGTTTGTGACTTGCCGGTGCCGGGCGGACCCTCGATGACGCGATTGAGCCCCTTCATGACGTCGATGAGCGCGCTGTGCTGCGAGCTGTCGGCGTCGTAGATGAGCGGCAGGTCCTTGCCGGGGTGGTCGTCGATGGTGTACTCGGTGGCGTACTGGGCGCCATCGGTCGATGGGCGTCCTTCGAATACCTGCTTGACCACAGGATGCGTCAGCAGCGACGACTTGCCCGCCTGCTGGGGCCAGTTCTCGGGGTCGAGGTCCCGCACCAGCAGCATGTTGGTGAAGGACAGAAGCGTCAGCGTCATCATGCGCTTCACCTGCCAGTTCGGCAGCGTCGCGGTCGCGTCGGTCACGGCCTCGAAATACGCCTCGGCAGAAGTGTCCTCATCGGCACCGAACTCGGGTAGGTTCAGGTTGAAGTCGCGCTTGACCTTCTCCCGCAGCGACAGGTTGTCGGCAAGCTCCTCGCCGGTGTAGTTCAGGCAGAAGGTCGAATACTGTCCCTCGTCGCTTCGCGTCATCGCCACCGGAACGCAAAGCAGCGGCGCGCGGTAGAGCTTCTCGCTGTCAGGGCTTTCCGGAAACTCCAGGAACCCCAGCACCAGGTACAACATGTTGGCGCCGGTCTCCTCGATGGCGAGCTTGGCCTCGCGTTCGAGCTTGCGGCAGTGCCGGCCCAGATCGTCGGCGAAGAACAAAGTGCGCGCTTGCGAGACAGTGTTGGGTCCGACGAGGGCGCGACCCTCCCTGCGGTAGAGCTCGTACGAGGTGTCGATGCCGACCTTGGCAGCGTGGTCCTTGACGTCCGGCCGCACGAGTCGACCACCTCGCGTCACCCAGTCGGCGCGGCCGGGTTCGGGCACCGCGGCAATCGTCACATTGTTGCCATGGTCGCCGAGAAGGCGGCGCAGCACCGCGTCGATATTGGTGTGCACGAACTGCAAGGACTTGCCGGCCGTGTGCCGGAAGTGAATGAGCCGATTACGGCCGGTCAGGTCCAGTAACCGCAGCCGTAGTTGTTCGAGTGCGACCGTGATGGGAACCCTGCCCGCGAAGGGGCTCGGCGTCGGCTCGTGGCCGCCCACTGTCGGAATAGCTTCGTCTGGCATGGCGGTCAACTTCCCTGTGGGCTCTAGAAGTGGTCCTGGTTGTCTGAACAGCTTTCCCCGGCCTATGAGTGGACCGCGGGCGGGTTGCCGAATCGAGCGGCAAAAGGTTTGCAGTTAAGTTGTAGCGGATGGGGCCAGGTAAGGCTGATAGGGATATTGCCGGATTGAATCCCAGTCCTCGTCCGGCGCTGCGCCCTCAGCAGGCGCAACTGCGAAACCCCGCCGCGATGTCGTTGCGCTGGGGCGCAAAGAAGTTGCGGTAGCGCGGGTGGCGCATCCGCGGCTGGGTCATGAAGGACGCGCCACGCAGCACCGGGCGGCCGTCGAACCAGGGGGCGGAATAGTCGCGGTAGGGGTGGGGCGCAAACCCGGGGTAGGGGGCGAAGGGGCTGGCGGTCCATTCCCAGACTTGGCCCCAGGCAAAGGCCGGCCCCAGGCTGCAGGCGGCAAATTCCCATTCGACCTCGCTGGGCAGGCGCCGGCCGGCCCAGCGGCACCAGGCCTGGGCCTGGGGGTAACTCAGGTGGCAGGCGGCCTGGGTCAGGTCCAATGCCTGCCAGCGGCCGTGGCGCCAGTGCTGCCAGCCGCTGCCCTGGCCCTCGGCCTGGCGCAGGTAGCGCGGCAGTTCGACCGCGCCGGCATGCACTGCCGGCAAGAACTCAGCCCAGCGCACGACCTGGGCATCGATGCGGGTCGCGGCGATGGTCTGGGGGTGCGCGGCCAATTCGTTGTCGAAGGCAAAGCCGGCATCGGCGGCGCTGCCCAGGCTGGTGCGCTGTGCCGGCAGCGTCAGCGCGGCGGGCGGCTCGGGCAAGCTGCTGGCCTGCCAGCGCGGATCGCTGATCGCCACGCCCAGGGCCTGCGCCATGTACAGCGCCGCCTCGTGGTGCATGTCTTCGTGCAGCAGGCACAGGCGGTGGAAGTAGAGGCGGTCGTGGTCGGTGGCGGGGACGGCATCGAGCAGGTTCAGGCTGCGCTCGAGCTGATGCGCCAGGTCGCGCTCGGTCTGGTCAGTGTCGGGCAGGGGCAGGCTCCAGCGGCTGTCATGCGGCACCTGGCTGGAGTCGTAGAGCGCATCAACATCACTGCGCGCCGGTGGCAGGCGGCCGACGAAGGGGTCGGCGCCGCTGCCAAGTTCACGCTGCGGGTTGCGCGCCAGCCAATGGTCGGCAAACCAGCCGATGTGGCCCAGCTCCCACAGCGGCGGGTTGAGGTCGCCGCGCTGTGGCACGCGCAAATCCGGCAGCGCCTGCCGCCAGGCGGCAAACGTGGCCAGCGTATCGGCGCGACTGGCCTGCAGGGCTTGGGCAAGGTGGGCTGCGCCGCCCTGGCGGGCCAGCGCGGCGTCGGTTGAAGCGGCTATGCTGAATGTCATGCAACGGCAATCCATCGTGATCGTCACGCCTGCGCTGGCGGACGCCAACAACGGCAACTGGCAAACGGCGCGACGCTGGTCGCGCATGCTGGCCAAAGCTTACCCGGTCAGGCTGGCGGCGCAGTGGACCGGGGGTGACGAGGCCTTGCTGGTGGCGCTGCATGCGCGCCGGTCGGCGTTGTCGGTGGCGGCCTGGCGCGCCGCCTTCCCGAGTAGGCCGCTGCTGCTGGCGCTGACCGGCACGGACCTGTACCGCGACATCGAGACCGACGCCAGCGCCCAGCGCTCGCTGGCCTTGGCCGATGCCCTGGTGGTGCTCAACCAGCTCGGCCCGCAGCGCCTGGCGCCGCAGTGGCAGGCCAAGTGCCATGTGCTGCTGCAATCCTGCTCGGCGCGCGCCGCCAAGAGCCACAGCCGGCGCCACCTGCGGGCGCTGATGGTCGGCCATCTGCGTGCCGAGAAGGATCCGCAGACCTACTTGGACGCCGCCCAACGGCTGGTCGGCCGCGATGACATCTTGTTCGACCACCTCGGCGCGGCGCTGGATCCGGCGCTGGGCGCACAGGCGCTGGCGCTGCAGGCGGTGCAGCCGCGCTACCGCTGGCTGGGCGCGGTGCCGCATGGCGTCGCCCGGGCGCGCATCCAGGCCGCCGATGTGCTCGTCCACCCCAGCCGGATGGAGGGTGGCGCCCATGTCGTGACCGAGGCGATGCGCAGCGGCACCCCGGTGCTGGCCTCGCGCATCGATGGCAATGTCGGCCTGCTGGGCGCCGACTACGGCGGCTACTTCGAGCCGGGCGACAGTGTGGGCTTGGCGGCCATGCTGCAAGCCGCCCGCGACGATCCGGCTATGCTGCCGGCCCTGCGCGCCCAGGTGGCTGAGCGCGCGCCCTTGTTCTCGCCCCAGGCCGAGGCGGCCACGCTGCACCGCGTGGTCGCCCAATTGCTGGCCAGGGCATGACCGATTTGACCGGAGACCGACCATGAACGCCCCCGAACGCAGCATCGCCAGCGAACCCCGATTGACCTCGCTCTCGCACGGTGGCGGCTGCGGCTGCAAGATTGCCCCGGGGGTGCTGTCGGAGATCCTCAAGGGCACGGCGGCGATGCCGATCCCGAAGGAGCTGATGGTCGGGATCGAGACCGCCGACGACGCTGCGGTCTACCGGCTCAACGACGAGCAGGCGCTGATCGCGACCACCGACTTCTTCATGCCCATCGTCGATGACCCGTATGACTTTGGCCGCATCGCCGCAACCAACGCGATCAGCGATGTCTACGCCATGGGCGGCAGGCCGATCCTGGCGCTGGCCCTGGTCGGCATGCCGATCAATGTGCTGTCGACCCAGACCATAGGCCGGGTGCTGGAGGGCGGGGCCTCGGTCTGCCGCGCCGCCGGTATCCCTATCGCCGGCGGCCACACCATCGACTCGGTCGAGGCGATCTATGGCCTGGTGGCGCTGGGCCTGGTCCACCCCGACCGGGTCAAGCGCAACTCCGACGCCCAGGCCGGCGACCTGCTGGTGCTGGGCAAGCCGGTCGGCGTCGGGGTGATGTCGGCCGCACTCAAGCAGGGCAAGCTCGGTGACGAAGGCTATGCGCGGATGATCGCCACCACCACCCGGCTCAACACCCCGGGACCGGACCTGGCGGCGCTGCCCGGTGTGCATGCGCTGACCGATGTCACCGGCTTCGGCCTGGCCGGCCATGCGCTGGAGCTGGCCCGCGGCGCGCGCTGCGAGGTCCATCTCGATTGGCGCGCCGTGCCGCTGATGGCCGGCGTGCGCGAACTCGCCGGCCAGGGTTTCGTCACCGGCGCCTCGGGCCGCAACTGGGCCGGCTATGGCAGCGACGTGGTCATACCGGCGAACTTTGCGGCCGAAGACCTGGCCCTGCTGACCGATCCACAGACCAGCGGCGGCCTGCTCGTCAGTTGCTCGCCAGCGGCGCTGGACGCGGTGCTCAAGGTGTTCGTGCAGCACGGCTTTGGCGATGCGGCGGTGGTCGGCCAGATCGTGCCGGCCAGCGGCGCGGCGCGGCTGGTGGTGCGCTGACAGGGCAAGGGCGGGATCGAAGCGAGGTCGCCCGCTGAGCGCTCAACGCGCTTGCAGCGCGGCGCGGATCGCTTCGACGCTGCCCAGCTTGTCGGGCATGGCCAGGTAGGCCTGCTCTGCCAGGGCGAAATCCGGGTCGAACTGCAGCGCCGCGTAGAACGCCTGCCTGGCCTCGCCGAATCGGCCCTCGGCCTGCAGGTTCAGGCCGGCGGCAAAGCGGGCATAGGCCGACCAACTGCGGGTGTGAACCTTGCGCACCGAGGGCGGGATGTCGCTGACCTTGAGCGCCTTGAGGATGCCGTAGACGATGCGCTTTTCGAGCAGGTAGAACTCGTGCTGGCTGCCGTCGGCCTCCTGGGTGGCGAGCAATTTGCCATCGGCCACGGTGGTGACGGCGCTGTTGAGCTTGTAGCGGCCGCTGCCGGGGCCGTCCAGGCCGGGGACGCTGTAGACCACCCCGGCCACGACACTGCCCGCCCCCAGCAGCCGGGCGGCCGTGGCGGTGCTGGCCGGGTCGACCAGACCGCTGCGCCACAGCGTGGCCTCTTGCAGCAGGGTGTCGATCTTTTCGCGCTCCAGCAGCGTCAGGCTGGGCACCTGGGCCAGGTCGGCCATGATCAGCGCCACCGCCGCGCGGTTGAAGGTCGAGGCCGGAGGTGTCGACGGGTCCGGGCCCTGCATGGCAAACGGAAAGACCGCGACGACCCGGCTGTCGCCGACCGCCGCTGGCAGGGCACGGTCCAGGCCTTTCTCCGCCGCTGCGGCCTGCTGGGCGAAACGCCGCGCGCTGTCCCGCGCCAACAGCGTCAGGTAGCCGCGCAGCGTCTGCGCCTGGGGCAGGTCGACCGCAGCCGCAGCGACGAATTGGCGCCAGGCGGCGATCGCGCCATCGGCGTCGTTGGCCAGCAGCGCCTGCGCGCCCTGGGCATAGAGCGCGGCCAGCTCGGGCGGCAATGGCGCTGCCGCCGCCGCAGCCTCGGTGCCAGGCCGGTCCAGGCCCAGGCGTTGCTGCAGTTGGGCCAGGCGCTGGCTGCTGCAGCCCGCCAGCCCCAGGCACAGCACGCACAGCCCGCACAGCAGCGCCGCCCTGATCCGGCCTGCGCCCATGGTGGCAGGCCGGCGGGGCATCGCTGCGGGCGGGTGTGGCTGAGCCAAGGGCATGTGGGATTGCAAGCGCGGGCGGCGTCGGCCGGTGGCGCTCGCGGCCGGTCGCCGTGGCCTATTGCGCCGGGCCAGCCTTGTCTGCCGTCCAACGCTGCAAGCCTTGCCGTGCCTGGTTGAGCGCCGGGTCCATCTGCGCATCATGGTCGGCACGCTTGGCGCAGAGCTCGATCACGTAGCCGTTGGGGTCGCGGAAATAGACCGAATCGATCATGCCGTGGTCCGACGGGCCGCGGCACTCCAGCCCGAGTGAGCGGCCCTTGGCGAGCATAGGCAGCAAGTCTTCGGCGCCCACCTCCAGCGCGATGTGCAGGTCGAAGTCATGCTGCGGCTTGAATTCGAAGGGCATGTCGGAGGTCTCGAAGAAGGCCAGGTGCGCGCCATCGTCCATGCGGTAGAAGGTGTGCAGGGTGCGGGTTGCGCGGCCGGTCTTGGACGCCATGATCGGCAGGGTCTTGACCAGCCGCAGGCCGAGGAAGTCTTCGTAGAAGCCCCGGGTTTGTTCGGAATCGCGGCAACGGTAGGCGTTGTGGTGCAGCTTGCGGATCATGGTGCTTGCCGGTGGTTTGGCCGAGCATAGCCCGAGGACGGCAGCCCAGCGTGTTTGAATCGCGGCGTCGAGATTGGCCGGCTTGGCGACCCCGGCAGCCCGGCCATCTCGCACCCCACGAGGAGACAGTATGAGCAGTTGGTTGACGCCGCAAGAGCAGCGCAAATTGGTCTCGGCCGAGCGCCTGTTTGCCTCACCCATCCCGGTGCAGTCGGTCTCGTCCGATGAATTCATGCCGGCGATGCAAAGCCCGCGGCAGAAGGAGTTCGAGGCCAGGGTCAAGACCATCGGCAGCGACCTGGCAAAGAAGCTGGGCACCAGCCGGCGGCGCTTTTTCCAGACCCCGGGGGGCATGGCCGCGGCCTTTGTCGCGATGAACGACACCTTCGGTTCGCTGTTCACCGTCTCCCGCGCCGAGGCCGCCCAGCCGGAGCAGGCCGACGCCCGCGCCAAGGCGCTGTCCGGCCAGTTCATCATGGACATGCACACCCACTTTTTGCGCCCCGGCACCCGCATCATGGGCTTCGTGGCGCAGCGCAACGCGGTGGGCAAGGCCGGCTGGAACCCGACGCTGGGCGAGCGCGAGCAGACGATTGAAGACCTGATGTTCCAGAACTACATCAAGGAGATCTACCTCGACAGCGATACCAAGCTGGCCTGCATCAGCGGTGCGCCCTCGGAGATTCCAGAGGACTGGTTCCTGACCAACAAGATGAAGGCCGACGCGCGGGCCCAGGTCAATGCCATTGCCGGCAGCAAGCGGATGTTCAGCCACGCCATCTTCACCCCCGGCTACGACGGCTGGCTGGAGGCGATAGACCGCGACATCGCCACCCTGCGGCCCGATTCGATGAAGGGCTACACGATTGGCGACAACAGCAACAAGCAGCTCTCGCGCCACCCCTGGCATTTGGATGACGAGAAGCTGGTCTACCCGGCCTATGAAAAGTTCGTCAAGGCGGGCCTGAAGAATGTCTGCGTCCACAAGGGCCTGTTCCCCGAGTCGGTGGCCAAACAGTTCCCGCACTTGCTGCCGTATTGCGACGTGCGCGATGTCGCCAAGGCGGCCCGGGACTGGCCGCAACTGAACTTCATCATCTACCACGGTGGCTACCGCTATGCCGGCGGCGGCCGGGCCGAAGACGCATGGACGCAATTCGAGAGGACCGGCCGGATCGACTGGATCACCGATCTGGCCGAAATCCCGGCCAAACACGGCGTCGCCAATGTCTACGCCGATGTCGGCCAGTTGTTCGCCCAAACCACCATGGCCGAGCCCAGGTTGGCCGCAGTGATGATGGGCCAGCTCATCCAGGGCCTGGGCGTGGACCATGTCTGCTGGGGCACCGACGCGATCTGGACCGGCTCGCCGCAGTGGCAGATCGAGGCCCTGCGCCGGCTAGAGATCCCCGAGGCGCTGCAGCGCAAGTACGGCTTCAAACCCCTGGGCGCCGCCGATGGACCGGTCAAGACCGCGATCTTCGGCGACAACAACGCCCGGCTGTATGGCGTCAGCACGGCCCTGCGCAGCGCCTGGCAGGACGATGGCCTGGCGCGCTACAAGGCGCTCTACGCCGAGCACGGGGCAGGGCGCAGCAACCTGGCCTATGGCTACATCCGCAAACTGGCCTGAGCGCCGCGCCGCCGTCGCTCTGGCCCCTGACCGGCGTGGTGCATGGCAGCTGCACGCCTGAGCGCGGCTGCGGCGGCGACCCGCTGGACGCGGATCGCCGTCAACGTCGTTCTCGGCACGATCCTGCTGCTGGCCGGGTATACCTACTGGGACGAACAGGCACAGCCGGTGCCGCAGCCGGTGGCCGCGTCGCAGCCGGCGGCTGAACCGGGCCGGTCGCGGCCCAGCCTGACGCCGCGGATGCGGGTGGCTGCGGTCAAGAGCGGTTTCGTCTGCGTGTCCGAGGCCGCGCTCAACGAAGCCGCCGACCATCTCTACGCCAGGCGCGCCGACAAGTTTGCGGCGATGTTCCGCCAAGGCCTGTGCCGGCATATCCCCGCTGCCGAGCGCTTTCGCATCAAGCAGGCCAGAGCCGGAGTGGTCGAGATGCTGGCCGAGCGCTCCGAGCGAACGTCGGACCACACGCTCGACGTATGGGCGTTCGCCGAACTGGTCTCACCGGCGCCCTGAGGCGGCGCTGGCCAGGCCCGGCTCAGCTTGCGGCCGAATAGCGCTGCAGCAGCGTTCGCCCGAGCTGCGACAAATGGACCTGGTCAGGCCCGTCGCCGATGCGGATGAAGCGGGCGTAGGTGTAGGCCTCGGCCAGGAAGGTGTCCTGCGACACGCCCATGCCACCGTGGACCTGGATCGCCCGGTCTATCACCCGCGCGGCCATGCTCGGCACGACGATCTTGGCCGCCGCGATCAGCTCGCGCGCGGCCTTGTTGCCATTGCGGTCCATGGTCTGGGCGGCGCGCAGGGTCAGCAGTCGCGCCTGCTCGATCTCGCAGAACGAGTGGGCGATGTCCTCGCGCACCGAGCCGTGGTCACCCAGCGGCCGGCCGAAAGCGATCCGGCTGGAGGCCCGCCGCGCCATCAGCTCCAGCGCCCGCTGGGCACAGCCGATCAGGCGCATGCAGTGGTGGATGCGGCCGGGCCCGAGGCGGCCCTGGGCGATCTCGAAGCCACGGCCCTCGCCCAGCAGCATGTTCGCCGCCGGCACGCGCACGTTTTCGTATTCGATCTCGGGGTGCCCGACCGGCGCATGGCCATAGCCGTAGACCGTCATGTTGCGGATCAGCTTGACCCCAGGCGTGTCCTTGGGCACCAGCACCATCGACTGCTGCAGGTGCTTGTTCGGGTTGTCGGGATCGGTCTTGCCCATCACGATCAGCAACTTGCAATCCTCGTTCAGCGCGCCCGAGGTGAACCACTTGCGGCCGTTGATGACGTAGTCGCCGCCATCGCGCCGAATCGAGCAGCGGATGTTGGTCGCGTCCGACGAGGCGACCTCGGGCTCGGTCATCGAGAACGCCGAGCGGATCTCGCCGCGCAGCAGCGGCATTAACCATTGCTGCTGCTGCGCCGGCGTGCCGTACTGGGCCAGCACTTCCATGTTGCCGGTGTCCGGCGCCGAGCAGTTGAAGACCTCGGAGGCCCACATCACCCGGCCCATCGCCTCGGCCAGCGGGGCGTAATCCAGGTTGCTCAGCCCGGCGCCATGTTCGCCCGGCAGGAACAGGTTCCACAGCCCCTCGGCGCGTGCCAGGGCCTTCAAGTCCTGGACGATCTGCGGGGTGGTGTAGCGCGGCAAATTGGCCTGCGCCTGTTCGTCGTAGCGGTGCTCGTTCGGGCCCACATGTGCAGCCATGAAGGCGCTGACCCGGGCCTGCAGTTCAGCCGCGCGCGGGCTGGGGTCCAAGCCTGGGTTCTGATCGGCAAAGGCTGTCATCGGCGGGCTCCTGGGGCTGGGCTGCCGGACCGGGACGGACGCGGCAACGCGGCGATTGTGGTGTCGCTGCGGCCCGGCCAGGCTTGATCCGGCGCAAGCCCCTGGCCGGGCATTCCGTCCACCAGCCGCGCTGCGCCAAGGCTTGCCATCGCGCCCGCTTCCTTGGTGCCCTCCAGGGCCGCGTCCCAACCCGGAGTTGATTGCCGATGAGCACCCCACGATTGCCCTGTCCAGGCCGACACCTTGGCCATCTCGCTGGACGCGGCGGCGCCCAGCATTGAACCTCCACAGCAATGCGCAAAACGCCTCGAAGGCATCGGGGTCCAGCTAGCCGATGTCATCGGCGACGATCAGCTCATTGCCAAATGCGTTGCCCCCATCGGGCGCCTCTAAGTCGCCGAAGTCAGCGGGGCTCACGTCGCCCGCGCCGTTGAGCATGTCGGTGGATAGGCCGCGCTTCCAATCGAGCAACTTGTCGAGCTTGGCATCAAAGGTCAGGAAGTCATGCGCCACCACTACCGGGTAATAGACGTGGACATCTTTGGTCTGCCCGATGCGGTAGGCCCGGTCAGTCGCTTGGTCTTCCTTGGCCGGGTTCCATGTCCGGGTGAAATGGACAACGTGATTCGCTGCTTGGATGTTCACGCCGAAGCCAACAGCCAACGGGGATAGAACGATCACGCCGAAACCCGGCTTTTCTTGAAATTTTTTGATCCGACGCTGCCGGTTGTTGGCGTTGGCCGAGTCCGCCGACGTGTCTCCATTGATCACGTCTGGCATGGCCCCGAAGCGTTCGCCAATAGCCCGTTGCAACGTCCGCTGAAGATCTCGGAATTCGCAGAAGACGATGACCTTCTCTCCCTTGGCTTCGATCTCGCGAAGCTGCGTCAGCAGCCACGCCATCTTGGGAGAGCGGCGCTCGATTTCAGCGATGGGCTCGGAGTCGGTCGAAATGTGCCCTGGCGGCCTCGGGTCGGAACACAGCCTGCGCAGGTATTGCAAAAGGCCCAAGGGCGATTGGAGGCCGCTGGCGGGGCCGCCCTTCTCGCGCTTGCGGAATGCCGCGACAGCGTCGGCATAGTGCGCCCGCTGTCGATCCGACAAGGGCAAGGCGGCGCCGAACCGGCGTGGCCGCATCACCTTGCCCGTGACAGCAGCCCGCGGCCTATCACCTGCGCCTGGATCTCGGCGGCCCCTTCGAAGATGTTGAGGATGCGGGCATCGCACAGCACGCGGCTGATCTCGAACTCGAGCGCGTAGCCGTTGCCGCCATGGATCTGCAGGCCGGTGTCGGCATTGCTCCAGGCCACGCGCGCAGCCAGCAGCTTGGCCATGCCGGCCTCGATGTCGCAGCGGTGGCCCTTGTCCTTCTCGTCGGCGGCGTGGTGGGTGAGTTCGCGGGCGAGCACCGTCTCGGCCACCATCATCGCAAGCTTGTCGCTGACCCGCGGGAACCGCACGATCGGCCCGCCGAACTGCTTGCGGTCCTGCGCGTACTGCATGGCCAGGTCGTAGGCCCGCCAGGCCACGCCGATCGCGCGCGCCGCCGTCTGGATGCGCGCACCTTCGAAGGTCTGCATCAGTTGGCGGAATCCCTGGCCGCGCACGCCGCCGAGCAGCGCGTCGGAGTCCGCTTCGAAGCCGTCGAAGGCGATGTCGTACTCCTTCATGCCGCGGTAACCGAGCACATGGATCTCGCTGCCGCTCATGCCCTGCGCCGGGAACGGCAGGGCATCGCTGCCACGCGGCTTGGCGGCGAGGAACATGCTGAGGCCGTTGTGATCGACGCTGCCCGGTTCGGTGCGCGCCAGCAACGTCATCAGGTCGGTGCGCGCGGCGTGCGTGATCCAGGTCTTGTTGCCGTCGATGCGCCACCCGCCGTCGTCGGCCTGGGTTGCTCGCGTCTTCAGCGACGCCAGGTCAGAGCCGGTGTCGGGCTCGGTGAACACCGCCGTCGGCAAGACCTCGCCCGACGCCAGCTTAGGTAACCACTGCGCCTTCTGCGCCGGCGTGCCGGCGCTGCCGATCAGATCGCCGGCGATCTCTGAACGCGTGCCCAGCGATCCGGTAGCGATCCAGGCACGGCTGAGTTCCTCAGTCACGATGCACATCGCGCGCTTGCCCAGCCCGAGTCCGCCGTATTCGGTGCCGATGCAGATGCCGAAGGTGCCGAGGTCGGCCAACTGCGCCACCAGTGCGTCCGGGATCAGCGCGTTGGCCAGGTGCCAGGCGTGGGCGTGCGGCGTGATTTCCTTGGCCGCGAAGCGCCGGTACTGTTCGCGGATGGTGTCGAGGTCTGCGTCGAACGAGGTCTCGGCGATGCCGCGCCCGTCGAGCAGGTGGTCGACGAGTGCGCGCCGCGTCTCGGGCAACTTGCCCTGCCCCAGGAACCAGCGCGCGTGTTCGTCGCTGACCAGCGCCGCAGCGGCCAGCTCGATGTCGAGTTCGGCCGGGCGGAAGATCTCGTTCTGCGACATCGGCACCCCGCCGCCGAGCTGCGCCAGGTATTCGCCGATGCCGACGGTGATGGCGAGTTCCTCGCCACGGGTCAAGCGCCCTTGCTGCAACAGGCGCTCGGCCCAGTCAGCGGCGCAGCGGATCGCCTCAACCGTCGTGGCGATCCAGGCCAGGCCGTGCAGGGCGCGCTGGTGACGCTCAAGCAGCGCGGCCTCGGGTCGTCCTGCGGGTGCACAACGCTGCGCGACGGCGCGCTGCGCCTGGGCGGCATACGCGCGCGCCGGAGTTGACACGCCCCGCAGGTGGTTCAGGAAAGGGGATGGCGGGTCCATGGCGGCTCGCGAAGATGAGGTTGAAGGGTTGCGCTCAGCACGCCGTGGCCGGGCTGCTGGCCACGATGCCGGCGTCGTGCAGCGCGCCGATCTGCGTCGGCGACAGCGAGAGCAGTTCGGCCAGCACCTGGTCGGTGTGCTCGCCCAGATGGGGCGCGCGCCGCGCCGCGCCGCGCACGGCAGCGTCGAACGTCGCCGCTGCGCCCGGCGCGGGATAGCGGTGCCCACTCGGGTGGTCGAGCAGCGTGAACATCGTGCGGTCGAGCGACAGGCGCGGGTCGTTTGCCAGCGCATCGCTGAGCGTGCGATACGCCGCCCAGCAGACGCCACCCGCATCGAACCGGCTCTTCAGCGCCGCCAAAGAAAGCGCGCCGATGGCACGCTCGAAGATCGGGAACAGCGCCTCTCGGTGGGTGTAGCGCGCACCTTCGTCGCGCGCGAACGCCACCTGCGCGGCCGCCTCCACGCCAGCCACCGCCGCCTGCACCTGCAGGGCTTCGAGCAGGCCCGACCACTGCCGCGGCGTGATCGCCACCACCATCACGCGCTCGCCGTCGGCGGTGACGAAATCGCGCCCGAAGGCGCCGAACAGCGCATTGCCGACACGCGGACGATCACCGCCGTGGAGCACCTCCGCCACCTGCCCCATGTGGCCGAGCGACGCCAGCGCGATGTCGGACAGCGGCACGGTCACTTCCTGGCCCTGGCCGGTTCGGGTGCGGTGGCGTTCGGCGGCGAGCATGGCAAAGGCGGCGTAGGCCCCGCTGAGCAGGTCCCACGCCGGCAGCACATGGTTCACCGGCAGCTCGCCGTTCGCCGCACCACCGGTCAGGTAAGGCACGCCGAGGGCTGCATTGACGGTGTAATCGACGGCCGATTCGCCGTCGCCCCAGCCGGTCACGCGCAGGGTGATCAGGTCGGCCCGCCGCTGGCGCAACGCCTCGTGGGCCAGGAAGCCGTTCTTCGGAAAATTGGTGACGAAGAGGCCGGCATCGGGGCCGGGCGCGGTGATCAGGTCGACCATCAGCGCGCGCCCCTGCGGCTTGGAAATATCGACCGCGACTGACCTCTTGCCCTTGTTCAGGCCCTCCCAGTAGAAGCTCTCGCCCTCGGGTGATACCGGCCAGCGCCTGAAGTCGAGGCCGCCGCCGATCGGGTCGATGCGGATCACCTCGGCGCCGAGCTGCTGCAGGTGCAGCGCGCACGACGGCGCCGCGATGAAGGAAGCGCACTCGACGACACGCAGGCCGTTCAGCAACGGATACATCTCAGTCGCGCCCGGCCGCCCGCAACCGTTGGGCAACCTCATTTGAGGCGGTGGGCACAGGCGAGCTTGCGGATTTCATGTCAGACGAACTTCGGCGGACGGCGTTCGCGGTGCGAGGCCACACCCTCCTTCGCCTCGGGCCCGCAGAAGCCGAGGAACTCGAGCGCCAGCGAGGCTTCGAAGGTCGGCAACTGCGCCCGGTACCAGTTGTTCAACGCGTGCTTGGTGAGCGAGATCGCCGACTGTGCGCCGTTCGCCAGGCGGCGGGCGACGTCGCGTGCGGTCTCGAGCAGCTTGTCGTCGTCGACGCACTTCGAGACCAGACCGATGCGCTCGGCCTCTTCGCCGGAGATCTGTTCGCAGGTCAGCAGGTAGTACTTGGCCTTGGCCATGCCGCACAGCAGCGGCCAGACCATCGCGGCGTGGTCGCCCGCCGCCACGCCCAGCCGGGTGTGGCCATCGACGATCTTCGCGCTGCGTGCCGCAATCGAGATGTCGGCAAGCATCGCGACGGTGAGCCCGGCGCCGACCGCCGGGCCGTGGATCGCGGATACCACCGGCTTGCTGAAGTTGATCATGTTCGTGACCAGGTCACGCGCCTCGCGGTACACCCGCATCAGCGCCGGATAGCTCCCTATCTGCTCGTCGATGAGGTCGAAGCTGCCGCCTGCCGAGAATGCCCGCCCTTCGCCGCGCACCAGCACCACGCGCGTGTCCGGATCGCTGTCAATGGCCTGCCAGATCTGCGCCAGCGCGGCGTGCACCTTGGCATCGACGGCATTCAGGTTCGGGGCGTCGAAGACGATCTCGAGCACGCCGTCGTCAGTGCGCTCAAAGCGCATCGGGAAGTCCTTGTAGCGCTCGATCATGCCGTTCGTCTCCAATTGGAAATGGGTGGGTTCACTTCAGGCGCTCGAACCCGGCGACCAGGCCCTGGCCGCCGGCTGTGCACATCGTCTCGATCGCCTGTGCAGGGGTTCGCAGATCAGGGCTTGTTTCAGGTTGAACCTCAGTACGACTTGGGCAGGCCGAGGATTTTTTGCGAAACGCAGTTCAACACCATTTCCTGTGACACCGGGGCGATTTTCAGCAGCCGCGCCTCGCGCCAAAGGCCGCAGATCGTCGTTGTCTTCGTATTCGGTCAGCAGTTCGGCCAGCCGGTCCAGCATCGCCGGGGTGTAGGCGTTTTTCTTCGCCACGTTGTCGACGCTGATGGTGCACACCTGGCCGTCGATCTGCATCGATACCTTGTCGCTGTCGCTGTCCTTGTCACTGTCGCTCCTCGGGCTCTCCGGGTCATGCGGGGTGAGAAGGCTGAACGGCTTCGACGCTGTTCATGCGGGCGTCGGCCAGCGCCGCGTGCAGCCGCACCGGCACGTGCTTGTGGTGCGGCGTGTCAGCCACCAGGTCGCGGTGCTGCGCGTCGGTCAGCCAGTTGACGGCCGGGCCCACCACGCTGCGGCGCCCGTCCTCGCCTGGATGCAGTTGCCCGTAGCCGTGGGGCAGCGCGACGTGGCCGCGGCGCATCGACGCTGTGGCTTTCGCACGCACGACGAGGCGGGCGCGCGTTGTCTCGACGACCAGTGCGCCCCGATCCGGCACGCCCAGCGCTTGCAGATCCTGCGGGTGGATGTAGAGCGCACCGTCGGGATCGCTGGCCCGCGTGGCAGGGTCACGAAGAATCTGGTTGGCATTGTTCAAACGCCGCTGGCCGGCCGAGAGCACAAAGGGCCAGTCGGGCGGCGGGCCGACCGAGCCCGGGTCCAGCCGGCCCAGCCACTGCAGCATCTGCGGCACCGCCAGGCGCAGCTTGCGGTCGGGGTGCTCGACCAGGTCCCAGGGGCTGGCGTGCACGGTGAAGGCGGTGCCGGAGCGGGAGCCGACCACCGTGCGGAACAAGGCTTCACCCAGCGCGGGCAGCGGCAGCGATGGGTCCGCCTGCAGTGCCGCGCGTACCGCCGTGGTTTGCGTCTTCGCCAGGCGATGGCAGGCTTGCCACAGCGGCGCAGCGGCCGCCGTGCCGTCAGGCAAGCTGCGGCCCAGGGTTTCGTACAGCACCTGTCCGCCCAGCTTGCCGACATTGCGGTCCAGCGCCACCGCCGCGGCAAAGGCAGCGCCGAATGCGACGGGGTAGTCGGCCTTGGCCGCCAGTTCGGCCAGCAGTTCGTCGCTGGGCATCAGGCCCAACGCCCGTGCCAGGCGGCCGTAGATTTCCGGCTCGGGCAGGGTGCCGGGCAAGGGCGGCAGCACCGGCGCACGAACGTGGAAATAGTTGGTCGGCACCTCGAAGTTGAAGAGCGTGAACTCGCACTTCTCGTAGGTGGACGACGCCGGCAGCACGTAGTGCGCCTGTGCCGCCGTTTCGGTGAAGGCCACGTCGACCACCACCACCAGTTCCAGCGCCCCAATAGCCTGCAGCACGCGGGCGGTGTCGGCTGCCGTGTTGACCGGGTTGCTGCTGTCCACCCACAGCGCCCGCAGGCGGTCCGGGTGGTCAGAGAGCACGGCATCGGCAAAGACGTTGGGCGACAGCAGCCCGCAGATGACTTCGGCCTGCGTGGCGAAGTGGCGCGCCCCCGGCGTGTTGCCCCACAGGGGAACCAGCCAACTGTGCAGCCCGTGCGTGCCGGCGCGGCCAAAGTGGCCGGTCATCAGGTACAGCAGCTTTTCCAGGTAGGAGTTCAAGGTCGAGTTCAGGCCCTGCTGGATGCCGAGTTCGACCCGCACCACCATCGCCCGCGCGGCCATGACCATTTGCAGCAGTTGTTCGAAGTCGGCGGCAGACACATCGGCCGCCGCCAGCCATTGGGCCACTGGCACCGCGGCGAGCACGGCCTTGACTTCGTCTGCGCCCACCGTATGCGCGGCCAGGAAGGCCTCGTCGAAGGCCTTGCGGCGCTGCAGTTCGGCCAGCAGTGCGCCCATCAGGAAGGCGTCGGTGCCGGGCCGCAGGCTGATGTGCAGATCGGCGCCCTCAGCCGTCTCGGTGCGGCGCGGGTCGATGACGACGAGCTTGCGCTGCGCATCCTTGCGCAGGCCGTTCAACTGGTCGCGCGCATTGGTGAAACCATGCGACAGCTTCGGGTTGGCGCCGATCACCAGCAGCAGGTCAGCGTGGTGGATGTCTTCCGCCGTGTGGCACATCTGCGAGCCGAAGATGTGCCCGTTGAGCCAGAAGTCGCCGGTCTTCTCCTGCGACAGCGCGTTGAAGATCGTGCGTGAGCCCAGCGCGCGCATCAGCCCGAAGCCGAAGCTGCCACCGGCGTGGTTGCCTTGCCCGCCGCCGCCGAAGATGGCCAGCGACTTGCCGCCGTAGGCATCGACCACGGCGCGCAGGCGCTCGGCAATCTCGACTATGGCCGTGTCCCAGGGGATGGCTTCATAGCCGCCGTCGGCGCGGCGGCGCAGCGGCGTGGTCAGCCGGTCGCGGTGGTGCACGTAGCTCGGAATCGACTGCGCCTTGTTGCACAGGTAGCCCGCCGAGCGCGGGTTGTCGCGGTCGCCGCGCACCTTGACGATGCGCGCGTCGGCACCTTGCCCGGCCACGGCCAGTTCCACGCCGCAGTTGATGTAGCACAGGTTGCAGGCCGACTTGTGCCAGCGCAGCGCCTCGGTGTCTTGCTTGTCCATGGTCACCAACTCTCCTTGAAAGGACGGACTTCTGTCAGGAAGGACCAGGCCGAGCGCGGCTGTTGCACCAGGTGCCAGGCCTCGTCGGCAATGTCCTGCGGCCGGATGAAAAAGTCGTCCGGTTTGTCGGCAAAGCGTCGGCGTGTCCAGGGCAGGTCGATGACGGCGTCGATCAGCAGGTAGGCGACATGGATGCCCTGCGGCCCCAGCTCGCGTGCCATCGATTCCGCCAGGATGCGTTGCGCCGCCTTGGTCGGCGCAAAGCCGGCGAAATGCGCCCGCCCGCGCAATGCCGAGGTGTTGCCGGTGGCGATGATCGTGCCGCAGCCTGCCGCCTTCATCTGCGGCGCGGCCCAGCGCGCCAAGTGCAGCAAGGCCATGACGTTGACTTGAAAGTTGGCGTCGAGCACCGCCGGGTCGATGTCCAGGAAGTTGCCGAAGGCGCCGCCGACGGCGTTGTGCACCACGACGCTGCAGGTGCCGGCTTCGGCTTCGATGCGCGCCAAGGCGGCGTTCAGCGTATCGGCCTGGGCCACATCGCAAGGCAGCGCGAGCGCATCCGGGCATTCCTGCGCCAGCGCTTGCAGGCGCTCGGCGTTGCGCGCCAGCATGGCGACGCGATAGCCGCCGTGTTGAAAGCGGCGCACCAGCGCGGACCCGGTGCCGGGGCCCACGCCGGTGATGACGGCCAGCGGTTTCATGCCGAGGCCACGCGCAGGATCGCTTCCCCGACATCGCGCAGCCGGCCCTTGCCGAACCAAAACTGATCGCCGACCCGGAAGTTGGGCGAGCCGAAAGCGCCGCGACTTTGGGCGGAGCGCGTGTCCTTCAGCAACATGCCCTTGAGCTGCGGGTCCGGGGACAGTCGGAGGATCTGCTCGACGTCCAGACCGCCCGGGTTCAGCGTGGCCGCGATCACAGACACCTCGTCAATGTTCATGCCGTCTTCCCGCATGGCCGAGTAGACCATGTCGACCTGGGCAGCCAGGCAGCCGGGCGCAGCGCGGCGCGCGGCAGCGCGGTGTCGGGCCGCGATCTGATCACGGCCATCGCGGTCGGCCAGGATCTGTTCCACCGACTCATACCCCATGTCGGCCGGCGCAAGGACTGGAACTTCTCCACGGTGACCGGTGTGTACTGCGCCACTGCGGCCTGCGCCAAGCTGCTCGGCCTGCCGTCCGGGCAGGTGGCGGCGGCCTTCGGGATCGCGAGCATGCAGTCCTGCGGCACGATGGCGGTGGTCTACGCCACCGGCAGCGACCTGCGCGCGCTCTGCGCGGCGTTTCCCACGCACGGCGCCGTGACGGCGGCGCTGCTGGCCAATCTGTACATGCGCCGGTTTGTGCTGGGATGGCAGAAGCTCGGGCTGGCCGAGAGACTTGGCACTCGGATCGTGACCTGCGCCGATGATCTCGTGATCCTGTGCAAACGCGGCAAGGCCGAAGAGGCATTGACCCGCATGCGCGACCTCATGGGCAGGCTGAAGCTGACGGTTAACGAGCAGAAGACACGAATCTGCAAGGTCCCGGACGGCCAGTTCGACTTCCTGGGCTACACGTTTGGGCGGATGAATTCGCCGACGACCGGCAAGGCCTGTCTGGGCATGCGGCCGTCGAAGAAGAGCATCCGGCGCATGGTGGAAACGCTCCATGCGATGACGTCGACCTCGCTGACGTGGCAAGCGACCACGCAGGTGGTGGGCAAGTTGAACCGCACGCTGCGCGGCTAGCCGAACTACTTCCAAGCAGGCACCGTCAGCAGCGCGTACCGGGTGATCGACAGCTACACCGTTGCGCGGTTGCGCCGGTGGTTGCGAACCAAGTTCAAGAAGCGCCGACAACGGGGCGGGGGCTATCCACCCTCGATCCTCTGCGACCGACTCGGGCTCGTACGGCTGACTTGGCGGGGACGCAACCGATCGTGGGCGAAGGCGGCCCATCCATCGTGCAGCGCATCAGCGCGCGGCGCGCAAAGGCCGGCAGAACTCGCGTATCTCGTGCGCCAGCGCTTCGGGCTGTTCCAGCGCCGCGAAGTGGCCGCCCTTGGGCTGCGTGGTCCAGCGGCGGATGTCGCTGTACATCCGCGCGGCCACCGAACGCGGCGGGCGCAGAATCTCGCGCGGGAATTCGACGTAGCCCATCGGCACGTCCACCGTCTTGCCCGCGGGAACCGGCCACTCCCGGTGCATGCGCGCGTAGTAGGGCCAGAACGACGAACCCACGGCGCCTGTGGCCCAGTAGAGCGTAATGTTGGCGAGCATCTCGTCGAGCGGCACCGCACTGGCCGGGTCGCCGTCGTTGTCGGTCCAGCTGCGAAACTTCTCGACGATCCAGGCCGCCAGGCCGGCGGGTGAATCGGTCAGCGCGAAGGCCAGTGTCTGCGGCTTGGTGCCCTGGATCGCCTGGTAGCCCGTCTCCTCCTTCAGGAAGTGGCTCAGTTCGTTCAGGTAGCGTCGCTGCTCGGCCGTGGGGTTCTTCAGCCCCTTCGGATCGCGCGGCACGGCCAGCAGGTTCAGGTGGATGCCGATCACGCGTTCGGGGTGGCTGTAGCCCAGACGCGAGCTGATGAACGAGCCCCAGTCGCCGCCTTGCGCCACGAAGCGCGGGTAGCCGAGCACGTCGGTCATCAGCGTGGCGAAGGCATCGGCCATCTCCTCGGCGCCGAAGCGCGGTTGTCCCGGCTTGAACGACAGCGTGAAGCCCGGCAGCGACGGCGCGACGACGCTGAACGCGTCCGCCGGGTCGCCGCCGAAGCGCGCGGGGTCGGTGAGCAGCGGAATCAGGCGGCGGAACTCGAATACCGAGCCCGGCCAGCCGTGCGACAGCAGCAGCGGCATCGGCGCCGGCCCGCGGCCCGGCTCGTGGATGAAATGCAGGTCGATGCCGGCGAGCGGCACGGTGAACTGGCGCAAGCCGTTGAGTGCGGCCTCATGGGCGCGCCAGTCGAACCCGCTGCGCCAGTGTTCGGTCAAGGCCTTCATGTAAGCGACGCTGCTGCCGGTGGACCACGCCGGGCCGGGCGGCTCGTCGGGCCAGCGGGTGTGCGCCAGGCGTCGGCGCAGGTCGTCGAGCACGTGGTCTTCAACGTGCAGCGAGTAGGGCGTGGGCGTCCCGGCAGGCTGTGTCATGGCGAAGTGTTCTTCAGACCAGCAGCGCGACCACTGCGGAGAACGTGACGAAGGAGACGGCCGTGGCGAACAGCACGATACGCGCGACGCGGCCGACGTCGGCACTGTAGCGTTCGGCGAGCATCGGAATGCTGCTGGCGCTGGGCAGCGCCGCGATGAGCACGAGCACGCTCAGCGCAAAGCCGCTCAGCGGCACGCCGGCGGCCTGCGCCAGCTTGCCGATGCCGAGCACCAGCGCCGGGTGGACGATGAGCTTGAAGAACACGACCAGCGGCACGTCGCCGAGACCGCGCCCGGCAGTCGTCTCCACCACCGGCTGCGGCCGTGCAAGCACCGCGCCGATCGTGAACAGCGCCACCGGCGATGCGCCGTCGGCCAGCATGCCGACGGTGTTGCGCACCGGCTCCCAGAGCTGGAATCCGGTGGCGGCGGTGAGGCAGCCGAGCCCGATCGACCACGGCAGCGGGTTTCTCAGCATGCCCTTCAACGCGTTGCCGACGGCGCGCGACACGCCGTGCTCGCTGGCGCCGTCCAGGCGCGACAGCGCAATGCACAGCGACGAGGTCACCACCATGTCGATCGCCAGCGCGACGATGGCCGGGCCCGCTGCGGCCTGGCCCAGCAGCGCGACCAACAGCGGCACGCCCATGAAGCCCGAGTTCGGAAACGCCGCGACGAGAGCGCCGAATGACGCGTCGTTCCAGCCGATGGCACCGCGGCGCGTGGTGACGATCGTCAGCGCCACCATCAGCAGCGCGCACAGCAGATAAACCGTCGATACCGTCGGGTCGAGCAGAAGCAGGATCGGCGTCGTGGCCGCGAAGCGGTACAGCATGCAGGGCAGGGCGAAGGACAGCACGAAGGCGTTTAGCCCTGGGATCGCCTCCAGCGGCAGCAATCGCACGCGCGCGACTAGCCAGCCACACAGCACCAGTGCGAAGAACGGAACGGTGACGAGCAGGAACTGCTGCATGCCGCAGTCGCAACGCGCTCCGTGTCAATGCGTGGCGGTGCTGACGACGCGCTCGCGCAGCGTGCGGTGCAGGATCTTGCCGGTGGCGGTGCGCGGCATCTCGGCGTCGGCGATGAAGACGATGCTGCGCGGCCGCTTGTAGCCGGCCACGCGCTCGCGGCACCAGTCCTGCAACTCGGCCTCGGTGGCCTGCTGGCCGTCGTGCAGCACCACCACCGCCATCACCGCCTCGCCCCACTTGGCATCGGGAACGCCGATCACAGCGACGTCCTTGACCTTGGGGAAGGCGCCGAGCACGCCTTCGACCTCGGACGGGTAGATGTTTTCGCCGCCGCTGATGATCATGTTGCTCTTGCGGTCGACCAGGTGGATATAGCCATCGGCATCGCGCCGCGCCATGTCGCCGACCGAACACCATTCGCCGCGAAAGGCCTCGGCGGTCTTCTCAGGGCTCTTCCAGTAGCCGTCGAATACGTACGAAGTCCGCGAGAACAACTCGCCGACCTCGCCGTCTGCCACTTCCCTGCCTTCGGGGTCCAGGATCCGGATCGCGCCCGAGCCGGCCCATTCGCGCCCGACCGAGCCGAGCCTGTCGATCTGCTGCTCGGGCCGCAACAGCGTGACCCAGCCGGTCTCGGTGGCCCCGTAGAGCTCGAACAGACGCGAATTGGCGAAGTGCGACAGGATCGCAAGCTTGGTGTCCTTGCGGGCCGGTGCCGACGAGATCAGCAGCTTGTCCACTGCGCTGACGTCATAACGCGCCTTCACCGCATCGGGCAGGGCCAGCATCATGATGTAGTGCGTCGGCACCAGCGAGGTGAAGGTGACCTTGTCGCGCGCCAGTGTTTCGAGCAGGCCTTCGGGGTCGAAGCTCTTGCGGTCGTCGACGACGATGGTCGCGCCCAGGTACATGAAGGTGAGGCCGAAGTAGAGCGAGTTCGCATGGCACATCGGCATCACCAGCAGGCCGGTGTCGTCGCGCGAGAAGCCGAACTCGAGCGCCGTCGCCAGCGCCAGCAGCGCGTTGCCTTCGTGATTGCGGATCGCGCCCTTGGGCCGCCCGGTGGTGCCCGAGGTGTACATCAGCGCGAACGGGTCCTGCGGCTTCACTTCGAGCGCCGGCGTGCCGGCCGGCGCGCGGCCGATCAGGTCTTCGTAACCCTGCCAGCCGGCCGGCGTGGCGGCGCCGAAGTGGATCCAGCAGTTGGCGGCAATCGGTGAATCGGCGCGCAGCGTTTCGACGCGGTCTCGCAGGTCGTCCTGGACGATGACTGCGCGCGCTTCGCTGTGTGCGGCGATGTAGG
Organism: Burkholderiales bacterium; assembly: GCA_025350145.1. GTDB lineage: Bacteria > Pseudomonadota > Gammaproteobacteria > Burkholderiales > Burkholderiaceae_C > Pseudaquabacterium. Next base: position 64,308 of record JANXYH010000129.1, on the reverse strand, counting down.
CGATCTCCGCTGCCAGCAGGCGGAAGTTGACCGGCACCGCGACCAGGCCGGCGCGCGCCAGTGCGACGTAGATCTCCATCCATTCGACGCAGTTGTAGGCCAGCAGCACGACACGGTCGCCCTTCACGAGTCCCAAGCCGAGCAGGCTGCTCGACAGCCGGCCGGCGCGCTGGTCCCAGTCGGCGAAGCTCAGGCTGCGCTTCGAATCGCGGGTGCCGATCTTCGTCGGCTGCAGGCGGGCGTGCGACGCGATCGCGTCCGACACGGTGAGCAGGTGGCTCATGGGGTCTCCTGAAGATTACGGAACGACTTTCATTATGGAACTCTGAATTCAGAGTGCCATTAGGGTAAATCCGGATTCGGGCGAGCTTGACGAACTCGGAATTCAGAATACGATAGCACTCGGCCTTTTTGAATTCAGAGATCAAAGACCGACACACCCAGGAGACAAGCATGACCAGCCTCATCACCCGCAGACACTTCCTCGGCACCAGCACCGGCACGCTCGCCGGCACGGCGCTCGCGACCGGCTTCGCGACCCAGTTTGCCCACGCCCAGGGCACGCCCGACTTCAAGTTCAAGCTCGGCACCGACCTGCCGGTGACACACTCGGTGAACCTCCGGCTGAAGGAAGCGATTGACGCCATCGCTGCCGAGACCAAGGGCAAGGTGGCCATCCAGCTGTTCCCGAACAACCAGCTCGGCAGCGACTCCGACATGCTGTCGCAGATCCGCTCGGGCGCACTCGAGCTCGCCACCTTCCCCGGCACGGTGATGTCCACGCTGGTGCCGGTGACCTCGATCACCGGCGTCGGCTTCGCTTTCCCCAGCTACGACAAGGTCTGGGCCGCGATGGACGGCGCGATCGGCAAGCACGTACGCGGCCAGATCGAGAAGGTCGGCCTGGTGCCGTTGGAGACCGTTTGGGACAACGGCTTCCGCCAGATCACGACCAGCACCAAACCCATCGTCACGCCCGACGACCTGAAGAACTTCAAGATCCGCGTGCCGGTGGTGCCGCTGTGGGTCTCGATGTTCAAGGCCCTCGGCGCGGCGCCGGTGAGCCTGCCGCTGTCCGAGGCCTACCAGGCGCTGCAGACCAAGGTCGCCGACGGCCAGGAGAACCCGCTGGCGCTGATCGACACCGCCAAGTTCTTCGAGGTGCAGAAGTTCTGCTCGCTGACCAACCACGCCTGGGACGGCTTCTGGTTCATCGCCAGCGGCAAGGTCTGGAAGGGCGTGCCGGCCGACGTGCAACAAGTAATCGCCAAGCACGTCAACGCGGCGGCGAAGAAGCAGCGTGACGACATCGCACTCGCCAATCTCGACCTGCAGAAGGCGCTGGAAGGCAAGGGCCTGAAGTTCAACAAGGTCGACACCGCGCCGTTCCGCCAGGCGCTGCGCAACGCCGGCTTCTACGCGCAGGCCAAGGAGCGCTTCGACAAGGACGCCTGGGGCCTGCTGACGCAATACGCCGACGTCGCCTGACGAGGCCACCATGGAACTGTCGATCACCCCGCCGGCGGATGCGTCGGCCGACGACACGCGCCGCAGCACGCGTGTTGCCAGGAAGCTGGAGACGCTGCTCGGCACCGGCGTGGAGATGATCGCTGCGGTGCTGATTGCCGCCGAGATCGGCATCCTGCTGGCCGGCGTGATCGCGCGCTACTTCCTGCACACGCCGCTGGTGTGGACCGACGAAGCGGCGTCGCTGCTGTTCCTGTGGCTGGCCAGCCTGGGCGCCGTGGTCGCGCTGCGCCGAGGCGAGCACATGCGCATGACGGCGCTGGTCTCGAAGGCCTCGCCGGGACTGCGCGCCTGGCTCGACACGGTGGCCATCGCGGCCGCACTGGCCTTCCTGTTGCTGATCGTCTGGCCGGCGTACGAGTTTGCCGCCGACGAGGCCATCGTCACGTCACCGTCGCTCGAGATCTCCAACGCCTGGCGCGCTTCGGCGCTGCCGGCGGGCCTGGTCCTGATGGCGGTGATGGCCGTGATCCGCCTGCTGAAGGTGGGCGACTGGCGGCGGGTCGCGAGCGCACTCGGCAGCGTCGCACTCGTCAGCGTCGCCTTTTATGCGCTCGGCCCTGTCTTCAAAGGCCTGGGCAATACCAACCTGTTGATCTTCTTCGTCGGCCTGACCGCGACGCTGGTGCTGATCGGCGTGCCCATCGCGGTGGCCTTCGGCCTGGCGACCTTCGGCTTCCTGGCGCTGACGACCTCGCTGCCCATCACGGTGATGGTCGGGCGCATGGACGAGGGCATGTCGCACATCATCCTGCTGGCCGTGCCGCTGTTCGTCTTCCTCGGTCTCTTGATCGAGATGACCGGCATGGCGCGTGCGATGGTCGCCTTCCTGGCCAGCCTGCTCGGCCATGTGCGCGGTGGCCTGTCGTATGTGCTGCTGGGTGCGATGTACCTCGTCTCGGGCATCTCGGGCTCAAAGGTCGCCGACATGGCCGCGGTCGCGCCCGTGCTGTTCCCAGAGATGCGCAAGCGTGGCGCGAAGGACGGTGACCTGGTCGCGCTGCTGGCCACCGCCGGCGCGCAGACCGAAACCATTCCGCCCAGCCTGGTGCTCATCACCATCGGCTCGGTGACCGGCGTCTCGATCGCGGCGCTGTTCACCGGCGGCATGCTGCCTGGCCTGGTGCTGGCCGCGACGCTGTGCGTGGTGGTGTGGTTCCGCTACCGCGAGGAAGACCTGTCGCAGGTGCGCAAGGCGACCGGCGCGCAGATCGTCCGCGCTCTCGCCGTTGCGCTGCCGGCCGTGCTGCTGCCTTTCGTGATCCGCGCCGCGGTCGTCGAAGGCGTGGCTACCGCCACCGAGGTGTCGACGCTGGGCATCGCCTACGCGCTGATCTGCGGCGTTGTCTTCTACCGCCAGATGCAGTGGCGACGGATGGTGCCGATGCTGGTCGAAACCGCGGCACTGACGGGCGCCATCCTGTTCATCATCGGCACCGCCACCGGCATGGCCTGGGCGCTGACGCAGTCGGGCTTCTCGAACACGCTGGCCGCCGCGATGGCCGCGCTGCCGGGCGGCAAGTTCGGCTTTCTCGCAGTGTCCATCATCGCCTTCGTGATCCTGGGCAGCGTGCTCGAAGGCATCCCGGCCATCGTGCTGTTCGGGCCGTTGCTGTTCCCCATCGCGCGCCAGATCGGCGTGCACGAGGTGCACTACGCGATGGTCGTCGTGCTCGCCATGGGCGTGGGCCTGTTCGCGCCGCCCTTCGGCGTGGGTTACTACGCTGCTTGTGCAGTGGGCCGTGTCGACCCGTCGGAGGGCATGAAGCCCATCGTCGGCTACGTGGTCGCACTGCTCGTCGGGCTGGCGGTCGTCGCCGCCGTACCCTGGATTTCCACCGGCTTCCTGTGAGACTCATCATGACCAATCCGACCATCACCGAGAACTCCGCCGCCGCACTGATCGCGCGCTTCCTCAAGGCGCGTGGCGTCGACCGCGTGTTCGCGCTCTGCGGCGGCCACATCATGCCGATGTGGATGCGCCTGGACGCCGAGGGCATCCGCATCGTCGACGTGCGCGACGAACGCGCTGCGGTCTACATGGCGCATGCGCATGCCGAACTGACCGGTGGGCTCGGCGTCGCGATGGTGACTGCCGGCCCCGGCGTCACCAACGCCATGACCGGCATCGCCAACGCGCACGTGTCACGGGCGCCGGTGCTGGTGCTCTCGGGCACGCCGCCGCGGGCGCAGGAAAACCGAGGCGCCTTGCAGGACATGGTGCATACCGACTTCGTGCGCTCGCTGACGCGCTACGCACGCACGGTGCGCGAGCCTTCGCTCGTGCTGCAGGAGTTGGACGAAGCGGTGTCGCGCGCCTTCGGCCAGGGCGGCGAGCCGGGGCCGGTGTACCTGGACTTCCCGGTCGACACGCTGCGCGCCGAGGTGCCGCGCGCGCTGCAGCTGTCCGAGCAACTGATGGCCAGGCCGCCCGCACGTCTGCTGCCCGACCGCGACGCCGTGAAGGCCGCCGTCGACTTGCTCTGGTCTGCGAAGCGCCCGCTGTTCATCTCCGGCCGCGGCGCGCGGGGTGCTGCGGCCCCTCTGAACAAACTGCTCGATCAGCTCGGTGCGCTCTACCTCGACACCGGCGAGAGCCGCGGTCTGGTGCCCGATGAACATCCGTCTGTCGTCGCCGCGATGCGCGGCTCGGTGATGAGTCAGGCCGACCTCGTGATCACCGTCGGCCGCCGGCTCGACTTCCAGCTCGCTTACGGCTCGCCGGCGGTGTTCGGTGACGCCAAGCTGTTGCGCATCGCGGACTGCGCGTCCGAGCTGCGCGACAACCGGCGCGGCGCTGTCGAGATCCTGGCGACGGTCGGCGAAACGCTCGAAGCCATCCTCGCGGCCGCCGCCGACCGTGCGCCCGCCACCGACACCGAGTGGGCGCGCGGCGTGCGTGCCAAGCACCTGGAACGCGCCGGCAAGCTGCTGGCGTCGATGAACGCGGCGCAGCCCGGCAGCGACGGCCTGATGCATCCGAACAAGCTGCTCGCCGCGCTGCGCGAGAAGCTGCCGCGCGACGCAGTGATCGTCGCTGACGGTGGCGACTTTCTGAGCTTCGCGCGCGTCGGTCTGCCGGCCACCACCTACCTGGACCCGGGCTCGCTGGGCTGCATCGGTATTGGCACGCCTTTCGGTATCGCGGCCAGCTTGGCGCTGCCGGGCCGCACCGTGGCCGTCCTCACCGGCGACGGCTCATTCGGCTTCAACGCGATGGAGATCGACACTGCGGCGCGCCACAAGGCGCCGGTGCTGATCGTCGTGGCCAACAACGGCAGCTGGGCGATCGAGGTGCGCGACCAGCAGGAAACCCACGGCAAGGTCGTCGGCACACGGCTGCAGTTCGCCGACCATGCCGCGATGGCGCGCGCTTTCGGCCTGCACGGCGAACGTGTCGAGCGCGCCGAGGATCTGGCGGCGGCGATCGACCGTGCGCTCGCGGTGATCGCCAGCGGTGGCCCGGCGCTGCTGGACGTGCTGGTGACGCCCGAAGCGGCCTCCTCGGATGCGAAGTCGGGCCTGGCCTGGGTGCCCGATCTGCAGGCACTCGGCGCGTGGGACGACGCCGAGCGCAAGTGGCGCGACGGTGGGCGCGAAAGCTGATGATGGACTTCACCGTTCCCGAGCCGCTGCGCGCATTGCAGTCGCAGATCCGCAAGTTCATCGCCGAGCAGGTGATCCCGCTTGAGCGGGATCCTCGGCTGGGCCCGCATGGCCCTGAAGAGTCGCTGCGCACCGAGCTGATCGCCCGTGCGCGCAACGCCGGTTTGCTGTCACCGCAGGTCGGCCACGAGTACGGCGGTCTGGCGCTGTCGCACCACGGACGCGCGATTGCTTTCGAAGAAGCCGGGTACTCGATGCTCGGGCCGGTCGCGATGAACGTCTTCGCGCCCGACGAAGGCAACATGCATCTGCTGGAAGCGGTGGCGACGCCGGCACAGAAGGACCGTTGGCTGCGCCCGCTGGCCGCAGGCGAGATCCGCTCCTGCTTCTGCATGACCGAGCCACCTCCGGGCGCCGGTTCCGACCCGGCCATGCTGCAGACGCAGGCAGTCGCCGAAGGCGATCACTACCTCATCAGCGGGGTTAAGTGGTTCACAACCGGCGCCGACGGTGCGGCGCTGGCCATCATCATGGCGATGGTGCCGGGTGTCGGCGCGACGATGTTCCTGGCCGAGATGACAGCGCCCGGCATCAGCATCGAGCGCAACCTGGACACGCTGGACACCTGCTTTCCTGGCGGCCACGGCGTGGTGCGCTTCGACGGCCTGCGTGTGCCGGCCAGCGCCATCCTCGGCGAACTCGGTCAGGGCTTGCGCTACGCACAGGTGCGGCTGTCGCCGGCCCGCCTGACGCACTGCATGCGCTGGCTGGGCGCAGCGCGTCGCGCACACGATATTGCGGTCGACTACGCGCGACGCCGCCAGGCCTTCGGCCGTGCCATCGGCGAACACGAGGGCATCGGCTTCATGCTGGCCGACAACGAGATGGACCTGCATATGGCGCGTCTTGCCGTCTGGCACTGCGCCTGGGTGCTGGACCAGGACGACCTCGGGCTGCGCGAGTCCAGCCGCGCCAAGGTGATGGTCTCGGAAGCAGTCTGGCGCGTGGCCGACCGCTGTGTGCAGATCCTCGGCGGCCAGGGCGTCACCGGCGAGACCGTGGTGGCACGCATCTTTGCCGACATGCGCGCCTTCCGCATCTACGACGGCCCGTCGGAGGTGCACCGCTGGAGCCTCGCGAAGCGCATCCTCAAGGGCAGCAAGACGAAGGAGACGACATCGTGAACACCTTGCCACCGGCCTTTGGCCTGGGCGGCCGCACAGCGCTGGTGACCGGCGCCTCCAGTGGCCTCGGCCGCCACTTCGCGCTGACGCTGGCAGGTGCCGGCGCGACGGTGGTCGTTGCCGCGCGCCGCGCCGACAAACTGGCCGCCACCGTGGCCGAGATCGAAGCCGTCGGCGGCCGCGCCTTCGCGGTCGCAATGGATGTCACCGACGCGGCGAGCGTGCGTGCTGCGTTCGACGCGATCGAAGCCAAGCAGGGCCCGGCCGACCTGATCGTCAACAACGCCGGCGTGGCCGTCTCGCGGCCACTGTTCGAACAAAGCGAGGCCGACTGGGACGACGTCCTCGACACCAACCTCAAGGGCGCCTGGCTGGTGGCGCAGGAAGGCGCGCGCCGCCTGGTCGCTGCGCAGCGCCCGGGCGCCATCGTCAACATCGCGTCGATCACCGGCGAACGTGTGGCCGGCGGCGTGGCGCCGTATTGCGCGTCCAAGGCCGGGCTGATCCATCTCACGCGCGCCATGGCGCTCGAACTCGCGCGCCATGGCATCCGCGTCAACGCGCTCGCGCCGGGTTATGTGGAGACCGAGTTGAACCACGACTTCCTGGCCTCGGACGCCGGGCAGCGGCTGATGGCGCGCATTCCGCAGCGCCGCTTCGGCCGCGCTGCCGATCTGGATGGCGCGTTGCTGTTGCTGGCGTCGGACGCCGGCGCCTACATCACCGGCAGCGTCATCGCGGCCGACGGTGGCCACCTGGTGAGCACGCTATGACTTCGATCGCCTATGACTTCCCGTGGATCGCCGCGGCCGAGCGCGTCTACGGCCCGCTGGCCGATGCCTTTGGCCTGCGCCCGGCGCGCGATGCCTTGCAGACCTGGTGCGAACTCGCGACCGCGCAGCTCGGCGAGGTGATCGCCAACGCGCAGGTCGCAGGCGTCGTCGCGGCTGGCGCCGTCGACGGCATGAACCGCCTCACGCAGCGCCTGGACCGTTTGCGCGGCGACGGCCAGACGATCAACTCGCCGACGGCCTTGCTGCGCATGGGCCTGGGCGAGTTCGATGGCGCGATGCACGCGGCGATGCTCTCCGAGCCCGGCCTGGCTGCCACCGCCGCCAGCGTGCGCGCCACGTCGCATCGGCGCAGCGGCTGGCAGAAGCTGTCGACGCTGAGTGCAGAGGCGCTCGGCCAACCGACGCGGGTCGAGGTCGACGAGACCTTCCGCGAAATCCAGCAGCTCAAGCGCGAGGTGCGCGAGCTGAAGCGGGCGGCGCATGCGCGCACGGCCGGGAGCCGACCATGAACCGCAGGCCCATCGACATCCAGCCGCTGACACTGTTGCGCGAGCTGAGCGAGGCACAGCAGAAGATCGCCAACGGCGCGCAGCGCATCGCCCGCTTCAGCGACAGCGAACTGGCCATCGCCACCGCACCCAAGGACGAGGTCTGGCGCGAAGACATGGTGCGCCTGTACCACTACCGCCCCGCGCCGCAGGCAACGCAGCCGGCCGGGCCGCCGACCATCGTGCTCATCGCCTACGCGCTGGTCGGCCGCTACCAGATGATCGACCTCGAAGCCGAGCGCTCCTTCGTGCGCAAGCTGCTGGCGCGCGGGCTGCACGTCTACATGGTCGATTGGGGTGAGCCGCAGCGCCGCCACCGGTGGCTGACGATCGACGACTACGTCAACGGCTACCTGGACAGTTGCGTCGACGTGATTCGCGAACGCGAGGCGGTGGACAGCATCAACCTGATCGGCGTCTGCCAGGGCGGTGTGCTGTCCCTGTGCCACGCCGCGCTGCACCCGGAGAAGGTGCGCAACCTGGTGCTGACGGTCACGCCCATCGACTTCCACGGCGACAAGGCCGCGCCCGAGGCGGCCGGCGGCTACATGAACCGTTGGGCGCGTGCGCTGGATGGCGACGACATCGACGCACTGGTCGATTCGATGGGCAATGCCTCGGGGCCGTCGGTGGGCCACAGCTTCCTGATGATGAACCCGGTGGGCAACCTGGCCAAGTACACGCTCGGCCTGGTCGACGTACTGGACGACGACGCCAAGCTGCTGAACTTCCTGCGCATGGAGCGCTGGATCGGCGACCGCCCCGACACGCCGGGGGAGTTCGTGCGCCAGTGGTTCAAGGATCTGTACCAGGACAACAAGCTGGTCCGCAACGCGTTCGTGCTTGGCGGCCGCACTGTCGACCTGCGGCAGTTGACGATGCCGGTGCTGAACGTCTCGGCCGACGGCGATGTCGTGATCCCGACCGCCTGCTCGCGCGGCCAGGGTGCGCACTTCGGCACCACCGACTACGCCGAACTGTCGGTGCCCGGCGGCCACATCGGCACCTTTGTCGGCGGCAAGGCGCAGGCGGTGCTGGCGCCTGGCATCGCCGACTGGCTGGAAGCCCGCAACCAACCCAGGAAGAGACCCCCACGATGAGGCATCCGTTCGCGCTCGATTCGCTGGCCGCCCACCTGCGCCAACACCTGCCCGGATTCAGCGGGGAACTCACCGTCCAGCAGTTCAGCGGCGGCCAGTCGAACCCGACCTATCTGCTGCAGGCCGGTGGCCAGCGTCGGGTGCTCAGGCGCAAGCCGCCGGGTGTGCTGCTGCCGTCCGCACACGCCGTCGACCGCGAATACCGCGTGATGGCCGCGCTGGCCCACAGCGCGGTGCCGGTGCCGCGTGTGTATCTGCTGTGCGAAGACGCCGCTGTCATCGGCAGCGCCTTCTACGTGATGGAGCATGTCGACGGTCGCAACTTCGTGGACCCATCGCTGCCCGGCATGACGCACGAACAGCGTGGCGCGATCTACGACGAGATGAACCGCGTCATCGCGGCGCTGCATGGCGTCGATCATCACGCCGCCGGGCTGTCGGCTTTTGGCCGACCGGGCCAGTACCTGAAGCGCCAGATCGAGCGCTGGACCAAGCAGTACCGCGCCAGCCAGACGGAGCCCATCGCAGCGATGGAGCGACTGATCGAGTGGCTGCCGGCGCACTTGCCCGAAGACGACGAGAGCGCGCTCGTGCACGGCGATTTCAGGATCGACAACCTGATCTTCCATCCGCAAGAGCCGCATGTGCTGGCGGTGCTGGACTGGGAGCTGTCGACGCTGGGCCACCCGCTGGCCGACTTCGCCTACCACTGCTTGACCTGGCGTGTGACGCCAGCGGAATTTCGCGGCCTCAAGGGGCACGACCTGGCGGCGCTGGGCATCCCGCGCGAAGACGCCTACGTGCAGGCCTACTGCAAGCGCAGCGGGCGCGAGTCGCTGCCCGACTGGGACTACTACATGGCCTTCAACATGTTCCGCATGACGGCGATCCTGCAAGGCATCCTGCATCGCGCGCTGCACGGCAGCGCCGCCAGCGCCGAGGCAGAACAGACCGGCCGGCTGGCGCGCCCGATGGCCGAGGCCGGTTGGCGCCAGGTGACGGGGTCCGTGCTCGCACATTGAAGCGACTGGATTCTGAATTCGGCTGCAACCTATACTCGACGCATGAGAGTGATCGCCACCCAGCCCAAGCTCGTGGAGCAGGTCCACGAAGCCATCGTCTCGGAGATCTCGGCCGGCAAGCTCAGGCCCGGCGAACGCATCATCCAGGAGCAGATCGCGCAGCTGCTGGGCGTGTCGCGCCAGCCGGTGCAGCAGGCGCTGCTGCTGCTGCGCACCCAGGGTGTGCTGCGTGACGCGCCGGGGCGGGGGCTGATCGTCGCGCCGCTCGACCTGGACCAAGTTGGCAACATATACGAGGTTCGCGCGGTGATGGAAGGCCTGGCGTTCCGCAAGGCCGCCGAACGCAACGCCGAACGGGCGAAGAAGCAGGGCCCGGCGCTGATCCAGAGTGGGCGCAAAGCGGTCGCCGGCGGCTCGGTCGCGGCGATGATCGCCGCCGATCTCAAGTTCCACGACCTTGTCTACAGGCTGTCGGAGAACCCGCTGATCGCACCCACGATGGAAGCGCAGTGGACCTACACCCAGCGCGTGATGGGTGAGGTGTTGATGCGCGACGAACTGCCGCGCGACCTCTGGGACCAGCACGAGGCGATGCTCAATGCGGTGATGGCGGGCGACGGCGCATCGGCCGAAGCGCTGGCGCGCCAACACATCACGCAGGCGGCCGCGATCATGATCAACCGGCTGCGCAGCGAAGCGCCAGCTGCGGCCGAGGATGCCGCGACTGTTTCGGCGTAAGCGCGCAACGGTCGAAGGCTTTAGCCTAGAACCGGCAGCTGTCTCGCCACCGAAGCCGGTTTTCTCAACGCCGGCGGGCGGTTACGTTGACCGGGCGCACTCACCGGATGGGTGAAGGCAAACAGCCGTCGAAGACGGCGCTGGCGCTGGCCGGCGAAGAGGCGCTGGTGGTGCAGACGATGGGCGGTCGCATGCACCTGCGCTGGGACGAGACGGCGCGTGCGACACCGCACGGTCAGCTCTTGTTCTTCGCCGAGTTCCTGGCCACTGCCGGTGTATTCGATCGCTGGGTCGAGGAATGCCCGTTGCAGTACAGCAGCCCCAATGCGAGCAGCAAGCGCGACGTGCTGGGCAGGTTAATGCTGGGCATTCTGTCGGGCAGCAAGCGCTACGCACACATTGCCGGCATTCGCGGCGACGCGGTAGCGGCGCAGGCATTGGGAATGCACAGCGTGGTCAGCGAAGACTCGGTGCGCCGCGCATTGAAGGCCATGGAATTGGCTCCGAGCGAACACTGGATGCGCCAATCGCTGATGACCAGCGTTCGCGACTCGCTGAACCGGCCGTGCGGAACGTGCGGCGCCGAGCGCGCGGCACCACCTCGCAGCTGCCGCCAGGCGGCAGAGACGATGGCGCCGATCCTGGCGCATCTTCAGTCGCCCTGCGGGCTCCTTGCGATGCGCCAGGCTCGGACAAAGCCTTCACTGCGTGCATCTGGACCTCAGATCGTTGGCTGTTCGACATACCTACCTCTTTGCTCACTGATCTCTCGGGGGTAGGTGACGCAGGTCATATTGGCACGTGGGGGCGCTGGGGCGGCTTTACGACGCAGGACATGCATCGCAGCCAAATTACGGCACGCGCGGTGGCACTCGTCTACAACCAGGCGGGACTTGACAGACCAGCCAGGCCGGTACGTTGTGGACGGCGTCTTTGAGCTGCGCCTGCACGAACTCGTGGTACGACACCGCTTCGTTGACAAAGCGACTTCAACTTCAAGTCCAAGTCCACCTTGCGCCACGCCGCGCTGCCCGGGGGCGCGCGGCGAAGGCGCTTGGCGCGTGGTCACCTCAGTCATCGCCGAGTTTGAGCTTGCTCGGCTGCCTGCGCTCGATCGACCACTTCAGCAGCGCCGCCGAGCGGTAGACGCCGTGGGCGAACTTGCTGTAGGGCATCGTCAGGAAGAAGGCCATCACCGCGCCCAAATGCAGGCACAGCAGCAGCGTCAAGGCCGCCGTGCCGTGCGACAGCGCCAGCGCCAGCCCGCTGGCCGCAACCAGGCACAGCAGGGCGATGAAGCCGACATCCATGGGACGCTGCTCCGGGGCGCGCTGCAAGGGGTGGCGTCGCCACTGCAAGGCCAGCAGCCCGGCGCTGCCGAGCATCAGCGCCACGCCACCCGGCACGCCCAGCAACTTGGGCAGGCTGCTGAAGCCGTACGGCGCCGGCAGGCCGAGCAGGTAGTGGTAGAGCGTAGCGACACCCGTCGACGCGAAGCAGAACATGAAGCCGTAGAAGGTGAGGTGGTGGAGGCGACGCCGCTGCAAGGTGAAGCGGTCGCTGTCCTCATTGCAGCCGTCGCCGTGGCCGCCGTCGAGGTATTTCAGCGTCAGTGCGTTGCGCGCCGCTTCGGCCACCGCCGGGACGGTGGGCGGCCCTTCGCCGACCGCTTGCCAGAAGCGGCGCACCCCCAGGCCCAGCGCGAGTACCGCGAAGCCGAACACGGGCAGGAAGATCGACACCAGCAGCTTGTGCGGGAACACGGCGTAAAAGGCCGAAGCCGCATTCGGCGGCGCGAGAAGTTGGCCGTTCGACGCGGCCGCCAGCGCAAGGAACAGCGCCAGCGCCAAGGCCAGTGCCAGCGCCAGGACCAGGCCGTTGCGTCGGTAGAGGCCGCCCAGCGCCGGTGGCCAGGCGTAGGTGGCGTAGGTGTCGGCGCGCACGCGGGCCATCGCCCGCGGTACGTTGACCGCGAAGTCGTGCGGCGGTGCGTACTGGCAGGCGTGCAGGCAGGCGCCGCACTGGTGGCAGAGGTTGGCCAGGTAGTGGACGTCGGCCTGCGGAAATTCGAGCCGACGCGTCATCGCCGGGAACACCGCGCAAAAGCCTTCGCAGTAGCGGCAGGCGTTGCAGATCTGCAGGATGCGCGCGACCTCGTGTTCTGGCGCGCCGTCGCGGGCCTCTCCTGGCCCTCGGGCGACCATTTCGTTGGCGCCGAGCGCGGTGGCCTCGCGGGTCAGGGCTTCAAGCGTGCGCAAGGGCGGCCTCCTGCTGGGTGAAGCCGGCGGCGGCCGCAGCCTGCGTGCCGGCGATGCGCCCGAAGGCGGTGCCGATCGACATGCCGACGCCCGCGGTGTAGCCCTGGCCGAGCACATTGCCGGCCATCATTTCGCCGGCCACGAACAGGTTGCGGCTGGGCCGGCCGCCGAAGTGCACCCGCGACGCCTTGTCGACCTTCAGGCCGAGGTAGGTGAAGGTGATGCCGGGGCGCACGGGGTAGCCGTAGAAGGGCGGCGTGTCCAAGGGGCGGGCCCAGTGCGTCTTGGCCGGGGTCAGGCCCTCGGTGCGGCAGTCGTCGAGGCGGGTGTGGTCGAACTGGCCGGGTCGGCAGGCGGCGTTGTAGGCCACCACGGTTTGCATGAAGGTCGATTCGTCGAGCTTCAGCGCGCGGGCCAGCTCCGGCAAGGTGTCGGCTCGCACGCCGGGAAACACCGGCGGCATGAAGCGTCCGACCGCCTTGGCATCGATGATCGAGTAGGCGATCTGGCCCGGCTGCTTGGCCACCAGCCGACCCCAGATGGCATAGCGCTTGGGCCAGAAGTCCTCGCCCTCGTCGTAGAAGCGCCGCGCTTGCCGGTTCACTACCACGCCCAGCGACACGCAATCGATGCGCGTGCAGATGCCGCCGTCGTAGAGCGGCGCCCTGGCGTCGATCGCCACCATGTGCGCCTGCGTGGCATCGCCTACAGCGTCGGCACCGGCATCGAGCATGAAGCGCAGCAACTCGCCGGTGTTGTAGCGCGTTCCGCGGATCAGGAAGTTGTCGGCCGGGTGGTCGCCGTGTTCGTCAACGCCCCAGGCTTCGCGCAGCCACTCGCGGTTCGACTCGAAGCCGCCTGCGGCGAGCACGCAAGTGCGGGCTTCGATGCGCTCCTGGCTGCCGGCACTGCCGGTCCAGGCGGCGACGAATTCGCCCTCGCGCAGCTCGATGTGCTGCACCGGGCTGTCGTAGCGTACCTGCACGCCGAGGGCCTCGGCACTGCGGTAATAAGCATTGACCAGCGCCTTGCCGCCGCCCATGAAGAAGGCGTTGGTGCGCGCCGTGTGCAGCGCGCCGGACAGCGAAGGCTGGAAGCGCACGCCGTGGCGCACCATCCAGGGCCGGCAGGTGGACGATGCGCGAATGGCCATGCGCGCCAGCTCCTCGTTCGTCTTTCCGCCGGTGACCTTCAGCAGGTCCTGCCAGAACTCCTCCTCGGAATAGGCCTCGACCAGCACGTCCTGAGGCGCGTCGTGCATGCAGCGCAGGTTGCGCGTGTGCTGCGAATTGCCGCCGCGCCACTCGCGCGGCGAGCGCTCCAGCAGCAGGACCGAGGCGCCCGCCTCGCGCGCCATCAAGGCGGCGCACAAGGCGGCGTTGCCACCGCCGATCACCAGCACATCGACCAAGAACGTTCCCCCCGCTTGCGCCGCCCCAGCGGCGTGGTCAGCGAGTCTAGGTTGCACCCGCGCTGCCCCAGCGCCTCCAGGTCGCTGGCAAAGGGCGACCTTGAGGCTGTAATTCTTCCGCCCCGAGCCGGCACGCCTGCAGGTCGACGCGCATCCAGTTCATCGCGCGCAACCCATTGATAACCATGGGCAAACCGCAGCGCAGTGGGCCAACAACGTCTCCGATTCGTCGCACCGTCGTCTGGGCTATTGGCGAGAATCGCCGGGCCCACGGCCTCTTGGCGCGACGGCGCTCGCCACTACACTGGATGCGTGCACGCGCTGATCGAATCCCACCGCGAACAGCTTCTGTTGCTTGCCCGCCGCCGCGGGGTAACGAGCGTGCGCGTGTTCGGTTCGATGGTTCGCGGCGGAGTGCGCGAGGACAGCGATGTCGATTTGCTGGTGACGCTGGCGCCCGGCACCAGCGCTTTGGCACTCGGTGGCTTGTTGCTGGATGCTCAGGAACTGTTAGGCCGCCGCGTGGACGTCGTCACTGAAGCGAGCCTGCATCCGGCGCTGCGCGACCGAGTGCTTGCCGATGCGGTTGCGCTTTGATTCCTGGGCCTGAAACCGACCGTGTTTTGCTCGCACACATGAGCGAGTGCATTGATCGGATCGGCGAGTACGTCGCAGGTGATCGCTCGCGCTTTGAGGCATCGCGTCTGGTTCAAGACGCGGTGATGCGCAACCTGCAGACGCTCACCGAATCAAGCCAACGTCTGTCCGACGACATAAGGGCTTGCGAGCCGCAGGTACCCTGGCGTGAGCTGGCCGGCTTTCGCAACGTGATCGTGCATGGCTACCTCGGGATCGATCTCGCGGCAGTCTGGCTCGTCATCGACCAGGATCTGCCACCTCTGGCCGTGGCACTCGCCCGCATGATCGCTCGCATCTGCCACGAGGATTGAGGCTGGGACTGCGGCGCAACGGTCTCAGGCGGCGTGTGTCCCGCTGGCCCATCAGCCGCAGTTGATCCGGGCGGCATCGCCCAGGATCCGCTGTTCGAACCCACGCCACTCGATCGGTTGGAGGAAGCTGAAAGCTCGCGCTGGCTGGCGTCCGCCGTTCGAAGCAAGCTCAGCAGTGGCGGGCTCGACAGCCAGCACAGCGGTGAGGGGGCCATGCCAGAGTCGCACGTCGGCCTAGGCGTCAAGTCAAGAAGGCCTGGGCCTCCCCTCAAGTGCATCGCCTCACAGTTGGCGTCGACCAGCACCGCGCAAAGAGGCTCCACGGCCTCCTGCAGCGTCGCCGGATCATCGCGCGCAAGCCATTGATTACCATGGGCAAACCGCCGTGCAGTGGGCCAAGAACGCGTCCGAGTCGTCGCACATTCGCCGGGCCGACATCGAGAAGATCAGTGCTGATAAATCAACCACTTAACCCCTGGCGTTTGTGTACCGCCCCGATGATGGATTGGACCGACCGGCATTGCCGGTACTTCCACCGCCTGATCACGCGCCGGACCCGGCTCTATACCGAGATGGTGACCACCGGCGCGCTGCTGCATGGCGACGTGGCGCGGCACCTGGACTTCAGCGAGCAGGAGCATCCGCTGGCGCTGCAGCTCGGCGGCAGCGAGCCTGCGGACCTGGCCCAGGCGGCGCGGCTGGCGCTGCGCTGGGGCTATGACGAGGTCAACCTGAACTGCGGCTGCCCGAGCGAGCGGGTCCAGCGCGGCGCCTTTGGTGCCTGCCTGATGGCCGAGCCGGGGCTGGTGCGCGATGGCGTCAAGGCGATGAACGACGTGCTCGGCGGCGCGCTGCCGGTGACGGTCAAGCACCGCATCGGCCTGGGTCGGGACGAGGGCTATGCCCAGGTGCGGGATTTCGTTGGCAGCGTCGCCGAGGGTGGCTGCGCGGTGTTCGTGGTCCATGCCCGCAACGCCTGGCTGGAGGGCCTGAGCCCGAAGGAGAACCGCGAGGTGCCGCCGCTGCGCTACGCGGTGGTGCGGCAGCTCCAGCATGACTTTCCGGGGCTGCGCTTTGTGCTCAACGGCGGCATCTGCAGCGACGCCGAGTTGGCCGAGCAACTGGCGCAGTTTGACGGCGTAATGGTCGGCCGACAGGCTTACCACCAACCGGCGTTGATGGCCGGCTGGGATGGGCAGTACCTGGGGGCAAGCGAATCCGGCATTGCGCCCGACGCCGACTGGCGGCTACAGATCGAGGCGCAGATGCTGGCCTACATGCAGCGCCAGGCCGCGCCCTGGTCACAGGTCAGCCGCCACATCCTGGGGCTGTGGCATGGCCAACCTGGGGCGCGGCGCTGGCGCCAGGTGTGGAGCGACCACCGCTACAAGCACTGGCCGGTGGCCGATGTGGCGCGGGCCGCTACCGCCGCGCGGCTTGGCGAATTGGCACTGCCGGCCTGAACTGCGCCGGCGCCGAAGAGGCGTTCAGGCAGCACGATCGGCACACCGATCAGGCCAGGTCGCCAGCAGCAGTCCGGCCATCGCCAGCAGCAGCGCCAGCGCGTGGCCCAGGCCGGCCGGCTCGCCCAGCACCCCGACCCCGACGGCCGCCGCCGCCAGCGGCAGCATCACCGTGAACACCCCGGCCTCTGGCGCGGGCACCTGCGCCAGCCCGCGCATCCACAGCCAGACCGTGGCCACGCTGGCGGCGAGCGCGTAGAACACCAGCAAGGCCCAGATCGAAGGCGAGGGCGCGTTGAAATCGAACTGCCCCGCCTGCCACAGGCCCAGGGGCGTGACCAGCACCAGGCCCCAGAGGTTGATCAGGGCGCTGATGCGGCGCGGCGAGACCTGCGCCGTCAGGCGTTTGCCGATGACCACATAGCTGGCCTCGCAGAGCACCGCGCCCAGCAACAGGGCGTGGCCCAGGAGGCTGAAGGCCGGCGCGTCGGCGCTGTCCTGGCCAGGGCGCGCCAGGGCCAGGGCGGCGATCCCAGCCACCGCCAGGGCGATGCCCCAGGCCAGCCGTGGCCGCAGCGATTCGCCCAAAAAGCACCACGACAGCAAGGCCACGGCGGCAGGTATGGTCGCCATCACCACCCCCGCCGAGACGGCCGAGCTCAGGGCCACGCCCCAGAGCATGCAGACCGAGAAACCGACGTTGCCGAGCAGGCTGCCCCAGAACAGCAGCCGCCGGTCGGGGCCAGACAGGGGCAGCTCGGCCGGCGCGCGCCGAACCCAGTGCAGCATGGCCAGCGCACCGATGCCGAAGCGCATCCAGGCGAGCAGGAAGATCGGAAACACCGCCACCAGTGGGCGCGACAGGCCGACATAGCTGCCGACCAAGGCCATGCTGGCGGCGAGTTGGGTGTAAGCGAGCCAGGGAACCCGGCGCGGTCCCGGCCTCATGCCCGGCGCGGGCGCGGGCGGCGGCACTCAGAATCGGTCGGCATAGCGCTGCCATTCCCAGTCGCTGACATGGCTGACGTATTCGGCCACTTCGAGCCGCTTGAGGCGGATGAATTCGCCTGTCAGCACCGGGCCGAGCGCCTGGTTGATCGCGCTGTCGGCCTCCAGCGCATCCAGTGCGGGCACCAGGAAGCGCGGCAGCTTGGCATATTCGGCGGCCTGGCCCAGGGCCCCGTCGCTCAGGTACAGGTCGTCGTCGCAGGCCGGCGGCAGGGGCAGCTTGCGCGCGATGCCGTCGAGCCCGGCGGCGATCAAGGCGGCCGTGGCCAGATAGGGGTTGGCGCTGGAGTCGGGCATGCGCCACTCGAAGCGGTCGTGCAGGGTGCGCAGCACAGCGGTACGGTTGTTCGGGCCGTGGGCGATGCGGGTCGGTGCCCAACCCGGGCCGACCTGGGTCGGCGGGGCATGCAGCCGCTTGTAGGAGTTGATCGTCGGCGCGGCCAGGGCGCACAGGGCCGGCGCATGGTCAAGTACGCCGGCCGCAAACTGCTGGCCCAGCGGCGACAGAAAGGCTTGACGGTCGACCGAGCCATCCGCGCGGTGCGGCACGAACACATTGCGGGCGTTGTCACCCAGCCCCTGCCACAGCGAGACATGGAAGTTCAAAGCGCTGCCGGGCAGGTCGCCATAGGGCTTGGGCATCATCGAGAACACCAGGCCCCGGGCCTCGGCCAGGGCGTGGCCGGCCTGCTTGAACAGCATCAGCCGGTCGGCGCTGACCAGGGCCTCGTCAAAGCCGAAATTCAGCTCGAACTGGCCGGGCGCGTCGCCATGGTCGACCTGCAACACATTGACGCCGCAATCGGTCAGGGCGCTCTGCAAATCATGCAGGAAACCGGCCTGGCGGGGCAGGGCGCGCAGGTCATGGCTGGGCTGCGACTGGCGGTCCTGGAGATCGGCCGGCCGCCAGCCCTGGTCGTCGTGGCGAAGCAAGAAGAATTCGGGCTGCAGCCCCACGCGCAGGTTCCAGCCATGCGCGGCGAGGCGTTCGCGGGCGCGCCGCAGCACCTGCCGCGGACAGGCCTCGTAGGGCTCGCCGGCCACGAAGCCGTCGCAGACCAGGCGTGCATAGCCCGGCATCCAGGGCAGTGGCTGGGCGGTGCTGGCGGCGCCGCGTGCCCAGTACTCTGAGCGCGGTCCGCAGCGCGGCAGGCCGCTGCCCTCGATTGACGCGCCACTGAAACCCACGCCCTCGGCGAGCAATTGGTCGATCTGCGCCAGCGGCAGGTACTTGCCCTTGGCCACGCCGAACAGGTCGGTGAACTGGGCGATCAGGGTGTGCACCCCCTGTGACGCCAGGCGCTCGCGCAGGTCCTTCATCGTGGCACTCCCAGGTTGGCCAGGCGCGGCAGTGCGGCCATGAACTGCCGGATGGCGGTGAACGGCACCCATAGGGCGTCAAGCGCGGCGGTCATCTTGGGCTCCGGAGCGGGTGCGGATGGCGAAAGCTGCGGTCGAGTCTAGTGCAGGTGTTCGGCCCGGGCCGTCGGTCAGGGCTTGGTGCAAACTGCGGCGGCCATGCTGCCCGTTCTGATCCTGCAATACAACCCCGACGACGGGCCGGCCTTCCTGGGCACTTGGCTACGCGCCCAGGGCGCGACGGTC
This sequence comes from Burkholderiales bacterium, assembly GCA_025350145.1. Taxonomy (GTDB): domain Bacteria; phylum Pseudomonadota; class Gammaproteobacteria; order Burkholderiales; family Burkholderiaceae_C; genus Pseudaquabacterium. Next base: position 45,094 of record JANXYH010000129.1, on the reverse strand, counting down.
GATCTGCGCCAGCCGCTGACCGGTCAGGCCCTGCCTGTGGACATGTCGCAGCACGCCGCGCTGGCGGTACTGGGCGGCACCGTCAGCGTCAACGACAGCTTGCCGGCGCTGCGCCACGAGGAGGCGCTGATCCTGGACGCGATGGCGCGCGGTAAGCCGGTGATCGGCCACTGTCTGGGCGGGCAGTTGATGGCCCGGGCGCTGGGCGCGGCGGTCGGCCCTGCGCCGCTGCCCGAGATCGGCTGGCATGGCCTGGACTGGGCGGCCGACGCGCCGGCATGGTTTGGTGAGTGCGCAGGGGTGGGCGTCTTCCAGTGGCATTTCGAGGCCTTTGGCCTGCCGCCAGGGGCGCAGGCGCTGGGCGCATCGGCGGCCTGTGCGCAGCAGGCATTTGCGCTCGGCAAACACCTGGCAATGCAGTTCCATGTCGAGCTGGACAGCGCCAAGCTGGCGGCCTGGATCGCCGCGCCCGATCCGGCCTACCACGCTGCTCGGGCGCGTCACCCCGCTCAGGTGCAGTCGCTGGCCGAGATGCGGGCCGACGCTGGCCCGCGACTGGCGGCGCAGCAGGCGCTGGCGGCGCGGGCCTATGCCCGGTGGTGGTCTGGCGCCTGAGCCGGATCGGCCAGGTTGGCCAGATCGGCCAGATCGACCGATTCCGCATCGGTTGCCGCTGTTTTCATGATGTAAGAGTTGACGATGCTGCAATGCAGCACAATTTCTCATGACGGGAAATTTGATTTCGCATCATGGTAAATATTGCTTAAACTGTTGATTTTGTGAGACTTATTTTTCAATCTTCTATAAGACATAAGTCCTGCGGCCCTGGCGATTCGAAGTACGCTTGGGCCATCGCGACGGTGCCTTCAGGGCAGCCCGCCGCGGGCCATGACACCCCGATTCCGTCAACCCCCACAAGGACCATCACCATGACCACCGCCAGCCGTGAACAGCAGATCGCCGCCCTCGAGAAGGACTGGGCCGAGAACCCGCGTTGGAAGGGCATCAAGCGCGGTTACAGCGCCGCCGACGTGGTGCGGCTGCGTGGCTCGCTGCAGGTCGAGCACACCCTGGCCAAGCGGGGCGCCGACAAGCTCTGGAACCTGATCAACACCGAGCCCTTCGTCAACACCCTGGGCGCCCTGACCGGCAACCAGGCGATGCAGCAGGTCAAGGCCGGCCTCAAGGCGATCTACCTCAGCGGCTGGCAGGTCGCGGGCGACGCCAACAGCAACGGCGAGATGTACCCCGACCAATCGCTGTACTCGGTCGACTCGGTGCCCAAGGTGGTCAAGAAAATCAACGCCACCTTCACCCGCGCCGACCAGATCCAGTGGAGCGAGGGCAAGAACGAGGTCGACTTCTTCGCCCCGATAGTCGCCGACGCCGAGGCCGGCTTTTGTGGCGTGCTCAACGCCTTCGAGCTGATGAAGGCGATGATCGAAGCCGGCGCCGCCGGCGTGCACTTCGAGGACCAACTCGCCGCAGCCAAGAAGTGCGGCCACATGGGCGGCAAGGTGCTGGTCACAACCCGCGAGGCGGTCAACAAGCTGGTCGCCGCTCGCCTGGCCGCCGACGTGATGGGCGTGCCGACCATCCTGCTGGCGCGCACCGACGCCGAGGCCGCCGACCTGGTGACCAGCGACATCGACGACAACGACAAGCCCTTCTTCACCGGCGAGCGCACGGTCGAGGGCTTTTACCGCAGCCGCAACGGCATCGAGCAGGCGATCAGCCGCGGCCTGGCCTATGCCGAGTACGCCGACCTGATCTGGTGCGAGACCGGCACGCCGGATCTGGCCTTCGCCAAGAAGTTCGCCGATGCGATCCAGGCCAAGTTCCCGGGCAAGCTGCTGGCCTACAACTGCTCGCCGAGCTTCAACTGGAAGAAGAACCTCGACGACGCCACCATCGCCAAGTTCCAGCGCGAACTCGGCGCGATGGGCTACAAGTTCCAGTTCATCACCCTGGCCGGCTTCCACAGCCTGAACTACGGCATGTTCGACCTGGCGTATGGCTATGCGCGCAACAACATGACCGCCTTCGTCGAACTGCAGCAGAAGGAATTTGCCGCCGCCGAGCGGGGTTTCACCGCAGTCAAGCACCAGCGCGAGGTCGGCACCGGCTACTTCGATGCCGTCACCACCACGATCGAGGCGCTGGCCTCAACCGGCGCGCTCAAGGGTTCGACCGAAGACGAGCAGTTCTTCGACGCCAAGCACGGCTGATCGGCGTGCGGTGGGCCAGGCCACTCAATAGCGGATGGGGCTGGGTCCGCCTTGGGCGGCATCGCGCAGGGCCTGGCTGATCAAGCCGGTGGTGACATTGGCGAAGTAGCGCGCGCCCGATTCGGCGTAGCGGGCCTCGTCCTGATGCGTCAACGCCAGGATCCCAGGGCAGTTGCCAGCAGCGGCAATTGCCCGCAACGCCTGCTCGATCGCCTGCTGCACCGGCGCGTCGGTCCAGCGGTTTTCATGGCCCATGCTGTGGGCCAGGTCGTTGGGGCCGATGAAGACCGCGTCCACGCCAGGCACGGCGGCGATGGCGCCGGCGTTGGCCACGGCTTCTGGCGTCTCGACCATCACCACCAGGGCAATGCCGGCGTTGCTGCGCTGGGTGTGGGCCGGGCCGCCAAAGGCGCCATAGCCGGCAGCGCGGGTGCTGAAGGCACTGCCGCGCTGACCGCCACCACCGCCACCACCGCCACCACCGCCACCACCGGCTTGGGGGTAGCGCACCCGTTGCACCAGGCGCGCGGCATGGGCGGCGGTGTTGACCATCGGGATCATCAGACCGCTGGCGCCCATGTCCAAGTTGCGGGAGATGTCCTGCTCCAGGCACCGCACGATCGCCGGAACGCCGCTGGCGCGGGCTGCGCGCAGCATGTGCTCGGTGGTCTGCAGGTCGGCGCTGCCGTGTTCGTTGTCGATGATGATGAAGTCGAAGCCGGCATAGGCGCACATCTCGACCAGGGCCGGCGACGGGATGCCGTTGAACACGCCGCGCAGGCGTTGGCCGCTGCGCAGCATCGCCGGCAGCCGCGTGTCCAGCGGCAGGTGCTGCTCGTTGCCGGCCGAATTGCCCTGGGCGTTCATGACCACAAGCCCCGGCTGGCCAGCCGCGCACCCTCGGCCAGGCTGGCCAGCTTGGCGTAGGCGATGGGCGGGTGCACCGCGCCGAATCCGGCGAAGGTGCCGAAGCCGCAATCGGTGGCGGCCATCACCCGGTCGCGACCGACGATCTGGGCATAGGTCGTCAGACGCTGGGCGATCAGTTGCGGGTGCTCGATGAAGTTGCTGACACTGTCGATCACGCCCGGCGCCAGGATCTTGTCCTCGGGGATCCCGCCGGCCTGGCCCAGCGCGGCCCAGACCGCCCACTCATGCTGGTGGCGCGGGTTGGCGCCTTCGAACAGCACGGTGGCGGGCTTGGCCCGCAGCACCAGGCCGACGATCTTGTCCAGGCCGATGTCGTGGTGGTGCGGGCCCTCGTAGTTGCCCCAGCACAGGTGCATGCGCACCCGCTCGGCCGGCACATTCCGCAGGGCATGGTTCAGGGCCTCGACTTGCAGGCCGGCGTTGCGCAAGAACTCGGCCTCGTCGACATCGCGAAAGCGGATGTGCCGGCCCATCGCCAAGTCCGGCGCGTCGATCTGCAAGTCCAGCCCGGCGGCGACGATGGCTTCGTATTCGGTGCTCATCGCATCGGCCAGGGCCTGCAGGTACTGCTCCTGGCTGGGGTAGTGCTCGTTGGGCTGGAACACCGCGATCACCCCGGGCGAGGCGCTGTTCATGAAGGCACGTGCGGCGCCATGCCGGGTGCAGGCGCGCTGCAGGTTGGCGATGTCGCGGTGCAGGCCGCTCAGGTCCTTGACGGCGATCGGGCCACGGCAGATCGGGCGGTGGTATTTGGGCGTGCCGCCCATCTTGGCCAGCCGGTCCTTGTAGTCGGGGAAATCGTCCAGATCCTTGGGCGTGGCCCGCGGCAGGACACCGATCTCGAAACCGCTGAGGCGGTGGCGGATGTAGGTGGCATAGCTGATCTTGCCCATCTCGCCGTCGCTGACAACATCGACTTGCGCCGCCATCTGCTTGGCCACGACCTCGTCGACCTCGCTGGCCAGCACAGCTTCAAACTCGTCTGCCGAGCTCGACAGGAGGTCGTTGTCCTGCGCGAACAGCAGGTCGACCACGCGCTGCGGCCGGGGCAGGCTGCCGACGTGGGTGGTGAGGATTCGGTCCATCTGTGGGGTTCCTTGGGGTTGGCGTCAGCGCTGTGCGCGCTCGACAAAGTGGCGTGGGGCGACATAGCCGTTGGCGTCCAGGGCCATGCCCTGTGCCGCAGCAACGTCGACGACCTCGGCAGACCAGTGGATGTGCTTGCGCTGGTCGCCGCCGGTCAGCAGCAAGACCAGCGCCGGGTCTGGGCCGCTGTTGCGCAGGCTGCGCCAGCAGTCTGCGGGCAGCGCGAAACTGTCCCAGCCGGCCGCGCCGCCCTGGAGTGGGTAGCTGACCTGTCCCTGGCGGGTGTCGATGGCCAGCTCGACGCTGCCGGACTGGGTGATCAGCACCTGCTTCTCGGCCAGACGATGGCGACTGACGCCTCCGCCGGCCGGGATGCGCAGCCACTCGACCGACATGCCATGGGCGTTGCTGATCGGCGCTTGGCAGTCGCGGTCTTGCACCATGCCGAGGCCTATGGCCGGCGCCAATTGGCCACCACAGCCAGGCAGGGCGCTGTCCAGCAGACCGTTCGCAGACCACCGCAGATCGGCAAAGCGCACCACCCGGCTGGCCATTTCCGCCTCGCTCCAGACGCGCAGCGCCGCAATCTCGGCGGTGGTCATGGGCTGGATCAGCCGCTCACCTGCGGCCAGTTGCTCGCCGCGCCGGGTGTCGACGATTCGGTAGTCTTCGGTCAGCAGCACGCCTTGCGCGGCGGCGGCGGCCAGGGTGCTGGGCCCCCAGAGGATGCCGCCGGTGCTGTCGCCGCCCAGGACGGTGAACATGAAGCCGTCGTCGGCACCGGTGTTGATGAAGCTGCGGTAGATCCAGGTCGGCACCGACACGATGTCGTATTCGCCCAGCGCTGCGGCCAATGGCTCGGGGTTGAAGCCCCATTCGAGCCGCCAGTCGCCCCGGGCGCAGAGGAACACTTCGCAGGTGAAGTGCATGTGCGGCGGGTTGACCTTGCCATGCGGGATCGACACGCCGCCGACCTGAAAGCCGTGTTGCTCGCGCAGATTGATCGGCTGGTTCGGGTTTTGCGATACCCCCGGGCCGATCAGGGCGTAGTTGTACTTTGGCGTGCACTCGGGAATGGCGTAGTCGACGAACGCCTCGGTGCTGTAGCGCAGCGCAGCAAACGGGATGAAGCGCTCTTTCAGCGCGTCCGCATCGATCATGGGGCAGGGCTCCTGGGCACAGGGGATGAGGGAGGTGGCGGGCGCAGGCAACCGGCGCGCAGGCGTTGCCCGCTGGGCGTGTCAAACCAGTAAAGGCGTTGCGGATCGAAGCGCAGGCCGACCCGGTCGTGGGGCTGCAGGCGCAGGTCCTTGGCGGCCTTGACCGCCAGCAGTTGCCCGCCCACCATCACCGTGGCCATGGTGCAGTCGCCGAGCAACTCGAAGCTGAACAGATCGGCCTGCAGGTGCGCCTCATCCAGGCCGCACAGCCGCAGATCCTCGGCACGTGCACCCAGCGTCAGCGGGCCGTCGCGTGGCGCTGCCAAGGCCATGACCAAGCCGCCCGCGGCCAGCACTTCCCGGCTCTGGGCTTGCACCGTCAGCAGGTTCATCGCCGGGCTGCCGATAAAGCCGGCGACAAAGCTGTCGGCCGGATCGTTGTAGATTTGCTCGGGTGTGCCGAGTTGGCGAATCTCACCCTCGCACATCACCGCCACGCGCTGGGCCAGGCTCATGGCCTCGACCTGGTCATGGGTGACATACAGCGTCGTGACAGCCAGTTCCTGCGCCAGGAGCTTGATCAGGGCGCGGGCCACCACCCGCAGCTTGGCGTCGAGGTTGGACAGCGGCTCGTCCATCAGGAACACCCGAGGCTGGCGCACGATGCTGCGCGCCAGCGCCACCCGCTGGCGCTGGCCGCCCGAGAGTTCGCGCGGCATGCGCTGCAGATAGGGCCGCAGTTCTACCCGGTCGGCTGCCTTGCCGACCTGCCGCGCGATCTCGTCCGGCGCCAGCTTGCGCAATTTGAGCGGGTAGCCGATGTTCTGCGCTACGTTCATGTGCGGGTACAGACCATAGTTCTGGAACACCATCGCCACGTCGCGTCGCTGGGTCGGCACCTCGTTGATGCGTTGGCCGTCGAACTCGATCTGGCCCAGCGTCGGCTGCTCCAGCCCCGCGACCATGCGCATGGTCGTGGTCGTGCCGCAGCCCGACGGGCCAAGCAGGACCAGAAACTCGCGGTCGGCCACCGTCAAGTTCAAGTCATTGACGACCCGGACCTTGCCAAAGGTCTTGTTGACGCCGCGCAGCGCGATGGTGGTCATGCCAGATGCCTGTGGCCGATGCCGGGCGATCAACGCAGCGCGCCGGCGCTGAGGCTGCCGATGAACTGCCGATGCACCAGCAGCGAGATCAGGAACATGGGCGCCGTGATCAACAGCCCGCCGGCGGACATCAGTTCCCACAAATCCCCCCGGTCGGTGCGAAAGCCGATCAGCCCGATCGGCAGCGTCAGCGCGTTTTGCTTGGTGATGATCAGGGCGAACAGGAACTCGTTCCAGGTCAAAGTGAAGCTGAAGACTGCGGCGGTGATGATCCCGGGCAGCGCCGCCGGCACCACGATCTCGGCGATCACGCGCCAGCGCTCGGCGCCGTCGACCATGGCTGATTCTTCGATTTCGATCGGCACGGCGTCGATGAAGCCTTTGATCATCCATACCGCGTAGGGCAGCACGATCGAGAGGTTGACCAGCACCAGCGCCGAACGGGTGTCCAGCATTCCGGCTTGCCTGAACATCACGAAGTAGGGCAGCACCACCACCGCAGCGGGGATGAACTGCGAGGCGATCACGGTCAGAAAGATCGGCTGCTTGAAGCGAAATTCGAAGCGCGAGAAGGCGTAGGCCGCCATGGTCGCCATGGGCACCGCCAACAGCACTGCGCCGCCAGCCACCAGCAGGCTGTTGACGATTTTGTCGCCCAGGTTCCAGGGATGCTCGAAGACGGTGCGCAGGTTGTCCAGCGTTGGCTCGAACCACAGCGCCGCGTCCAGCGTATAGACGTCGCGCGGCAGCTTGAAGGCCGTCAGCACGATCCAGGCAATCGGCAGCACGATGCTGGCGATGACCACGAACACCGCCAATTGGTGCAGCCAGCCGGCCACCCGCTGCATGCCGGGAGCGCGGTAGCCGGGCAGGGCCATGAAGGACGGCAGCGCGGCGCTCATCGGCGAAACACCAAGCGCAGGTAGAACATCGACAAGGCCAGCAGGGCCGCAGTCAGCACATAGGCGGCGGCGGCCGCATAACCCATGTCGTAGTAGTTGAACGCGGTCTGGTAGACAAAGTAGGCCAGCGTCTGCGTGGCCGTGCCCGGGCCGCCATTGCTGAGGGTGAAGATGGTGTCAAAAGCCTTGAGCGCGAACACCGTCTTGAGCACCGCCACCACCCCCAGCACCGGCAGCAACTGGGGCAGGGTGACATCGCAGAACACCCGCCAGGCCGAGGCGCCGTCGACCCGCGCGGCCTCCTGGGTCTCCGCAGGGATGGCGGCCAGGCCACCGAGGATGACCAGGGTCATGTAGGGTGACCAATGCCACACGTCCGAGGCCACCACCGCCACCATGGCCAGACTGGCGTCGGCCAGCCAGACCTTGCCCTGCAGGGCCGGCAGCAGCACACCCAGCAGGTGCTGGACGACGCCAAACTCGGGGTTGAGGAAGAAGCGAAAGGAGATGCCGATCAGCGCCGGACTCATCACGAACGGCAGGATCAGCAGCACCCGGGCCAGCGCGTTGACGCGCCCGGCGCGCTGGATCAACAGGGCCACGCCCAGCGCGATCGCCAGTGTGGCCAGCACGTCGGCGACCACGAAGACCAAGGTGACGCGGATCGACGCGATGAAGTCGGGGTCGTCGCCGAGCAGGTTCAGGTAGTTGGCCAGTCCGACCCAGCGGCCGGGCTCGGTGCTGCTGGCGAGCTTCCATTCACGAAAACTCAGCAGCAGCGAAAAGCCCAGCGGAAACAGCGCCATCGCGGCGACAAACAGCAGGGCCGGCGCCAGCAGCCAGACATGTGCGGGCACACGCTGCCATGCACTGCGGCGCATGGTCTTCTGCGCGCTCATGCTCTGCCGCAAGCGGGATCGGTCGCTGGTCCCAGCACCAGGCGGCCTCAGCGCAGCGCCTTGCGGGCCCGCACGGCGGCACCGTCCAGCACCGCCTTGACCAAGCCCTGGCCGCTGACCAACTCGCTGATGCTGGCCTCGAGGATGTCGCTGACCTGCGCCCACTGTGGGAACAGCGGCGTGCCGCGTGCGCCCTTCAGCGCCTGGGCGCCGAACAGGTGCATGCCGCCAAAGCGCAAGTTGACATCGGCGTCGATCAGGTTGCGGGTTTGCACCGCCACCACCTCGTTGCGGCTGCGGTCCAGCAGCAGGTCGCGCTCGATCGACGGCTGCGACAGCCAGGCCAGGTACTCCATCGCCGCGTCCTTGCGCTTGCTGTTGCGGTTGATGCCGTAGAACCAGGTGTTGGTGTAGGTCGTGGCCGGCTTGCCCGGCATCGACGGCAGCGGTGCGAAGCCCACTTGCTCGGGTTTGAGCGTGGAGGTCTTGGCGTCGGTCAGGCCGGCATAGCGCCACCACCACACCGGCACCATCGCGCTCTTGCCCTGGGCGACCGAATTGACCGCATCGGTCTCGTTGAACGATGCCGATCCGGGCGGCGCCACCTTGTGCTTGAGCAGCACATCGACGTAGGCCTGGGTCGCCGCCACGCCCTGTGGCGAATTGAAGGCCGGCTGCCCCTTGGCGTCGAGCAACTCGCCGCCCATGCCCCAGAGGTAGTTGAACCAGATCATCAGGTTCTGGCCGGCAGTCTTGCCGTAATACATCGCCACCCCGGACAGGTCGGTCTTGGCTTGGATCTGCTGGCCGATGCTGACCATCTGGTCCCAGGTTTCGGGCGGCTTCAAGCCCAGCTTGTTGAACACGTCCTTGCGGTAGAACATCAGTTGCACATGGCCGCGAAGTGGCAGGCCGAGGATGTTCTGGCCGTTGCCGTTGCCGTCACGCGCGGCCCGCAGATGGGCCAGCGGGTAGCGGTCGGCCATGTCGATGCGCTTTTCGGCCAGCCGGGTGTTGAGCGGCTCGAACAAAGCGTACAGGGCCGGGCCCCAGACATCCATGGTGCTGAGCACGTCGTACTGGTCGGTCTGCGCCACCAACTCGGCGGTGAGCTTCTCCCGCGTGCTGGCAAAGGGCACGTACTGGTACTTGACCTTGATGCCGGTCAGCGCCTCGAACTCTGCCAGCCGGGCTTCGTGGGCGCTGAACTGCGGCGCCACCACGGTCAGCACGTTGACCGTGCTGCCCGCATACGGCTTGCCCGGCTTGATCTGGGCGCTGTCCTGCGCCTGCGCCAAATCGGCGCCCAGTCCGGCCGAGCTGGCGGCCCATTGAATCCATTGGCGTCTTTGCATGGTCTGGTCCTGTCGATCAGGTTTTGCTCAGGTTGGGCGCGCGGCCGGACTCGGGGACCGGCCAGGCGCAGCGGGCGATTCGGCTCTGCCGCTGCCGCTGCCATAAGGTCGATTTGCCCACCGCACAAGCGGCTAAATGCATACGTATGCAGGTCTGCATGCTAGTCCAAACCCAGGATCGTTTGAATGGGGGAAATCCCGGCCGGCAGCAGGCAGGTACTGCGGCGCGCCTGCGGCTGCGGGGAGCGCTCGGACTGCGCCCAGGGCTGCAGCCCGAATGCCTCGCCGGCTGTTCAGTCGCGCAGGCGGGCGAGCAGGTCTACCCCCATCTGCAACATCAGATGTGGCAGATCGATCAGCACCCAGTTCTCGGTCAGCAGCCCGTCGGCGCAGCGCCACCAGTCCATCACCCGCATCTGGATCGCGGCCTGGCTGGCCGGCACGCCGAGGTAGTCGCCGCCGTGGGTGGCGCGCACGCTGGGCCAGCCGGTCGAGGCGACGAACGCGCCCTCGGCAATGCGGGCGCGGTGGTTGCCGCCCTTGCGGTCGGGAAAGGCATGCAGAAATGGCCGTTGGTGGTGGCGCTCAAAGCCGCCCAGCCCGCGCGAGGTGCCGATGCCACCGGGGCCGTACCACATCATCTCTTCATGCCAATGCGCGCGCATTCCCATGCTTTTCAAGTTGGCCTGGTCATAGCGCATCAGGCCACCGATCATCGATTCGACCAGGGCCAGACTGGCCGCGCCCTCTTGCGCATCGCGGCCGTCGCGCAGCAGGCCGTCGTGGCCGCGCGGCCCGGGCACCAGCAATTCCAGCCCCGAACTCGGCGGAAGAATTCGCCGCCCGGTCTGGCGGGCCAGGTCAACGATGTCGAGCAGCACCCGCGCCTCGGCGATCCGGCCATCGACGACGCGGTAGAACTCGCCAAAACGCAGCGCGGCCGGCTCGCCACTGGCGGCGATGCCCAGCCAATCGGCGCGGAAGTTGCCCAGGTAGTGGCCGCTGCAACTGACCCAACAGCCGCCGCCACCGTCCAGCCGGCCATCCCAATGCCCGGCGAAGAACAGGTCGGTGCGGCGCTCGATGTCAGGAAACGCGCGGGTCAGTGGCGCAAAGAAGTTCTCGGCCACGGCCTGCGGGCCATGCAGCACCTCGATCGGGTGGCCGACATGCCAGGCCACATCGGGCGCGAGCAGTTCGGCGCAGCCGGAGTCCAATGCCGGGCCGGGCAGTCGCGCCAGCGCGGCCCAGACGGTTTGCTTGGCAGCTTGCAGCACGGGGTCAGAATCAAAGGTGGCCATCGCTGGAGGTGAATAGCTATGCAGCACGGCATCTTAGCGATGTGTTGGGCGGCATTTCGCTGCAAAGTTCAAGGAACGTCAGCATGGCCAAGGCGCTCGCGCTTGCCGCGTTGCATACGTATGTCAAGCCAATCATGGAGAATCGCGGCTCCGACGACAGGGACGCCGTCAAGGAAATTCGCGTGATCCGTAACCTCCAGCGTGGTGCCAACACCGCCACCGCCACTGCGGCGGCGGGTGTCGGCCACCCCGCAGCCCGGGCATGACCGCCAGCGTCACCTCGTTCGATGTCGCGCGCCTGGCACAGGTCTCGCAATCGGCGGTGAGCCGCAGCTTCACGCCCGGCGCCAGCGTCTCCGAGATCACCCGGCGCAAGGTGCTGGATGCGGCGCGCAAGCTGGGCTACCGGCCCAATGCGCATGCCCGCAGCCTGATCACCAAGCGCTCGCGCATCATCGGCCTGGTGCTGTCGCAGCTCGAAAACCTGTTCTACCCGGCAGCCCTGCAGCAGCTTGCCGAGCGCCTGCAACGCGACGGCTACCACGTGCTGCTGTTCGTCAACCGCAACGCCGACGCCGACGCCGACGACCTGGTGGGCGAAATCCTGCAATACCACGTCGACGGCATCGTGCTGGCGGCCGCCACCCTGTCCTCCAGCCTGGCGCGCCAATGTGCCGATGCGAGCATCCCGGTGGTGCTGTTCAATCGGGTCATGGCCGAGGCCGGAACTCGCGCCGCGCACACGGTCAGTTCGGTGCGTTCGGACAATGTCGGCGGTGGCCGCGCGGTGGCGCATTTTCTGGCCGACGGCGGGCACCGGCGGATCGCCTTCATCGCCGGCAACGAAGAGGCCTCGACCAACCTCGAACGCGAACGCGGTTTTCGCGAAGGCCTGGCCGAGCGCGACCTGCGCATCTTTGCCCGTGGCGTCGGCAACTACGACTTTGCGCAGGCCCAGTTGGCCACGCGCGAGTTGTTCGCCGCCGGCCTGGAGCGGCCCGACGCGGTCTTCGTCGCCAGCGACCACATGGCCTTCGCGGTGATGGACACGTTGCGCTTCGAGCTCGGTCTGCGCGTGCCTGACGATGTCTCGGTAGTCGGCTTCGACGACGTGCCGCAGGCCCAGTGGCACAGCTACCGCCTGACCACGGTGCGCCAGCCGATCGGACCGATGATCGAGGCCACGGTCAGCCTGCTGCAGAACTACCTGCGCGACGATCCGCCATCGCCGGCCGAGAACGTGGTCGTCCCCGGCGACCTGATCCTGCGCCAGTCCGCCCGCGGCGGCGCGACCCCTTCAGCCCAAGGCGGCGGCGATGCAAGGCTTTGATCCGGAATTCAGCAGCATCGAGGACTACATCCGCGTCATCACTGAGCGGATCTGGGAGGGCCGCCGCCTCGACGACATCCGCCGCTACTACAGCGCCGACTGCGCTGTCGAGACGCCTGGCGATGTCAGCCTGGGCGTGGACGCGGTAATCGCCGGCACCCGCGCCACCCTGGTGGCATTTCCCGATCGGCGCCTGCTCGCCGAGGACATCATCATTTCAGGCGATGCCCAAGGCGGTTACCTCTCCTCGCACCGCATCCTCAGCCCGATGACGCATGCCGGCCACGGTGCTTTCGGCGCGCCCAGCGGCAAGCCGGTGGTCGCGAGAACGGTGGCGGATTGCGTATGCATCGGCAACCGCATCGTCCACGAGTGGCTGGTGCGCGACCAGTCGGCGATTGCCCGCCAGACCGGGCAGCATGAGCGCGATCTGGCCCAGCGCTGGCTCGATGCCCGGGGCGGCTACTGCAAGCCGGCCATGCCGGCGGCGCCGTCGCCGTACCGCTCAATCGTCGACCACAACGGCATTGCCGCGGCCTACGCCGAGAGCCTGCGCGCGCTCTGGACCGGCGCCGGCCCCGGCGCGCTGGCGGCCAGCCATGCCGCCGACGTGATCGCGCAGTTGCCCGGCGGCCAGGCCTGCGTCGGCTTGGCCGCGCTGCAGGGCTGGTGGTCGGCCTGGCCTGAGGCTCTGGCGCAGGCCAGCCTGAGCATCGAGCACCTCTGCGCGTCGGCGCGCCCGGGCCGCGCCAGCGCCATCGCGATGCGCTGGCGATTGCGGGCGCGGCACGACGGCGGCGGCCGCTTCGGCGCGGCCAGCGGCAGGGGCGTCGAACTGCTGGGCATCTCGCACGCCGAGGTCGAACACGGCCGGGTCGTGCGCGAGTGGGTGCTGCTCGATGAGGTGGCGCTGTGGATGCAGATCCTCGAGCCCGCCAAGGGCAGCCACTGAGATGGCCCGGGGCCGATCCATCGACGTTGCCAAGCGCTGGGTCAGCGCCTGCCAGCGCGCTCAAACACCGACATTGCCAAGGGCCACACCATGAAACCGTCCCGAACCACGCTTGCTGCCATCGCCCTTGCCGCCACCCTTCTGGCCAGCGGCGCAGCCGGCGCCAAATGCGCCAAGCTCAACGGCAAGGGCGAGATCAACATCATCGGCAACTCGTTTCCGGCGCTGCAGCACATCGCCAAAGAAATGGCGGCGTGCCAGCACCAGGGCTTGAAGATCGCTTTCAAGATGACGCCACAGGCGGGGACCGAGACGGAGCAGGCCTTTGCCTCGTCAGGCAAGTCGCCGTTCGATGCCGCCGTGGTGTCCATGGGGGTGTACGGCAACCTGCAGAGCAAGGGCCAGTTGCAGCCGCTGACCGACCTGGTCGCCAAGTACCGCGAGCGCTACAAGCTCGAAGAGCGGATGCTCATCCGCGTCAACGGCGAGGTCATGGCCATCGCCTTCATGCAGAACGCGCAGAACCTGTATTACCGCAAGGACCTGTTCGACAAGCACGGTCTGAAGGCGCCCGCCAGCTATGCCGAGATGCTGCAAGCCGCGGCCACCTTGAAAGCCAAGGAGCCGGGCATCGAGTTCCCTATCGCCCAGACCTTCGCCAAGGGTTTCGACAGCGCCACCGAATTCAGCAACATGTTCGTCGGCTTCGGCGGCCACTATTTCAAGCCCGGCTCGGCCCGGCCGGCGTTCAATGATGCGGCGGGCGTCAAGGCGATCGAGCTGATGAAGTCGATGCTGCCCTATATGACGCCCAACGCGCTGGCATCGAACACCGACGACGTGATGAACCAGTTCCAGCAGGGCAAGGCGGCGATGGGCGTGCTCTGGGCCAGCCGCGCCGCGCGCATGGACGATGCCGCTGCCTCCAAGGTGGTCGGCAAGATGGCTTTCGTCGCCGCCCCGGCGGTCATGCCCGGTGGCAAGAGCGCGACCCACCTGTGGTGGGACGGCGTGGTGATGCCCAAGAACCTGGCCGGCGACCGTGACGCGGTGTTCCAGGTGCTGATGGGCGCGCTCGATGAAGACGCCACCGCGGCCGGCAACGACAGCGCGATCTGGGTCCGCAGCAGCTACCGGCCGACACGCTTTGGCGGCGGCGTGGTCGCCTCGGCCAAAGCCGGTGCGCCGGTGTGGCCGACCGAGCCGTACTTCGCCCTGGCCAATGGCGAGATCGGCAAGCTGCTGCCCGAGGCGCTGTCCGGCAAGATCAGCGCCAAGGAGGCGCTGGACGCCGCCGCCGCTGCCTACACCCAGGCGGCGACGGAAAAGGGCTTCATCCAGTAGGCTATGGCGCGGCAGGCATGAAGACCGGCAGCTTCCTTCGCTTCGTCGGCCCCTCGGTCGCGCTGATGCTCGTCCTGCTGGCGCTGCCGCTGGCGATCACGCTCTACCTGTCGGTGCGCCATTGCGCGCCGGCGATGGAGATGGTGACCGAGCAACAGTCGGGCCCTTTCGGCAGCCAGGAGGTGAGCACGCAGCGCGTCAAGCTGGGGCCTGACGGTCAGGCGATCGAGCAATGCGGCTACGTCGGCCTGGCCTACTTCCGCAAGGTGCTGGGGCTGGACCGGGCGGCTGAGGCGGCGCCACCCGAGCCCGGCGCTGCTGCGCCCGCAGCGACGCCGGTCAACAATGAGTTTGGCGCCGCGCTGCGCTTCACCCTGCTCTACACCCTGGTCACGACGCCGTTTGTGCTCGGCATCGGCCTGGGCCTGGCGCTGGCCACCAGCCAACTGACGCAGCGGCTCAAGGGCGCCTTCATCGCCGCCTCGCTGCTGCCCTTCATCATCACCCCGGTGGTGGGCGCGCTGTCGATCAAATGGCTGTTCCGCGACAACGGCCTGGTGCCCTACCTGCTGTCGGGCCTGGGCATCCAGGTGTACTGGATGGCGCAGGCCTGGTCGGCGCAGCTCTTGATCATCGTCTACGGCATCTGGCATGTCGCGCCGTTTGCTTTCATCGTGCTCTACGCCGGGCTGCAGTCGGTGCCGCAGGACGCGCTGGAAGCCGCCACCATCGACGGCGCCAACCGCTGGCAGCGGCTGCGCTTCGTGACGCTTCCGCACCTGTCGCCGCTGCTGGTGTTCATCACCCTGATCCACTGGATGGATGCCTACCGCGTGTTCGAGCCGGTGCTGGTGCTGACCCAAGGTGCGTTCACGACCAGCGTTCAGTACCTGACCTACCACATCCTGATGCAGGAGAACAACCCGTACAAGGCCAGCGCGGCGTCGGTGCTCACGATCGTCGGCATCCTGGTGCTGCTGGTGCCCCTGCTGGTCAAGACCTGGCGCGAGCAACGCCGCTGAGATGAAACACCTGCCACTGCCGCTGCGCCTGTTGAGCTGGACCGCCCTGGTGCTTTGGCTGTTGCTGGCCTGCCTGCCGGTCGTCTGGACCGCCATCATCTCGTTTCGCCAGTATGTCGACGCCTTCGCCTCGCCGGTCAAATGGCTTGCCCCGTTCACGCTCGAGAACTACAGCCGGCTGTGGATAGACAAGGCCTTTTACCGCAACTTCCTCAACACCGCCGTGGTGACGCTGGGCACGGTCACGATCTCGCTCAGCGTCGGCTGCCTGGCCGGCTATGCGCTGTCGCGCTACCGCGGCGCGATCGGCTTCTGGCTGCTGCTGATGGCGCTGGTGTTCCGCGCGCTACCGCATTCGACCCTGCTGCCGTCCTTCTTCACCATCTTTGACGCGCTCGGCATCCGCAACAGCTATTTCACGCTGATCTTTGTGCTGGTGGCGATCAACCAGCCATTCACGATCTGGATGCTGCGGGCCTTCTTTGCCAGCATCCCGCAAGAGTTGGACGAGGCGGCGATGGTCGATGGCTGCACCCGCTTTCAGGCTTTTCACCGCGTCATCGTGCCGGTGATGTGGCCCGGGGTCGTCACCACCGGCCTGTTCAGCTTCTTGCTCGCCTACAACGATTTCCTGCTCAGCTCGGCCCTGACCAATGCCGAGAAAATGACCATGCCGGCGGCGATTGCCAACGCCATCGGCGCCGAGAGCGAGGCGCTGCTGATGCAGGGCGTGGCCGGCGCGGTGAGCATCACCCTGCCGCTGATCGTGCTCGTGGCCATCTTCCAGAAGCAGATTGTCTCGGGCTTGACGCAAGGCGCGATCAAGGGTTGAGCACAGGCCGGGTGGCCAACGGGGCATCGGCGGCGCGGCCGGCTGTGTCGGGCCCTTGAACCCGTGCTTGGGGGTCGCGCAGCCCGGTTTTCGTCAACCCCGCGCAACACTGCGGGCGCCAGCCCTAAGTGTTTTACCTAGGACGCGTGCATAGGCGTTGCATACGCTTGCAAAGCCGCAGACTGGACTGCAAACTGCGGCCGCCAGACCGCCTCTGCCCAACCGACACCGACGACGCCTGAACTACCCCCAGCGTTCAACCATTGAGACCGCCCATGCCTGACTTCCACCGCACCCGCCTGTCACAGCGCCTGGCACTGGCCTTCGGCGCCTTCGCCATCCTGAGCCCGCCCACCGGCGCGCTGGCGCAAGCCCAGTCTTCGGCGACTGCGCCCGACAGCGGCCAGATCCAGAGCATCGCCGTTACCGCCAACCGCCGGCTCGAAGACGCACAGAAGGTCAGCGTCTCTGTCACCGCCATCGGCAGCCAGACCCTGGCCGAGCGCAACGTGACCGACCTGTCGCAGATGGAAAGCCTGTCGGCAGGCTTCACCTTCGGCCGCTCGGGTGTCGATGCCCGGCCGGCGATTCGCGGCGTCCGCACTGAAAACGTCGCAGTCAATGCCGACACCACCATCGGCTACTTCGTCGATGGCATCTACAAGTCGCGCGCCCAGCAGGCGATGCTGGGTTTCGTGGACATCGGTCGGGTCGAAATCCAGCGCGGGCCGCAGGGCACGCTGTTTGGCCGCAATACCTTTGGCGGCAACATCGCCATCTCCACCATCGCGCCTGAATTTGGCTCCAGCGAAGTCAGCGGCAGCATCGGTGCCGGCAACTTCAACCGCTTCCGCACCGAGGGTGCGGTCAACCTGCCGCTGGGCCAGACCGCAGCGCTGCGCATTGCCGCAGCCGCCGAGAAGGCCGACCCCTGGGTGAAGAACGATTTCAACCCCAGCGCCGGTGTCTTCGACCGCGACCTGAAGTTTCTGCGCGCCTCGGTCAGGTTCCAGCCGGCCAAGGATTTCGAGGCTGTGCTGCGTGCCGACTACACCAGCCAGGGCGGCAATGGCGGCTCGGCCTTTGGCTACAAGCTGATCGGCAGCTACCTGCACGGCGCGTCGTGCCAGCAGTTGTTCAACGCCACGCCGCTGACCACCCTCAACACCCGCGGTGGCAACCGCGACGGCGTCAACGACTGCACCCGCACCCAAGGCGCCGGGGCGGGCACCGGCACCAGCGCTGTGGGCACCGGCGTGGATCTCGGCATCCCGCTGTACCGGCCCGGCGACTTCAGCCGCATCAACACCGAATACGCCACCTTCTTGACAACCCGCGACAGCAATTTCTCAGCCGACCTGAGCTGGAAGCTGCCGACCATGACCCTGAAGTCGATCACCGGCTACGCCGACTTCTCGTCAGGGCGCTCTTCGGACACCGACTTCTCGTCCTCGACCATCGGCTATGACTACCAGAAGACCGCAGCCAAGACCTTCTCGCAGGAGTTCCAGGTGCTGTCCGAGGGCGCCGGGCCGCTGGGCTACGTGGCCGGGCTGTACTTCTTCAAGGACGATTTGACGGGGCTGTTCATCAACCAGCAGGTGCCGCGCACGATCCGCTCCGACGCGCTGGCGACGCCGCTGACGCTGGCACAAAACGGCGCCGGCTTCTATGACCTGCAGACACCCAAGACGGCCTCGACCGCCATCTATGGTCAGCTCAACTTCAAGGCCAGCGACGACGTCACCCTCACCGCCGGCGCGCGCTACACCCGCGACAAGAAGTCGTTCAAGTTCGCCAATGCCAATTCGGTGCTGCCGCTCAACGGCGCGGGGGCGCCTGACGGCACTCTGATCACGCTGACCACGCCGCTGCCGGCCGATGCCGCATTCGGCAGCCTGGGCAACACCAACTGCACTGGCTCGAACGCCCAGCCGGGTTTCAACTGCCTGGCCGGCACCAACACCGTCACCGGCGCGACCTACACCGACGCCACCTTCAGCAAGACCACCGGCAAACTGGCACTGGACTACCGCATCAACAACGCCCAGTTGCTCTATGCCTCGGTGTCTACCGGCTTTCGCTCGGGTGGCTTCAACTCGGGCCAGGCGCTCGAGTCGCTGCGCACTTTCAAACCCGAGGAAGTGACGGCATTCGAAATCGGCTCAAAGAACCGCTTCTACGGCAACACGCTGCAGCTCAACCTCGCGGCCTTCGCCAACCAGTACACCAACTTGCAGGAACAGCGCCAGGTGCCGGTCGGTGCGAGCACGGTGTCGGTCGTCTTCAACGCCGCCAAGGCCAAGTCCAACGGCTTCGAGGCCGAGGCCGAGTGGCGCCAGAGCAAGTCGTTCTCGCTCGGCGGAACACTCTCGCTGCTCGATGCCAAGTACACCAGCTTCCCTGACGTGGCTTTGCCTTTCGGCACCTCGATCCTGGTGGCCGACTCGACCTCGGTGGCGCCGCAGACCGACGCCAACGGCATCGTCATCGCGCCGATCGGGCAGCGCCGCATCTATGCCCCTGGCTACAACTGCGGCGTGGTACCGGGCACGGGCGGCACGGGCCAACCTGCGGCGGCGTTCGGCTGCGATCTGTCCGGCAAACGCCTGCCCTATTCGCCCAAGTCACAGGGCTCGGTCTTCGTGCGCTATGACATCGCGCTGGCAGGCGGCGGCACGCTCACGCCTATCCTGGTCGCCACCTACTCCGGCGGCTTCTACGGCCAGCCGACCAACTCGGTGCTCGAGTACCAGCCCAGCTATGTCAAGGGCGACTTCAAGCTCAGTTGGCGCGTCAACCCGCAGTTCACGGTGCAGGGTTTCGTCGACAACTTCAGCGACAAGCAGACCTTCACCCGCTTCGTCTGGGGCGGCGGTGGCGCGTTGCAGGCCAGCGCCGCGTCGCCGCGCACCTTTGGGCTGAAGCTGTCCTACGCCAGCTTCTGATCCGCTCAGATGGCCGACGCACGCAGCCTGCGTCGGCCCGCCGCTGCGCTGGCAGCGTGCGGCGCGGTGGGCAACTCTGCGGGCAGGTTTTTCGATGGCCCGGCGGCTTTGGCCGGGTCAGGCCTGCAGCGGCACGAAGCGCTCGGTTTGGCGCTGGCCGGCGATCAGGCCCGACAAGCCAGCCGCCGCCGCGTTGACTGCGGCCTCGACCGCGTCGTCTGCGCCCGCCGGATGGCGGTAGACCTCCATCAACATGACCAGGCCGTCGGCCGCGCCAGGCCGGCGCATCAGCTCGGCCGTCAGCCCGGGCAGGCTGCGCCGCAGCTCGGCCTGCATCGCTGTGACCAGGTCGACCAAGGCCGGCAGTTGCGCCAGTGGCACCCGGTAGTAGACGAACAGGCGCACGCCGCCGGCCATGGCCATGGCCCTGACTCAGGCCGGGCTGGGCAGGGGGTAGGGCAGCGGCAGCGGGCGCAGCAGCGGCCCGTCGGCGGCGCCTGCGTGCAGGCTGCCATCGGCCAAGGCGGCGAGCTTGATTTCGACCAGCGCCGCCGACTCACCGCCGCCACTGCGCCGGCCGGCCAGGGCCACCATGCCGGCCGGCTGGCCCGGGTCGGCACTGTGGAACACCTCCAGGCCGGGCGCCAGGTCATGCTCGGCATCGAACACCATCGCCCGGCGTTTGAGGGTGCCGCGGTACTGGCTGCGCGCCACCACCTCTTGCCCGGGATAGCAGCCCTTGTCGAAGCTGACGCCGCCGGTCAACTCGAAATTGACCATCTGCGGCACGAACCGGTCGGCGGTGGCGGCGACGATGCGGGCAACGCCGCTGCGCGCCTCCAGCCAGTGCCAATCGGCCATGGCCAGTGCCGGCAGCGCCAGCGGCGGCGCGTCCGCCGGCAGGGCCAGCAGGGCGCGCGATTGGCCGGCCGCGGCCGGCAGGCAGACCATCTGCCCGCCCGCAGCAGGTGCTGCCGTCCAGTCGGCTCGGGGCAGCGCCTGGCCCCAGGCGGCGACCGCCGCGCCGCCGGCCAGGCCCCAGAGTGACCAGGCCGGGCTCGCGTCGCTGAGGCGGCACTTGGCGCGCAGCACGAACATGCCCAGGCGCTTGAGCGTGGCCGCCAGCAGGTCGGCGCTGCAGGCCAGGTAGAAGGTGTCGGCCAGCGCAGGGTCGCGCCAGACCACAAAGCTGGCCAGCAGCCGGCCCTTGGGCGAGCAAAAGCCGGCCAGCCGGGCCTGGCCGGCCGGCCACTGCAGCAGGTCCTGGGTCAACTGCCCTTGCAGGAAGCTGGCGGCGTCCGGCCCCTGGGCGCAGATCAGCCCCCAATCGCTGAGGCGGACAGCGCCATCGAGCGGCGCTGGCGTGGGCAAGGTGGTGTCGTTCATGGCGCAATTATCATCACCGCCCTTGTAGTCCGTGCCTCTCCCGTGCCCTTGTTCCAAGCCCGCAACGCCTGTTCGCGCCACCGCTCTAGCCGCAGCCTGGGCGCTGCCGGATGAGCCAGCGGCAGGTCCAGCCGGGCGCCTGGCGGCGGGCAGGCAAGTACGCGATCGTGCTGCTGTTGGTGGCGCTGGCTCTGGCGGCTGCGGGCGTTGCCGCCTGGCTGCACAGCGCGCTGCCGCTGGCCTCGCCCAGGGTGGAGCTGTCGATCGAGCCCGGCACCTCGCCGCGCGAGGTGGCGCAGGCTTGGGTAGACGCCGGTGTGCGGGCGCCGAGTTGGGCGCTGTACCACTGGTTTCGCTGGTCCGGCCTGGCCAGACGCATTCGCGCCGGCAGCTATGCGCTCGAGGCCGGGATCACGCCACGCGGCCTGCTGGCTAAGATGGTGCAGGGTGACGAGACGCTGGAGCGGCTGCGCCTGATCGAGGGCTGGACTTGGTCGCAGTGCCGCGCCGCCCTGGCGCGTTCGCCCAGGATGCAACAGACCGGCGCCACCCTGAGCGACGCTGAACTGATGGCCGCCATCGGCCTGCCAGGCGTGGCGCCGGAGGGCCGCTTCTTTCCTGACACCTATGTCTACAGCCGTGGCGTCAGCGACCTGACGGTGCTGCGCCGTGCCGCCCAGGCGATGCAGCAGCGGCTGGCGGCGGTGTGGGCCGAGCGGTCGGCCGACCTGCCCTTGCGCGACGCGAGCGAGGCCCTGACCCTGGCCTCGATCATCGAGAAGGAAACCGGCCAGGCCGGCGAGCGCGGCCTGGTGGCTGGCGTCTTCATCAACCGTTTGCGCCTGGGCATGCCGCTGCAGACCGACCCGAGCGTGGTCTACGGCCTGGGGACGGGCTTTTCCGGCCGCCTGCGCAGCCGCGACCTGCGCGCCGACACGCCCTTCAACACCTACACCCGCAGCGGCCTGCCGCCGACCCCGATCGCCATGCCCGGGCTGGCCGCACTGCGCGCTGCGGTCAAGCCCGAGGCCACCCGGGCGCTGTATTTCGTCGCCCGGGGCGACGGCAGCAGCGCCTTCAGCAACGATCTGGCGACACACAATCGGGCCGTGAACCAGTACCAGCGGAACAACCCCAGGCCCAGCCCTCCACCATGAGCGCAGCCGCGCACTTCATCAGCTTCGAGGGCATAGACGGGGCCGGCAAATCCAGCCACATCGAGACCCTGGCCGAGGCGCTGCGCCAACGCGGGCAGGAGCCCGTGGTCACCCGAGAGCCGGGCGGCACGGTACTGGCCGAGGCGCTGCGGGCGCTGTTCCTGAGCCACGACATGGACGCGCTGACCGAGGCCTTGCTGGTCTTTGCTGCCCGGCGCGACCATTTGCGGGTGGTGATCGCACCGGCCCTGGCGCGTGGTGCCGTGGTGCTGTGCGACCGTTTCAGCGACGCCACCTTCGCCTACCAGGGCGCCGGACGGGGCTCTGAGCTGGCGGTCCTGACGCAACTCGAGGCCTGGGTTCAGCAGGGCCGGCAACCCGACCTGACCTTGTGGTTTGACCTGCCGCCGGCGGTGGCGGCGCAGCGCCGCGCCGCCGCGCGCAGCGCCGACCGGCTTGAGCGCGAGGACCTGCACTTCTTCACCCAGGTCGCGGCCGGCTATGCGGCGCGGATGGCTGCGGCGCCGCAACGCATGGTTCGGATCGATGCCGACCTGCCGGCCGCAGCAGTCTGGGCGCAGGTCTGGCAGCAGGTGCAGGCCCGCCTCGGCGATCCGGCCACGCTTGCCGCCCTTTCCACAGGCTGACCAGGGTGGCCAGCCGCATCGCCAGCCCCGACCCCCTCAGCAGCGCCCGGCGCGAGGTGGCAGCGGCGTCGGACTGGCATGGCGTTGGCGCCTTGCCCTGGCTCGCCGGCCCACTCCGCCAGGCCCTGTCGATGGCCAACGCGCATGCCCTGCTGGTGCACGGGCCGGCCGGCGCCGGGCACCTGGCGTTCATGCTGATGCTGGCGCAGTCGCTGCTGTGCGAGGCCGACAGCCCGCCCGCGCCGCGCCCCTGCGGCCGCTGCACCGCCTGCCTGCGCTTGCAGCAGCGCAGCCACCCCGACTTCCTGCTGCTGGCGCCGTTTGCCCTGCGCCGCGAACTGGGCTGGGCCAGCGACGACGACGAGGACGCCCCCAAGGGCGAGACCAAGCCGAGCAAGGAAGTGCGCATCGTCCAAATCCGCCGGGCGATCGCCTGGTCGCAGCAAAGCAGCGGGCGAGGGCGGGGCAAGCTGTTGTTGATCCACCCCGCCGACACGCTCAACCTGCAATCGGCCAACGCCCTGCTGAAGACGCTGGAGGAGCCCCCTGGCCAACTCCGCTTGGTGCTGAGCAGCACCGACCCCGAGCGCCTGTTGCCGACGCTGCGCAGCCGCTGCCAGCGCCTGGGCCTCGGGCTGCCCACGGCCGACCAGGCCACGGCCTGGCTGCAGGGCCAGGGCCTGGCGCTGCCCGAGCCGCTGCTGCGCCTGTGCGGCGGCAGCCCCTTGCAGGCCTTGGACTGGGCCCATGGCGGCATCACTGCGGCGATGGTGGCCGAATTGCCGCAGCGCATCGCCACCGGCGACGCCAGCAGCCTGGCCGGCCAGCCCGTGCCCCGGGTGGTCGATTTGCTGCTGCGCCTGGCCCACGACTGGGCGGCCCTGGCCGTGGGCGGCACGCCGCGCTACTTTGCTGCCAGCAGCTTCGCCGCCAGGCCGGTGCCGGCCAGCCGGATCGACACGATCGGCGCCTGGCACGCCGCTTTGCTGCGCACCGCCCGCCATGCCGAGCACCCCTGGCAGGCGGCGCTGTTGGTCGAGTCGCTGGTGCTGTTGGCCGGCCCGATCTGGGCCTGAGGGGCCGCTCGACTGTGGGGCCGATGGCCTTGACTACACTCGTCGCCATGGCCTTTGCCGAGACACCCCATGGCTGAATCCCCCGCGCGTGCCGGCGCAGACGCTGGCGGCGTCGCCGCGCCGGCTGGAACGGGCACTGGCCTGGCCTCGGCCAGGCACAGCGTCATCCAACTCACCTTCCGCGAAAAGGGCGCGCTCTACGCCGCCTATGTGCCGCTGTTTCTGGAGGGTGGACTGTTCGTGCCCAGCCTGAAGGAATTGCGCCTGGGCGACGACGTGTACCTGCTGCTGACCCTGCCCGAGGACCCGCAGAAATACCCTGTGGCCGGGCGCGTGGCCTGGATCACCCCGGCCAACGCCTCGGGCGGGCGCACCCAGGGCGTGGGGGTGCGTTTCCCGAACGACGAAAAGAGCAAGTTGCTCAAGATCAAGATCGAGGCCATCCTGGGCGTTCAGATTTCGTCCAGCAAGCCGACCCAGACCGTCTAGGCCCGCCGCGTCAGCGCGCCGCTGCGGCGCCGCGTGCGACCCGCCATCCGCCCATGTTTGTCGATTCCCACTGCCACCTGAGCTTTCCCGGCTTGTTCGAGCGGATCGATGCGATTCGCGCCGACATGGCCGCCGCACAGGTCGACCGGGCGCTGGTGATTTGCACCACGCTGGAGGAATTTGACAGCGTGCTCGGCCTGGCCACGCGCTATGACAATTTTTGGGCCACCGCCGGCGTCCATCCCGACAACGAGGGCGTGGCCGAACCCGATCTGGCCACCCTGTGCCGCCTCGCCGCCCACCCGCGCGTGCTGGCGCTGGGCGAGACCGGGCTGGACTACTACCGCCTCAACGGCCGCAGCGTCGAGGCCATGGCGTGGCAGCGCGAGCGCTACCGCACCCACATCCGCGCCGCCCGGCTGTGTGCCAAGCCGCTGGTGATCCACACCCGCAGCGCCTCGGCCGACACCCTGGCCATCCTGGCGCAGGAGCAGGGCGGCGAGGCGGGTGGCGTGTTCCATTGCTTCACCGAGACCGCCGAAGTCGCCCGCGCCGCGCTCGACCTGGGTTTTCATATCTCGTTCTCGGGCATCCTCACCTTCCGTAACGCCCAGGACCTGCGCGACCTGGCCGCGTTCGTGCCGTTGGACCGCTGCCTGATCGAGACCGACAGCCCCTACCTGGCGCCGGTGCCCTACCGCGGCAAGACCAACTCGCCCGCCTACGTGCCCCATGTGGCGGCCAAACTGGCCGAGGTCAAAGGCCTGGGCGTGGCCGAGATTGCGGCCGCCACCAGCCGCAACTTCGAGCGATTGTTCCGCCCCGATGGCCTTGCGCGATCCGCCAGCGAACCCGGTCGGGAGCCGAGATGAAGTTCATGTCATGGATTAAGAATCCGCTCTATCTGATTGTTCTATTTGCGAGTTTTTACGCAAATGCCGGCAGCTATGAGGATTTTTTCAAAGCCCTCAGCGTGGACGACGGGCCTGCCGTCCAGGCCTTGCTGGGACGCGGCTTCGACCCCAATTCGCGCGACGAGAAGGGCCAGGTGGCGCTTTACCTCTGCCTGCGCGAGGGTGGTTTCAAGGTCGCCGAGCTGCTGATTGCCCACCCCCAGTTGGAGGTCGACGCCGCCAATGCGGTGCGCGAGACGCCGCTGATGATGGCGGCGCTGAAGGGCCACACGGCATGGGTGCTGCGCTTGCTGGCGCGCGGCGCGCAGGTCCAGCGCGAGGGCTGGTCGCCGCTGCTGTACGCCGCCACCGGGCCGGCCACAGACGCGGTCCAACTGCTGCTGGACAAGGGCGCGGCGATTGACGCGCGGTCGCCGCGTGGCGACACCGCGTTGATGATGGCCGCCCGCTTCGGCGCCGAGGCCACGGTCACGCTGCTGCTGGCGCGGGGCGCCGACCGCAGCCTGCGCAACGACCGCGAACAAACCGTGCTGGAGGTGGCCAAAGCGGCGGGGCGGGACTATCTATTGCCGCAATTGACGGCCGGCGTGAAGTAGGACACGGCCAGCGCGCCGCGCCTGACGGCCTTGTCAGGCGTTGCCTGACAACTGGCAGCGCTGCCCAGCCACTGGGCAGGCGCGCGACCCGGCGCTAGATTGGGGGCATCGAGTCCATCCCTTGGAGATCCTGGATGCAATACCTGCCACGCAGCGCCAACCCGTTTGCAATGATGATCGATCCGCAGGCCGTGCTGGCCCAGATCGAGCGCTCCGGCCGCCTGGAGCGCCTGCAACGGCACATCTGCCGTCCGCTGGACAAGCCGCTGCTGGCGCTTGACCCGAACGCGCCCGCTTTGGGTCAGGAGTTGAGCGCCTTCGACGCCAACATCGACGCGGCCGAAGTCGCGCCGGATGGGCGCAGCGACCGCCTCGACAGTTGAACCGCGCTGTGGCCGGTGGCCCGCGGTGTGGGTCGCGGGCAACAGCCACCTGCCTACACTGCCGGCCCATGCATGTCCTGGGCATCGAATCCTCCTGTGACGAAACGGGCGTCGCGCTGGTGCGCGCGACCGGGCCGGCGATCCCGAGCTTGCTGGCGCAGGCCCTGCACAGCCAGGTCGCGATGCACGCCGATTACGGCGGCGTGGTGCCCGAGCTGGCCTCGCGCGACCACATTCGGCGGGTCCTGCCGCTGACCCGCCAGGTGCTGGCCGAGGCTGGCATCGGTCTGCGCCAAATCGACGTGGTCGCCTTCACCCGCGGGCCGGGCCTGGCCGGCGCGCTGCTGGTCGGCGCCGGGGTGGCCTGTGCCCTGGCTGCGGCGCTGGACCGGCCAACGCTGGGCGTGCACCACCTTGAGGGCCACCTGCTGTCGCCCTTCCTCTCGGCCGACGCGCCGCAATTCCCCTTCGTCGCCCTGCTGGTCTCGGGCGGCCACACCCAGTTGATGCGAGTTGCGGCGGTGGGCGACTACCACTTGCTCGGCGAGACGATTGACGACGCGGCCGGCGAGGCCTTCGACAAGAGCGCCAAACTGCTGGGCCTGGGCTATCCGGGCGGTCCGGCGCTGGCGCAGCTGGCGACGCAGGGCGATGCCGGGGCCTTCAAGCTGCCGCGGCCCTTGCTGCACAGCGGCGACCTGGATTTCTCCTTTGCCGGACTGAAGACCGCCGTGATGGTCCAGCACCGCAAGCTCGGGCCAGCGCCGAGCACCCAGCAACTCGCCGATCTGGCGGCCTCTGCCCAGGCGGCAATCGTCGAGGTGCTGGTCAAGAAGTCACTGGCCGCGCTCAAGGCCACTGGCCTGACACGGCTGGTGGTCTCGGGCGGCGTAGGCGCCAATGCCGAGTTGCGTCGGCAGCTCGACGCGGCGGCGCTGCGATCGGGCTTTCGCGTCCACTACCCGGCGCTGGCGCTGTGCACCGACAACGGCGCCATGATCGCCCTGGCGGCGGCAATGCGGCTGCAAAGCGGCGCGGCCGCAGCGACCAAGGACTACGCCTTTGACGTGCGGCCGCGCTGGGCGCTGGACCAGATCAGTTGACGGTCAGCTGCGCCGCCCTGAGTCAGTTGACGGTCAGCTGCGCCGCCCTGGGTCAGTTGACGGTCAGCTGCGCTGCCCTGAGTCAGTTGACGGTCAGCTGCGCTGCCCTGAGTCAGTTGACGGTCAGCTGCGCTGCCCGCGGGGCCACCTTCTTGGCCAGGGTCAGCGTCAGCACACCGTTTTCCAGCCGGGCGGATGAGCCGGCCTGGTCGATCTCGGTGGGCAGCCTGAAGCTGCGGGCATAGCTGGCCTGGCGGCGTTCGCTGTAGACCACCCGCTGCGGCGGCGCGGCGGCGGCGTCGGCAGGCGCTGGGCTCGGTGCGCCGGTCTGGACCGTGACATCGCGGCCGTCGATGGCGACCTGGATGGCGTCCTTGCCGACCCCGGGCATGTCGAGCTGGACGGTGTAGCCGGCGTCGTCGTCGCGCAGCTCCAGCGCCGGGCTGCGCTGCGCCGACGCCGCGCCGCTGGCGGCGGCATCCCGGCGGTCAGGTGCCGGGTCGGGCAAGGTGTCCAGAAGGCGCTCGTCAAACCATGCGGCCAGGGGGTGGGCGAAACGGGCAGCGCGGCGGGGTGCGGGGACGAAAAACATGGTGCTGAACTCCTGCGGTCAAGGTGGGTGGATCGCAGCCCTGGGCCACCGGTGGGTGGCTGCTGCGATGCCTCCAGACTTGGCTGCGCGGCCGCTCATTTCAAGCGCCCGGCGCGGCCGGCAGGCTGAAATTTAGCCACGCCGCCAGGGCCTTGTGGCCGGCCAGGTCGCCTCCATCTGGCGCGCGCTGCGTTGGCCGCGCGCCGCCCGACGCTGACCGGCAGGGGCTACAGCTTTTCGAAGCCGAAGACCGGCGGGTTCATGCCGCAGGGGCCATGGCTGCCATCGACCTTGCCGCTGGCGTTGACCACGAACTTGGACTTGGCGTTGCCCGAGATCACCAGCGGCGCGGTCAGGTTCAGGCCATTGCCGCTGACGGTCGAGGTCGGCTGCGAGAAGGTCTGGCCGCCGCTGCCGGCGCTGCTGTTGGTGGTCAGGTAGAGGTAGACGGTGTCGGCCGCCGGCGCGGTGTCGGTGCCGGTGCAGGCGATCGGGGCGCCGCTGGCGTCGGGCGCGGCGGTGCTGCCGCTGTTGTCGCTGCGGCAGACGTCGATCGTGTACTCCGTGTCGGCCAGGCAACTGCCGGCGCTGCAGCTGGGCTTGAACCTGATCAGGTCCTTCATCTTGATGATGACGCAGTTGTAGCTGCCGTCGGCCGGGCTGCCCTTGCCCAGGGTAGGGCCGGACAGGAAGTCGACGTCGACCGGCGTGGGGTTGGAAAACACCGTGACCGGGCTGCTGCACAGCGGGCTGGTGGACAACATCACCGCATACACCGACAGCTTGACGCTGCTGGCGTCCAGGGCGAGAGCGGCGGGCGCGAGCAGGGCCAGGCACAGGCCGATCGAGGAGCTGGGTTTCATGGTCTTGGCTCCCGTGCTCAATTGCCGGCGCCAACGACGGTCAGCTTGTCGGACGAGGCTTCGTCGCCGCCGCCGCCGCAAGACACGATGCTGCAGGCCGCAGCCAGGGCGCACAACAGTGCGGCGGTGATTCGGATCATGCTGGGCTCCAAAGGGGTGGGTGTGGGGTCAGACCTTTTCGGCCAATCCCCGCCCCACTGAAGCCCCGGCTGCCCGGGCCGCGCCCGGCCCGTGGCAAATTCAGCAGCGGTAGTCGTCCTGCTGGCCAGAGGCCACCTTGCGGTCGATCAGACGCAGCAGCGCATTCCATTCGGGCAGGCCGAAGTCGGGCTTCTGGCGCCACTTGCGCATGGACTTGGAGATGCCGTCGACGACCTCCTGGGCGACCATCACCGGTGCCTGCCCGAGCTGGCGCGAGACCAGTTCCAGCTCGCAGGCGCGCTCCAGCGTGTACATCCGGAACAGCGCGCCGTGGACGGTCTCAGCGCAGCTCAACAGGCCGTGGTTGAGCAGCACCACGCAGTTGCCCGCCTGGCAGGTGACGCCCAAGGCCTCGCACTCCTGGGCGCTGGCCGGCAGGCCGTAGTCGTGGTAGGCCACCTCGTCGAGCACCATCAGCGCGTCCTGGCTGATCGGGCGCAGGCCATTGCGGATCAGCGATACCCCGGCGCCAGCCCGGGTGTGGGTGTGCATCACGCAATTCACGTCCGGCCTGGCCTTGTAGACGCCGCTGTGGATCGTCAGCCCGGCCGAGTTGAAACGGCCCTGTCGGCCCAGCACCCGGCCATCCAGGCTCATCTTGATCAGGCTGGAGGCGGTGATCTCGTGGAACATCTCCTCGTAGTGGTTGATCAGGAAGGCCTCGGGCTCGTCCGGCAGGCGCAGCGACATATGGGTGGCCAGGATGTCGGTCCAGCCGAAGTGCTCGACGATGCGGTACAGCGCCGCCAGGTCGCAGCGCGCCTGCCATTCGGTGGTGCTGATGTCGGCGGGGCGGCTGTCCAGGGCTTGGGGTTGGTTCATGGCGGTGTCGGCAGCAGTGGGTGGCGCAAAGCGTATCACCGGCAAAGCCGCAGCAGCGCGGTCGGCTGTCCCGGTCGGGACAGGGCGATTGCGGCCGAAAATGCCACGATGCCCGCCATGCCTGCCCTGCCTGCCCTGCCTGCCCTGCCCGCGATGCCCGACGGCCTGATTGTGGTCGCCAAGCGCGATTGCCCGACCTGTACCCTGGTCGAACCGCTATTGGCCGAGTTGGCCGATGGCGAATTGCCGCTGACGGTCTGGGTCCAGGACGACAGCGACTTTGCCGCCGGCCTGGCTGGCCGGGGGTTCGACGCCGACCTGGCGCATTCCTATCGTTTGCGGATCGAATTCGTGCCGACCCTGATCCGGGTCGAGGCCGGCCGTGAGGTTGGGCGCACCTACGGCTGGCAGCGCGGCGACTGGCAGCGGCTCAGCGGCCGGCCCGGCCTGGGCGCGGCGCTGCCCGACTGGCGTGCCGGCTGTGCCTCGAAGACGCTCGACCCGGGCGTGGCCGAGGATTTGCTGGTGCGTTTCGGCGACACCGGCCTGGCGGCCCGCCAGGTGGCGCTGGGCGAGGCCGAGGACGAGATCGAGGCCTGCTACGCGCGTGGCTGGAGCGATGGCCTGCCGCTGGTGCCACCCACGCCCCAGCGGGTGCTGCGCATGCTCGCCGGCACCACCCGCCGCGGCGACGAGTTGATCGGCCTGATCCCGCCCGACCTGGCGCCCTGCACCGTCGAGAAGGTGGCGATCAACGCCGTCATGGCCGGCTGCAAGCCCGAGTACCTGCCCTTGGTGCTGGCGGCAGTCGAGGCCGCGCTGATCGACGAGTTCGGCATGCATGGCCTGCTCTGCACCACCATGTTTGCCGGGCCGGTGGTGGTCATCAACGGCCCATTGGGGCGGGCGGTCGGCGTCAACTCCGGCGTCAACGCGCTCGGCCAGGGGCACCGCGCCAACGCCACGATTGGCCGGGCGCTGCAACTCGTGATCCGCAATGTCGGCGGTGGCCGGCCGGGTGAGATCGACCGCTCGACCCTGGGCACGCCCGGCAAATACAGCTTCTGCTTCGCCGAGAACGAGGATCCTGCCTGGGAGCCGCTGTCGGTCGAACGCGGCTTTGCCGCCAACGCCTCGACCGTGACCTTGTTTGCCGGCGAAGGTGTGCAAGGCATCGTCGACCAGAAGTCGCGCACGCCCGAGTCGCTGCTGCGCAGCTTTGCCGCCAGCCTGCGCACGGTCGAC
Source organism: Burkholderiales bacterium (assembly GCA_025350145.1). Lineage (GTDB taxonomy): Bacteria > Pseudomonadota > Gammaproteobacteria > Burkholderiales > Burkholderiaceae_C > Pseudaquabacterium. Next base: position 14,225 of record JANXYH010000129.1, on the reverse strand, counting down.
AACGCCAAGCTGGCCATGGCCGGCGACGCGCTGCTGGTCGTCAGCCCCGAGCACAGCCGGGTCTTCATCGACGCCGGCTGGAGCAAGGCGCGCCTGCGCACTGCGCTGGAGGAGTTGCTGCTGCTCAATGGCGACGAGTTGGTCGTCGGGGCGGGTGGCATAGCCGAAGGCCTGCCGCTGGCCATGGCGGGCAAACCCGTGCCCAAGTTCCGCCCCGGCGGCCTCATCATCGTGCGGGCCGGCGGCAATGCCGGCCTGTTTTCGGCGGTCATCGCCGGCTGGGCGGCCTCTGGCCCGGTCGGCTCGACGCCAGTGTCCAAGGAGATCGGCACATGAGTTACTTGATGGACCCAAGCTCGGAGCGTTCGCCGCTGGCGCGCGCCCTGCTGGCGCGGCCACGCAGCCTGGCTGGGCTGACGGTCGGCCTGCTTGACATCTCCAAGCCGCGCGGCAATATTTTTCTCGACCGCCTGGACGCCCAGTTGACGGCCCAGGGCATCGCCGTCAAGCGCTACCGCAAGCCGACCTACACCCGGCCGGCACCGACCGCGCTGCGCCAAGAGATCGCGGCGCAGGTGCAACTCGTGGTCGAAGGGCTGGCCGACTGAGGCTCGTGTACGTCGTGCTGTATGCATGACATCGCGGATCTTGAAAGTCGTGGCATCCCAGGCGTCGGTGTCGCCTCGACCGGGTTCATCCAGGCTGCGGCTGCGCAATCGCTGTCGCTGGGCTTCGACCCGGCGATGGTCTTTGTCGCCCATCCGATCCAGGACCGCAGCGACGCCGAGATGCGCGCGCTGGCCGACCTGGCCCTGCCCGAGATCCTGCGGCGGCTGCGCTCGGGCGACTGAGCGCCAGGGCGGCGCCGCTGCGCCATGCTGAGCCCGGCGCAGCGGCCACCGGCGGTCGACAAGGTCCTGGCCTGGGCCGAGATCGCCGCCCTGGTCGCCGACCATGGCCGGCCGCTGGTGCTGGCGGCGGTGCGCGACGAACTGGCAGCGCGGCGCAGCAACGGCGCGGCGCTGGACCGGGCAAGCCTAGCGGCGGCGCTGGCGGCACGCTTGCGCCAACTGCTGGCGCCGTCGCTGCGCCCGGTCTTGAACCTCAGCGGCACGGTGCTGCACACCAACCTGGGCCGCGCCGTCCTGCCGGCCGAGGCCATCGCCCGGCTGCAGCAGGTGGCCAGGGGCGGCTGCAACCTGGAGTTTGATCTGGACCAGGGCGGCCGTGGCGACCGCGATGACCATGTCCAGGCCTGGCTGAGGCGACTCAGCGGCGCCGAGGCGGCGGCGGTGGTCAACAACAACGCCGCCGCGCTGCTGCTGATCCTGGCCAGCCTGGCCGGCGGCCGCCAGCGGCGCGAGGTGATCGTCTCGCGCGGCGAACTGGTCGAGATCGGCGGCGCTTTTCGCCTGCCCGAGATCATGGCCCAGGCCGGCTGCCGGCTGCGTGAGGTCGGCACCACCAACCGCACCCACCTGGCCGACTACGCCGAGGCGATCACGCCCAACACCGCCCTGCTGCTGAAGGTACACACCAGCAACTACCGGATCGAGGGCTTCACCGCCAGCGTCGCCGAGTCGGCCCTGGCCGGGCTGTGCCGCGCCCACGGCCTGCCGCTGGTCGTCGACCTGGGCAGCGGCGCGCTCATCGACCTGGCCGGCCTGGGCCTGCCGGCCGAGCCGACCGTGGCCGCGACGCTGGCCAGTGGCGCCGACCTGGTCTGCTTCAGCGGCGACAAGCTGCTCGGCGGGCCGCAGGCCGGGCTGATCGTCGGCCGCGCCGAGCTGGTTGCCCGTTTGCAGAAGAACCCACTGAAGCGCGCACTGCGCTGCGACAAGCTCAGCCTGGCCGCGCTCGAGGCCGTGCTGGCGCTCTACGCTGACCCCGAGCGCCTGCCCCAGCGGCTGCCGACGCTGCGCCTGCTGACCCGGCCGCTGGCCGAGATCGATGCCCTGGCGCGGCGTTTGCAGCCGACCCTGGCGGCCTGGTGGGGCGACGCCGGCCGGGTCGATGTCGTCGCCTGCGACAGCCAGATCGGCAGCGGCGCGATGCCGACCGAGCTGCTGCCCAGCGCCGCCCTGCGCCTGACCCCGGCCGGCCCCGCGCGCCATGCCGGCCGGGCGCTGGCGGCACTGGCCAGGCGCCTGCGGGCGCTGCCCCTGCCGCTGGTCGGGCGCACCGCCGAGGGCGCACTGTGGCTGGATTTGCGCTGCCTGGCCGCTGTTGGCGACGGCCCGGCGCAGGCCGCCGACGAGGCGGCCTTCGTGGCCTTGTTCACCCAGCCGTGATCGTCGCCACCGCCGGCCATGTCGACCATGGCAAGACCAGCCTGGTGAAGGCCCTGACCGCAGTCGACACCGACCGGCTGGCCGAGGAGAAGCGCCGCGGCATGTCGATCGACCTGGGCTTTGCCTACGCCGACCTGGGCGCGGCCGAACCGGTCGGTTTCATCGACGTGCCCGGCCATGAACGCTTCATGCGCAACATGCTGGCCGGGGTGGCCGGCATCGACGTCGCCCTGCTGGTGGTCGCGGCCGACGACGGGCCGATGCCGCAGACGCTGGAGCATCTGGCCGTCCTGGGCCTGCTGGCGGTGCCCGAATGCGTGGTGGCGCTGACCAAGATCGACCGGGTCGCGCCGGCGCGGCTGGCGCAGGCGCGGGCCGAAGTGGCGGCACTGCTGGCCACCACCGCCTGGCCGCAGGCGCCGGTCTGGGCACTCGATACGCCCTCCGGCCGGGGCGTTGCGGCGCTGCGCGAGGCGCTGGGCCGGCTCGCGCTGGGCCACAGTGCCAGGCCGGTCGAGGGCCATTTCCGCATGTCGCTGGACCGCAGCTTCGCGCTGGCCGGCGCCGGCAGGGTCGTCACCGGCGCGGTCCTGTCGGGCCAGGTCCGGGTCGGCGACGAAGTTTGCCTGGCGCCGCGCGGCAGCCTGGCGCGGGTGCGTGGCATCCACACCATGGGCTTGCCGGCGACCCTTGCCCGGGCCGGCCAGCGCAGCGCCCTGAACTTGACCGGGGTCGACCTGCACCGGGCCGAGCCGCAACGCGGCGACTGGCTGCTGGCGCCGCCCGCGCATGCCCCCACCGAACGCCTGGCGGTGCGCCTGGAAGTGCTGGCCAGCGAGCCACGCCCCCTGGCCTCGCGTGCATCGCTGCTGCTGCATCTGGGGGCGTCGGCGGTGGCGGTCCGGGTCAGCCTGCTGTTCGGCCCGGCCATCGCGGCCGGCAGCGCCGGCCTGGCACAACTGCGGCTGGACAAGCCGGTCTCGGCGTTCCGCGGCGACCGCTTCATCCTGCGCGACGCGGCGGCGCGGCGGGTGATCGGCGGCGGGGTGGTGCTGGACCCGTTTGCGCCGCCGCGCGGTGGGCTGCGGCCGCAGCGCCTGGCCGAACTGGCGGCCTGGGGCCAGCCGGACGCGGCCGCAGCGCTGTCGGCCCTGCTGGTCGAGGCCCCGCATGGCCTGGCGCTGAACCGCTTTGCGCTGGCCTGGAACCTGGCGCCGCCGGCCGCCGCCGCGCTGCAGCACCTGCCGGGCGTGGTGGTGCTGGCCACCCCGGCGGGCCCACTGGCCCAGTCGGCCGGGCATTGGCAGGGCTGGTGCGCGCGGCTGCGCCAGGCGCTGGCCGACTGGCACAGCCGCCAGGCCGACAGCTCAGGCCCGGGCGAGGGCGAGTTGCGCCAGTTGCTGCAACTGCGCTGCCAGCCGGATTTGCTGCGGGCGCTGCTGGCCCAGGCCCTGGCCAGCGGCGAGGTCTGCCGCGATGGCCTGTGCCTGCGCCTGGCCAGCCACCGCGCCGTGCTCGGCCAGGCCGACCAGGCGCTGCTCGACCGCGTCCATGCGGCGCTGGGCGACACCGGCCTGCGTCCGCCCATCGCCGGCGACTTGGCGGCACAGCTTGGTCTGCCGGTGGCCACGCTGCAGGCCTTCGTCCAGCGCGCCGCCAGGCTGGGCCTGCTGCTGCGGATCGCGCCCAACCGCTGCTACCTGCCGCAGACCCTGCCCGGGCTGGTGGCGCTGGCACAGACCCTGGCGGCCGAGTCGGCCGACGGTGGCTTCGACGCCGCTGCCTACCGCGACCGCAGCGGCATCGGCCGCAACCTGACGGTGCAGGTGCTGGAGTTCCTCGACCGCGCCGGCCTGACGCGCTTTGACGGCCAGAGGCACTGGCCGAGCGTGGCCGCCATGCCGCCGTTGACCGCTGCGGCCGAGCCGCCATGCTGTGCCGAGCCGCCATGCTAAGGTCAGCCCGGCGCAGGAAGGCCATCGCACCCCGGTGGGGCGCCCGGTCTTCAACACCGGCGAGACGCGCCGCAAGCGTGTCTGGTGGGTTCGACTCCCACGTCCTTCCGCCACCCCGGTTTTGGCGACGGCCATGGCGGCCCTGGGGCCCAGCCGGTCAGCCGCGCCCGCCTGCCGGCCATGGCCAAAATCCGCCGGCATACACTGGTGGACGACGCCTGCGCAAGTCGGCCAGGCCCTGCTCCAGACCGCCGCTGCCAGCGGCCAAAAAATTCCCGCCAGCACCATAGGCACGTCCATGCCCAAAGTCCTGCTCTACAACTACGGCGCGTTTGTTGTGGCCTACCTGATCGGCTCGCTGTCGTTCGCGGTCATCATCAGCAAGCTGATGCGCCTGCCCGACCCGCGCACGGTCGGCTCGAAGAACCCGGGTGCCACCAATGTGCTGCGCACCGGCGGCAAGGTGGCGGCGGTGTTGACCCTGCTGCTCGACTGCGCCAAGGGCTACGCGCCGGTGGCGGCGGTGCGCCTGCTGGCCACCCGCTATGGCTTTGACGAGAGCACCGAGGCCTTTGTCGGCGTGGCCGCGTTCCTCGGTCACCTCTTGCCGGTGTTCTTCGGCTTCAAGGGCGGCAAGGGCGTGGCCACGGCTCTGGGCGTGCTGCTGGCGTTCAACCCCTGGCTGGGGCTGGCGGCGGAGGTCAGTTGGATCGTGGTCGCGGCGGCGTTTCGCTATTCCTCGCTGGCGGCCATCGTCACGGCGGTGCTGATCATGTTCGGCGAGTTGTTGTTCTTCGACAAGGCCAACCGTCTGATGGCGGTCTGCTTCATGAGCCTGCTGCTGATCTGGCGGCACCGGCGCAACATCGTCAACCTGCTGGTCGGCCGCGAGGCCAAGATCGGCGAGGTCGAGCCCGACAAACGCCGCCGCCGGCGCCGCTACCGCGAACTCGGGCCTGCCGGTGGCACGCGCCCCAGCGCCATGTCAACCCAGCGCGAGAAAAAATGAACCTGCAACGCTTTGAGACCGGCCCGCGCATGTCGGAGATCACGGTCCACAACGGGGTCTGCTACCTGGCCGGCCAGGTGGCCAGCGTCGGCGCGGCCGACACTGCGGGCCAGACCCGCGAGGTGCTGGCCGCGATCGACCGGCTGCTGGCCCTGGCCGGCAGCGACAAGAGCCGCATCCTGCGGGCCGAGATCTTCCTCGACGACATGGCCGATTTCGCGACCATGAACGCGGTCTGGGAGGAATGGGTGGTGCCCGGCCACACCCCGGCCAGGGCGACCGTGCAGGCGCGCCTGGCACGGCCGGCGTGGCGGGTCGAGATCGTCGTCACCGCCGCAGTCTGAGCCGCCGCCCGGCACGCGCCTAGGCCGGAGCCTGCAAGCCCAGCCGCGCCAGGTCGCCCCAGCCCTGGCGCACCACCAGCGGCGTGTCGCCGCTGTAGTCGATCACGGTGGTGGCCTCGCGCCGGCAGGCGCCGGCATCGAGCACGGCCGCCAGGCGATGCTGAAAGTGGGCGCGGATCTGCTGCGGCTCGTTCATAGGCTCGGTCTGGCCGGGCGCGATCAAGGTCGTGGCCAGCAACGGCTGGCCAAGTTCGGCCAGCAGCGCCTGGGTTACGCGGTGGGCCGGCACGCGCAGGCCGATGGTCCGCCGCGAGGGGTGCGACAGCCGCCGCGGCAGCTCTTTGCTGGCCTGCAGGATGAAGGTGTAGGGCCCTGGCGTGGCCAGTTTCAACAGCCGGTACTGGCGGTTGTCGACGCGGGCGTAGCTGGCCAGCTCCGACAGGTCGCGGCAGAGCAGGGTCAGGTGGTGTTTGGCGTCGACCTGGCGCAATTGCCGCAGCGCCTCGGCGGCGACCTTGTCGTCGAGGTGGCAGGCCAGCGCATAGCTCGAATCGGTGGGCAGCGCGCAGACGCCGCCGGCATGCAGCAACTGCGCCGCCTGCCGGATCAGCCGAGGCTGCGGGTTGTCGGGATGAATTTCGAAGTACTGGGACATGGCGGCAGCGGCCGGGCTCAGCCGATGGCGACGCGCACCGTCGGGCGCTGCGGTTCAGGCTCGGCGTCAAACCGGGCCAGGCCGCTGTAGCAAATGAAGTGGCGGTTGGCGGCGCGGCCGAACAAGGTCATGCCGAGTTGCTCGGCCAGGCCATGGCCCATGGCGGTGATGCCGTTGCGCGAGACCACGATGGGCACACCCATGTGCGCCGCCTTGAGCACCATCTCGCTGGTCAGGCGCCCGGTGGTGTAGAACAGCTTGTCGTTGCCGCCCAGGCCATGCAGCGCCATCCAGCCGGCGATGGTGTCGATCGCGTTGTGCCGGCCCACGTCCTCGACCGCCAGCAGCATGCGGGTGCCGCAGAACAGCGCGCAGCCATGGACCGAACCGGCCTGGCGGTGGATGCTGTTGCGCAGGCGCATTTGCTCCAGCACCGCGTACAGGGTCGATTGGCGGATGCGTGCCAGGGCAGGGTCGGGCAAACGCAGTTCTGCCGCCTGCGCCAGCACGTCGCCGAAGACCGTGCCCTGGCCGCAGCCGCTGGTCACGACCCGGCGCGCGGTCCGCTCGGCCAGGTTGGCGATGCCGGCGTGGGTCTTGACCGCCGCCGCGCCGACCTCCCAATCGACCGTGACCGACTCGATCTCGGACACCTCGCCGATCAACCGCTGGTTGCACAGCCAGCCCAGCACCAGCCATTCCGGCGCCGCGCCCAGGGTCATCAGCGTCACCAGTTCCTGGCGGTCGACGTACACCGTCAGCGCACGCTCGGCGGGGATGGCGATCTGGCGCTGGCTGCCGTATTCGTCCAGCACAGTGATCTGGCGCAGCAGCGGCACCCGGGCGCTGGTCAGCCGTGGCGCGCCGCTGACCAGGGCCAGTTCGGCGGCCACCTCACAGGCGCTGGGGTTGATCGCGGGCAGGGGGCGGGTCATGGGCGGGGGTGCTCTCGGGCATGCCCGCTGGCGGGCAGCCGAATGGCGGTGCCCAAGGGGCGAATTATTTCCCAGCGCCGGGCGACCGCGCCGGCATGTGAAGATCGTCGCCCCTGAACTGCTGCGCCCACCCGCCATGACCCTGATCGCGCCCGAGGACATCACCGGCATCGTCCTGGCTGGCGGCCGCGGCAGCCGCATGGGCGGGGTCGACAAGGGCCTGCAAAGCCACCAGGGCCGGCCGCTGGTCGAACATGCCCTGCAGCGCCTGCGGCCACAGGTCGGCCAGTTGATGCTCAATGCCAACCGCAACCTCGAGGCCTATGCCGCGATGGGCGCGCCGGTCTGGCCCGACGCCTTGCCCGACCAGCCCGGCCCGCTCGCCGGATTCCTCGCCGGTTTGACGCATTGCAGCACCGACTACCTCGTCACCGTGCCCTGCGACAGCCCGAACTTCCCGCTCGACCTGGTCGCCAGGCTGGCGGCGGCGATGGCCGCACAGGCCGCCGATGTCGCCATCGCCGCCACCCTGGAGCAGGGCGCGGTGCAGCCGCAGCCGGTGTTCTGCCTGATGCACCGGCGGGTCTGCGACAGCCTGCTGGCTTTCGTCCAGTCCGGCCAGCGCAGGATCGACCGCTGGACCGCCAGCCTGGGCTGCGCCAGCGTGCTGTTCGACGACCCCGGCGCCTTTGCCAACGCCAATACGCTGGCCGAGTTGCAGGGCTTGCAGCGCCGCAACTGAGCCGGGCAGTTTCAAGCGCTTATCGACCAGCGGATCGGCGCCAGCGGCGCCCCCAGCCCCGTGCTCAAGGCTGCACGACGCGCTCGGCCAGCGCCTCCCAGACCGGCGTCAGGTCGCCGGCCAGGTCGGGCAGGCTGCCGAAGGCGGTGCGGCTCTCGGCAGGGTCGTGAAAGTCGCTGCCGCGCGAGGCCAGCAGCTTGAATTCACGCGCCATCGTGGCGTACTTGGCGGCCGCGCCGGGGCCGTGGCTGCCGGTCTGGACTTCTACGCCGCGGCCGCCATGGGCCGCGAACTCGCTGAACAGGGCGTATTCGGCGCTGGCCGAGAACTTGTAGCGGCCGGGGTGGGCGATCACCGCCTGGCCGCCGGCCTGGGTGATCCAGCGCACCGCGTCGCCCAGCCCGGCCCAGCGGTGCGGCACATAGCCAGGCTTGCCCTCGACCAGGTAGCGGCGGAACACCGCCGGCATGTCGGCGCAGACGCCGCTGGCCACCAGCCAGCGTGCCAAGTGGCTGCGCGAGATCAGCCCGGGGTTGCCGACATAGGGCAGGGCGCCCTCGAACGCGCCGTGGATGCCGACCTCGGCCAGCCCGGCGGCCATGGCCAGGGCGCGCGCCTGCCGGCCACCACGGGTGCTGGCCAGGCCGGCACGCAGCGCCGCGTCGTCGGCGTCAAAGCCCAGGCCGACGATGTGTACCGTCTCGCCGGCAAAGCTCACCGAGACCTCGACCCCGGTCAGATAGCCCATGCCCAGCCGCTGCGCTGCGGCGGCGGCCTCGGCCAGGCCGTCGACCGTGTCGTGGTCGGTCAGGGCCCAGAGCTCGACCCCCTGCCGGCTCGCCAGCGCAGCCACGGCGGCGGGCGCCAGGGTGCCGTCGGAACAGGTCGAGTGGCAGTGCAGGTCGGCGTTGAGCATGGCGGCCGGGATTGTCGTCCAGCGCCCTGGCGGCGGAGTCAGGGCGGCGTCAGCCCAGCGCCTCGATCACCAGTTGCACCCGCGGCTGGCCCTGGAACTCGTCCAGGCTGAGGCGGTAGGCCAGCCGCGCCGTGGCGCCGGGCAGCGGCTCGACCTGGCCGAACCAGATTGCGTCGCGCAGCGTGCCGGCGTGGCGCAGCCTGAGCTTGAGGTGCTTGCCGCCGACCAGGCGTTGCTGCACCACCTCCATCTCGTCGCAGAACAGCGGCGCCTCGAAGCCTTGGCCCCAGACCTGGGCGTCGAGCGTGGCGATGGTCGCCGGGTTGAACCATTGCGCCGCCAGCGGGCCGTCGGTGGCCAGCCGGCGCGCCAGCAGGGCCGGGCTGAGCCACTCGGCGGCCACCTGCTGCAGGCCGGCGGCAAAGGTCGGCAGGTCGGCCGGGTCGAGCGTGCAACCCGCCGCCATGGCGTGGCCGCCGAAGCGTTTGAGCAGGTTGGGATGGCGCTTGGTCACGAGGTCTAGCGCGTCGCGCAGATGGAAGCCGGCGATCGAGCGGCCCGAGCCCTTGAGCAGCCCGTCCTGGCCACGCGCCAGCACGAAGGTCGGGCGGTTCAGCCGGTCCTTGAGCCGGCCGGCGACGATGCCGACGACGCCCTCATGGAATTCGGGGTCGAACAGCACCACCGCTGCCGGTGCGCTGGTGTCGTCGCCCTGGGTCGCCAGCAGCCGAGCCAGCAGCACCTCGGCCTGCAGCTTCATGTCGGCCTCGACCGCACGCCGCTGGCGGTTGATGGCGTCGAGCTGCCCGGCCAGCGCGGCGGCCTGGGCCGGGTCGTCGGTGGTCAGGCAGGTGATGCCCAGGGTCATGTCCGACAGCCGCCCGGCGGCATTGATGCGCGGCCCCAAGGCAAAGCCGAAGTCGAAGGCGCTGGCGCGCTGCGGCAGGCGCCCGGCGGCCGTGAACAGCGCCGCCACGCCGGGCTGCATCCGGCCCTGGCGGATGCGCTTGAGGCCCTGCGCGACCAGCCGGCGGTTGTTGGCGTCGAGCTTGACCACGTCGGCCACCGTGCCCAGCGCGACCAGGTCGAGCAGGGCGTCCAGGCGCGGCTGGCTGGCGGCGTCGAAGCGCCCGCGCAGGCGCAACTCGGCGCGGGTGGCCAGCAGCACATAGAACATCACGCCGACCCCGGCCAGCGCCTTGCTGGCGAACCCGCAACCCGGCTGCGAGGGATCGACGATGACATCGGCCTCGGGCAGCAGCACCCGGCCGTCGCCATCGACGGCCGGCAGGTGGTGGTCGGTCACCAGCACCTGCATGCCCAAGCTGCGGGCATGGGCGACGCCGGCTTGGCTGGCAATGCCGTTGTCCACCGTCACCAGCAGATCGGGCGCATGCTCGGCGCGGGCCAGGTCGACGATGGCCGGCGTCAGGCTATAGCCATGGACGGCGCGGTCGGGCACGCAGAAGCGCAGGGTCTGCGGCGCGGCACCGAGCATCGCCAGGCCGCGCAGGGCGACGGCGCAGGCGGTGGCGCCGTCGCAGTCGTAGTCGGCGACGATGCAGATCCGGCGCTGCGCGGCAATCGTGTCGGCGAGCAGCCTGGCGGCCTCGGCCGCGCCCTTCAGTTCGGCCGGCGGCAGCAACCTGGCGAGGCTGTCGTCCAGGTCCTCGGCCGAGCTCAGGCCGCGCGCCGCGAACAACTGCGCCAGCAGCGGGTGCAGGCCGGCCTGGCTCAGGGCGTAGGCGCTGCGCGGCGGCACATCGCGGGTCAGCAGCGTGGTCATCGCGGGTTCACAGCGCCGCCAGGGCCAGCGCCGGATTGCCAAGGCGAGGGCCCAGCCAGCGTCGCCAGAGTGGCCGGGCCTGCGGCGCCCAGGACTGCGCGCCGCGCTCGCCGCACAGCGTCAGGGTCGGCGCCTGGGCCGGACGGTCCAGCCAGGCCGGCAGCAGCTCGGCGTCCAGCGCCTGCCATGCCTGGCCCCAGGCCGCCCAGTCCTCGGCCAAGGCGGGGGCGCGCAAACGCGCATCGACGCTGATCGCAGCCCGCCGCGCCGGGTCGGGCAGGGCGCTGACGCCGGTGCCGCTGAGCCAGAACGAATTGACCGCCGGCAGGCCCTGGGCATCGCGCTCGGCGTTGAGCGGGTGGGCGTGCAGCAGCATCTGCGCCTCGGCCTGCAGGCGGCGCAGTTTGCGGGCGTCCGGGTGGGACTGCAGCCAAATGTCGACATCGCGGCCTATCACCCGGTCCAGGCTGGCGGTGGGCAGCGTCGCCAGGCTGGCGTGGCGGGCGTACCAGCGCGTCGCACTGCCCCAATGCAGCGACCAGCCGTCGTCGCCGAACAGCGGCAGCAGGGCGTCGAAGAAGCAGCGCGCGCCGGCCTCGTCCAGGCGCAAGCCGGCCGGATCGCTGACCGCCACCTGCTGGGCGTCGGCATGCCAATGGCAGAGCTGGACCAGGCCCCAACTGGGGCCACCGGCCGATGTTGTTTGGCCGTCGTGATCGGCCGATGTTGTCTGGCCGTCGTGATCGGCCGATGGCGCCAGGCCGTCGTCGCTGGCGGCAACCGCCGCCCAGGGCAGCAAGCCGTCGGCCAGGCCTGTCCAGCCCCAGGCCGCCGCCAGCGCCCGCTCCTGCGGGGTCGACAGGCTGAAGGCCTCGCCCGCGTCGCGCGCCACGCAGGTCCAGCGCGCCAGCAGCCTCGCCAGGTTCGGCAGCGCCAGCCCGCGGCAGGCCGATTGGCCGGCCTCGGACAGCGGCGCCGCGAACGGAATCAGCAGGTGCATGGGGCGCGGCACGGCATAGGCTGCGGATTATCCGGTGGGCTGGCCGGCGACAGCCCCGCTGCTAGCATCGCCGCCCATGCAGCTTCCCTATGAATGGCAGATCGGCTGGCGCTACACCCGGGCCGGTCGAACCGGGCGGCGCAACGGCTTCATTTCCTTCATTTCCGGCGTGGCGATGCTCGGCATCGCGCTCGGTGTCGCCGCCCTGATCATCGTCCTGAGCGTGATGAACGGCTTCCAGAAGGAAGTCACCGACCGCATGCTCAGCGTCATCGCCCATGTCGAGATCTTCGACCGCCAGGGCAACGCCCTGGCCGACTGGCAGGCGACGGCGGCCACGGCCCGGCGCAACCCGGCGGTGGTCGGCGCCGCGCCCTTCATCGCCGCCCAGTCGCTGCTGGTGCGCGGCGAGGACATGCGTGGCGCGGTGGTGCGCGGCATCGCGCCCGACGCCGAGGCGCAGGTCACGCCGCTGGGCGCGCAGTTGCAGCATGGCGTGCTCGGCCAGTTGCAGGCCGGCGCCTGGCGGATCGTGCTCGGGGTCGAGCTGGCGCGGGCGCTGCGCGTCAAGGCCGGCGACACCCTGACCATCGTCGCCCCCGGCGGCCAGCTCACGCCGGCCGGCACCGTGCCGCGGCTCAAGACCTTCACGGTCGCCGGCACCTTCGATTCCGGCCACTACGAGTACGACAGCGGCCTGGCGCTGATCCACATCGACGACGCCGCCAAGCTCTACCGGGTCGACGGCGCCACCGGCGTGCAGCTCAAGCTGAGCGAACTGCAGCGCGCCCGCAGTGTCGCCATCGCGCTCAGCGACAGCCTCGGGCCGGGCCTGGTGGTGCGCGACTGGACCCGCGCCAACCGCAACTGGTTCGACGCGGTGCAGATCGAGAAACGCATGATGGCCATCATCCTCACCCTGATCGTCGCGGTCGCCGCCTTCAACCTGGTCTCGACCCTGGTGATGACCGTCACCGACAAGCGCGCCGACATCGCCATCCTGCGCACCCTGGGCGCCAGCCCGCGCTCGGTGATGGCGATCTTCGTCGTCCAGGGCGGCGCCAGCGGCGTGATCGGCACCCTCGCCGGGGTGGCCGGCGGCCTGCTGGTGGCCTGCCATGTCGACACCCTCGTGCCGGCGATCGAGCGCCTCCTGGGCGTGGCCTTTTTGCCCGGCAGCATCTACCTGATCAGCCACATGCCCAGCGACCCGCAGATGGGCGACGTGCTGCCGATCGCCATCGTCTCGCTGCTGCTGGCCTTTGCCGCCACCCTGTACCCGAGCTGGCGCGCCAGCCGCGTCAACCCGGCCCAGGCGCTGCGCTATGAGTGACGCCAACCCGGCGCCGCCGATGCCGCCGGTGCTGCTGGCGCAGGATCTGCACATGCGCTACCGCGAAGGCAGCGGCGCCCAAGCCCTGGACGTGAGCGTGCTGCGCGGCGTAGCCCTGGAGGTGGCGCGCGGCGAGGCGGTGGCCATCGTCGGCCCCTCGGGCGCTGGCAAAAGCACCCTGCTGCACCTGCTCGGCGGGCTGGAGGCCCCCAGCGCCGGCAGCGTCCGGCTGATGGGCCAGGATTTCGCCGCCCTGGACCCCGCCGCCCAGGGCCGCTGGCGCAACCAGCATCTGGGCTTCGTCTACCAGTTCCACCACCTCCTGCCCGAGTTCAGCGCGCTCGACAACGTCGCCATGCCGCTGCGCATCCGCCGCCAGCCGCAAAGCCAGGCCCGCGCCGCCGCCGCCGCGCTGCTCGCCCGCGTCGGCCTGGCCGACCGCGTCGCCCACCATCCGGCCCAGCTCTCGGGCGGCGAACGCCAACGCGTGGCCATCGCCCGCGCCCTGGTCACCCAGCCAGCCTGCGTGCTGGCCGACGAACCCACCGGCAACCTCGACCGCCAATCCGCCGACGCCGTCTTCGCCCTGATGCTCGACCTGGCCCGCGCCCACGGCACCGCGTTCGTGGTCGTGACCCATGACGCCAGCCTGGCGGCACGCTGCGATCGGCGGGTGACCCTGGTGCGCTGAGCGTGGCTGCGGTGCATGCCACATGCGGATGGCCTTGAGCTGAAGTCAAGCTTCATGCTCGGCGGCAAGGCTGCGGCATCGTGGGGGGTCAGGCCGCGCAAAACGCGCCCGGTGCTACGCTCCCCGCATGATCGACTGGTCTACCTGCCCCGCAGTTGAACGTCACCCCGGCCGCGTCAGCGGCGCTTGGCTGTTTGCGGGTACCCGCGTACCAGTCTCGGCGCTGTTCGAAAATCTTGAAGATGGTGCCTCTCTCCATGAGTTCGTCGAGTGGTTTCCAGGCGTCACGACAGCGCAAGCCAAGGCTGTACTCGAACACGCGGCCCGCAGCGCCCTAGCAGCAGCCTGAGTGAACATACTTTTCGATCAAGGCACCCCTGCGCCGCTTCGAAAGGCGCTCGGTATTCATTCGGTCGAGACCGCAACAGTTACCGTGAAAGCCCAGCACCGTAAGGCCGTGGCCATGCCTGCCGCCCTGCAGCATGATTTGAAGAGCCGCTGGGCCCGACCCCAGGAGTTCAGCGGCGGATCAGTGCGCGGCGGCAGCCGCTGGCGAGCTGGACGCAGG
>JANXYH010000112.1 GCA_025350145.1 Burkholderiales bacterium | reverse complement strand
CCGAAGCGCTGCTCGATGCGGTTGGGGTTCCACGGCAGGTCGTAGTTCACCATCAGGTGCGCGCGCTGGAGGTTGATGCCCTCGCCGGCGGCGTCCGTGGCGAGCAGCACCTGGACTTCGGGCCGGTGCTTGAACGCCTCCTGCACGTTCAGGCGCTCTTCGCGGCCGACGCCGCCGTGGATGATGACCACCGCCTCCTTGCGGCCCAGCAGCGTGGTGATGCGGCTGGCCAGGTAGTTGAGTGTGTCGCGGTGCTCGGTGAAGACCACCAACTTCTGGTGCGGTGACGGCGAATGGCGCGGGATGGCGCCCGAGCCATAGGGCGGGTCCGGCTCGGCGACATGCGGCGCGACAGCTCCTAGCGTGAAGATCTCGCCGAGCAGGCTGGCCAGCTCGCGCCACTTGGTGTCGGCGCCGCTGCGACGAACGGCGAGCGCGAGCGATTCGAGGCCTTTGAGGGTTTCGATCTCGGCCCGCAGCTCGACGATGCTGCGAGCGGCGGTGGCCTGGTCGAGAATCTCTTCTTCTGCCGCCTCAACTTCGTTGTCGGGCGCGTCTTCGAGGTCTTCGACGTCCTCGGCATCCAGCGCCGGGGAATCCAGCGAAACGATCGGTGCGGCTTGGCCCCCGCGCTGCAGCACTTCGAGCTCGCGCAGCCGACTTTCCAGCCGTTCCCGGCGGCGGCGCAGCGATTGATAAATCGCCTCGGGGGATGAGGCAAGCCGCCGCTGCAGGATGGTGAGCGCGAAGCCGACCGTGCCGGCCCGCTTGTCGTTTTCCAGCGCATCGGCGCGGTTGAACTCCTCACGCACGTAGTCGGTGACGGCCTTGTAGAGCTGCGCCTCGGTGTCCGACAGCTTGTAGGGCACGGTGTACGCGATGCGTTGCGGGAACAACGGCCTGCCGTCGAACTTGAGCAGGCCTTCCTTCACCATCCGGCGCATCAGGTCGGAAACGTCGGCCACATGCGCGCCGTCGCGGAAGCGGCCTTCGAAGCGGTCGCCATCCAGCAGCGCCATGAAGAGCTGGAAGTCTTCTTCCTTGCCGTTGTGCGGCGTGGCGGTCATCAACAGGAAGTGCCGCGTCAGCGTGGACAGCAACTGGCCGAGCCGGTAGCGCTTGGTGTACTTGATCTCGCCGCCGAAGACGGTGGCCGACATCTTGTGCGCCTCGTCGCACACCACCAGGTCCCAGCGGCAATCGGGGGCCTGGAGCTTCTGCTGCACTTCCTCGTTGCGCGACAGTTTGTCGAGTCGGGCGATGACCAGGTTCGTCTCGATGAACCAGTTGCCGGTGCGCGCGGCTTCGAGCTTGTCATTGGTCAGGATCTCGAACGGCAGGTGGAAGCGTCGGTAGAGCTCGTCCTGCCACTGTTCGGCCAGGCTGCCGGGGCAAACGATCAGGCAACGCTGCAGATCGCCGCGGGCGATCAACTCCTTGATGAGCAGGCCGGCCATGATCGTCTTGCCGGCGCCGGGATCGTCAGCCAGCAGGAAGCGCAGCGGCTGGCGAGGCAGCATCGATTCGTACACGGCCGTGATTTGGTGCGGGAGCGGGTCGACGACCGACGTGTGGACCGCCAGCACGGGGTCGAACAGATGCGCGAGCCGGATGCGCTGCGCCTCGGAGACCAGGCGGAAGAGCGCGCCGTCGCCGTCGAAGCTCCACGGGCGGCCTTGCTGTGCCAGTTCGAGTCGAGGCTCGTCGTGACGGTAGAGAAGTTCGTTGGCAACCTTGCCCGCGGGGGTCTTGTACGTCAGTTCAAGCGCTTCAGACCCGAACCACTGCACGCTAACCACCGTGACCAGTGTGTCGGGCAGGACGCCACTGACGGCAGCACTGGGTTGGAGGACTTCAAGTTTCATGCGGCGAACGTGCTATTGCTCGTTGGCTTGGGCGTCTGCAAGTATTGCCGAATCTCAACTGCGTCTCAGATCAGCACAGTGACTGGTCACGAGAAAGGGCGCCGTCGCCCAAGTCTTTTCCAAACCAGGTATGAGCCTGGAGCGCCCTGTGATCGACGATGCGAAGCGAGTCGATCAGTTGTAGGACTGGTCAGTGTATTTGGGGCCCGGCATTTCGGGTTTCTTCAACCGTGGTGGTCGAGGGCTGTGGACATGTGGGCGAAGGCGGGGGCGGTGTGGACTTGAAGTCCACCCAACGGCGGGACTAGGGTCAACCCGGGCACCAGCCAGGCGCGCGGGCCATAGCATCGCCGCACCATGCAGCAGCTCTCCAGCCTGGACGCGAGCTTTCTCTACCTCGAGAGTGCCGAGATGCCCATGCATGTCGGCGCCCTGCATGTGTTCGAGCTGCCGGCGGGGTTTCGCGGTAAATTTGTCGTCCACCTGCGGCGCCACATCGCCGCCCGTATGCCGCTGGCGCCGGTGCTGCGGCGCAGGCTGTGGTGGATGCCGCTGAACCTGGCCAATCCGGCCTGGGTCGATGCCGAGCCTGACCTGGCCGAGCACATCGTCGAGTTCAGGCTGCCGGCCTCAGCGCGCAGCGGCGACGGCATGGCCGAGGTCGAGGCGGCGGTCGGCCAGCTCCACCCGGTGTTGCTGGACCGCAGCCGGCCGCTGTGGAAGTTCCATGTGCTCGAAGGCCTGGCGCCGGGCACCAACGGCCGCAAGCGGGTCGGCCTGTACTCGCAGTTCCACCATGCGGCGGTCGATGGCCAGGCGGCCGTGGCACTGGGCCAGGTGATCCTGGATCTGGCGCCGACCGGGCGCGACCTGGCGATCCAGCCGTCCAAGCGCGAGCGGGTGACGCGGCTGGGCATCTCGGCGATGCTGCGTGGCGCCCTGGCCAACGAGGCGGCGCAGGTCGCCGGCATCGTCAAGTCGCTGCCGGCCACGCTAGGCACCTTGGGCGGGGCGCTCGGCCAGGCGCTGCGCGGCAGCCGGCTGCTCAAGGGTGAGCGGGCAGGTGAGGGGGCGGGCACCCCGGTCCGCAACCTGGGCCTGGCGCCGCGCACGATCTTCAACGTCAACGTCAGCGCCAGCCGCGCCTTTGCCTGCGTCAGCCTGCCACTGGCCGAGCTCAAGGCGATTGCCCGTGCCCACCAGGCCACCCTCAACGACCTGGTGCTGCTGCTGTGCAGCACCGCCCTGCGCCGCTACCTGGCCAGCCACGGCGGGGTGCCGCGCAAATCCTTGATCGCGGCGGTGCCGGTCTCGCTGCGCGCCAAGGGCGACACCGCGTCGAACAACCAGGCCTCGATCAGCCTGGTCAGCCTGGGCACCCACCTGTCCGACTTGGGTCGCCGGCTGGACCATGTCAAGGCCGCCACGGCGGCCATGAAATCGACCCTGGGCAGCGTCAAGAGCGTGCTGCCGACCGACTTTCCGTCGATAGGCGTGCCCTGGCTGCTGGCGGCGGCGCGCAGCCTCTACGGCCGGGCGCGGCTGGCCGAGCGGGTGCCGCAGGTCGCCAACCTGGCGATCAGCAACCTGCCCGGGCCGACGGTGCCGCTGTACATGGCCGGGGCCCGCATGCTGAGCAACTGCCCGACCTCGATCGTGACCCACGGCCTGGCGCTGAACATCACGGTGCAGAGCTACGACCAGGCGATGGACTTCGGCCTGATGGCCGACGCCCAGGCCATGCCCGACCCGCGCGCCCTGGCCGATGCGCTGCGGGTGGCGATGGACGATCTGCGCAGCCTGGCTGAGCCCGATCCGGCGCCCATGCCCGGGCTGGCCCAGGCCGGCCAGGCGCTGGCCCGGCAGGTGGGCCAGCGCGTGGTCGGGGCCGTGGGTGCGGCCGTGGCCGGGGCGATCACCGCGACGCTGACGGACGCGCTCAAGGGCGCGGTGGCGGGCAGCCGGAAGCGGCGCACGCCCAAGGCCTGAGCTGCGATGCGCCTGACCGCCAACGGCATCGCCATCGAAGTCGATGACCAGGGCCCACCTGCGGGCGAGCCTGTCCTGCTGGTCATGGGCCTGGGCATGCCGCTGCTGGGTTGGCCCGACGAGCTGGTGGCCGACCTGGTCGGCCGGGGTTTTCGCGTGATCCGCTTCGACAACCGCGACGTCGGTTTGAGCCAGAGCTTCGACCACCTGGGCCTGCCCAGCGTCGTGGTCGCCGGCCTGCGTTACGCGCTCCGCCTGCCAGTGCGCTCACCCTATCCGCTCAGCGCCATGGCCGACGATGCGCTGGGCGTGCTCGACGCGCTGGGTCTGGCCTCGGCCCACATCGTCGGCGCGAGCATGGGCGGCATGATTGCCCAGCACATCGCCGCCAGCCACCCCCACCGCACCCGCAGCCTGACCCTGGTCATGACCAGCTCGGGCGCCCGCCACCTGCCGCAGCCCAGCGCCCGGATACGGCGGCTTTTGCTCAAGGGCGCGCCGGGCCAGGATGTGGAGCGCATCGTGCGCCACCTGACGCAGATCGTGACGGCGATTGGCAGCCCCGGCTATCCGAGCGAGCCGGCGCGGCTGCACCAGCGCCTGCTGGCCATGGTCAGCCGCTCCTGGCGCCCGGCCGGCACCGCCCGGCAATTGCTGGCGATCCTCGCCGACGGCGACCGCTCGCCTTGGCTGGGCCGGATCGTGGCGCCGACCTTGGTCATGCATGGGCTGGACGACCCGCTGGTGCCGGTTGCGGCGGGCCATGACCTGGTGGCCAAGATCGGCGGGGCCGAGTCTGACTTCGTGCCCGGCATGGGGCATGACTTTGCGCTGCAATTGATGCCGCGCATGGCCGCCGGCATCGCCAGCACCGCAGCCCGGGCCTTGGCCTGAGCCGCCGGCCAGCGCCTCAAGCGGGCGCGTTGTTGAGCTTCCAGTCGTAGTCCAGGAACGCCACGGCGACGCCGCCGGCACGTAACTTGTCGCGGTCGGCCGGGGCGTCGGCCAGGACGTTGGCGAACTTGGCCAGAAACACCGGCAGCGCGGTGATGCCCTTGAATCCCTGTTTGAAATCGTCGCCGAACCAGTCAAAGATCTTCGACACCTCGAGCTTGCCGCTGGCCGGGTCGTAGCGGTTGCGGCTGCGGTCACTCATGAAGCGCAGCGCCTGCTCGTCAAGCTGGGCCTCCAGGCGCTCGGCGTCAAAGGCCTCCTCGCGCAGCGCCGGGCAGCCGATGCTGGCGCAGTTGACGGCGAAGTGAACCCGCGGGTCGTCATAGCGGCCGCGCGCGCGCAGCATCTGGTGCTCGATGTCGTCGAGCGAGACCTTGTTGCCCAGCAGGCTGATCCACTTCGGCTTCCAAGGGCTGTCGAAGAAGCTGCCGAGATCCTTGATCGAGGCCAGCTTGGGCCACTTGCCGAGGATCAGTTCGACCGTGCAGGCGTTGTAGGCGTTGGCCAGGAAGGCCATCTGCTGCGGCTTGCTCCAGGCGCCGAAGTTCGCCGCCGTCACGCCCGAGAGGCTGTCGAGGTAGGCCTTGAGCATGGCGCGGTCGGCCAGCATGCCGGCGTAGCGCAGTTGCGAGGCCTGGCCGCCGCGCAGCACCAGCACGTGCTTCTTCAGCAGCGCGGTCCAGGCGGCGTGGCTGTGGTCGAAGCTCTGGGCATGGCCGGCCTGGCCCAGCGGCAGGATCGCGATCGCAGCGAGCAGTTGGCGGCGGTGCAGGGCGTGTGGCATCAGCGTCTCTCCCAGTCGTGCAGGCGTTGGACCCAGGCCAGCAGGGCCTGTGGCGCGTGGTCGCGCTTCCACTGCCCGGCGGCGTATTTGTTGGCCTCGGCCAGGGTCGGGTAGGTGTGGATGGTGCCGAGGATTTTGTTCAGCCCCAGGCCGTGCTTCATCGCCAGCACGAACTCGGCCAGCAACTCGCCGGCATGCTCGCCGACGATGGTGGCGCCCAGGATACGGTCCTTGCCCGGTGGCGTCAGGACCTTGACGAAACCATGGGCGACACCGTCGACGATGGCCCGGTCCAGCTCCGACAGCTCGTAGCGCGTCAGCTCGTAGGCGATGCCCTGCGCGCGGGCCTCGTCCTCCGACAGCCCGACCCGGGCAACCTCGGGGTCGGTGTAGGTCGCCCAGGGCAGCACGCGGTAGTCGGCCTTGAAACGCTTGAAGCGGCCGAACAAGGCGTTGACCGCCGCATACCAGGCCTGGTGCGCGGCGCTGTGGGTGAACTGGTAGGGCCCGGCAACGTCGCCCACGGCATAGATGTTGGGGAAGTTGGTCTGCAGGTAGTCGTTGGTCTGAATCGTCCGCCGCGGCGTCAGCGCAATCCCCAGCTCCTGCAGGCCGTAGCCGCTGACGCGCGGGCTGCGGCCGACGGCGCAGAGCAGTTCGTCGAACTCCAGCGCGATCTCGGCCGAGCCGTCGCTGGGGGCGACCCAGAAGCGTTTGACGCCGTCGACCGTCTCGCAGCGCAGCGCCTTGTGGCCGACCAGCAGGCGGATGCCGTCGGCCAGCAGCGATTGCGTGACCAGGGCGGCGGCGTCGGCGTCCTCGCGCACCATCACCCGCGGCGCCATCTCGACCAGGCTGACCTCGGCGCCGAGCCGGGCGAAGCTCTGCGCCAGCTCGCAGCCTATCGGCCCGCCGCCCAGCACCAGCAGGCGGCGCGGGCACTGGCGCAGGCCCCAGACGGTGTCCGAGGTCAGGCAGCCGATCTCCTTCAGCCCGGGGATGGGCGGCACGGCCGGCTCGGCACCGGCGGCGATGACGATGTTGCGCGTCGTCAAGGTCTGTTTGCTGCCATCCGCAGCCGTGAATTCGACCGCCCAGGGCGAGCGGATGTGGGCATGGCCCTGCAGCACCTCGACGCCCAGCCCGCGGTAGCGCTCGACCGAGTCGTGCGGTTCGATTTCGGCAATCACCCGCTGGACCCGGTCCATCACGCTGGCGAAGTCGACGCTGCCGGCCACCTCACGGCCACCCAGCTCGGCGGCATGGCGCAACTGCTTGGCCAGCTTGGCCGAGCGGATCAGCGCCTTGCTCGGCACGCAGCCGTAGTTCAGGCAGTCGCCGCCCATCTTGCTGGCCTCGATCAGTGTCACCTTGGCCTTGACGGCAGCGGCGATGTAGGCCGTCACCAGCCCGCCCGCGCCGGCGCCTATCACCACCAGGTTGCGGTCAAAGCTGGCCGGCCTGGGCCAGGCCTTGTACACCGCGCGGCGCTGCGCCCAGGCGATCAGTGCCTTGGCGATCAGGGGAAAGACCCCCAGCAGCACAAAGGCGCCGAGCAGACCGGGCGAGAGCACATCGCCGGGCGAGCGCACCGCCGCCAGTTGGGTGCCGGCGTTGACGAAGACCGCCGTGCCCAGCAGCATGCCGAGCTGGCTGACGGCGTAAAAGCGGCCGGCGCTGATCGGCGTCAGGCCCATCAGCAGGTTGACCAACCAGAACGGAAAAGCCGGCACCAGGCGCAGCGTCAGCAGGTAGAAGGCGCCGTCCTGGGCGATGCCGGCGTTGATCGGCGCCAGCGTCTTGCCCAACCGCGCCTGTACCCAATCGCGCAGCAGGTAGCGCGCCGCCCAGAACGCCAGCAGCGCGCCCAGGCTGGAGGCGAACGAGACCACGATCAGGCCGACGGCCAGGCCAAACAAGGCGCCGGCGGCCAGCGTCAGCACCGCCGCGCCGGGAATGGACAGCGCCGCCACCGCCACATAGACCGCAAAGTAGCCGCCCAGCGTGGCCAGCGGCTGGTCGCGGTAGGTGTCGGTCAGCGCCTGGCGGCTGGACTTGAGCTGGTCCAGCGTCAACCAGCGGCCCAGCTCGAAGTGGCGGTACAGCAGCGCGGCGGCGACCACCACCGCCGCCAGCAGCAGCCAGCGTTGCAGTCGGCGCTGCAGTCGGCGCTGCGTCATGGCAGGGCCAGGGCAGCGGGGCAGCAGGGGTGCAGGGCAGGGCGCATGGCGGGTTCGCTCCTCATGAAAAGCTGGCCGGGCAGCTTGGGCGGCGGTGGTACGGGCGGCTGCGGTCGGGGTGACGGATTGGGGCGACGGGTTGGAGGCAAGGGTCGGGGCGCACCGCACAATCTGCCAACCCCCACGCCACCCCTGCCACCAGCACTGTCACCTGCGCCACCGCCGCTGCCAGCCAGTGTCACACGGCTGCACCAGCAGTCGCCGCCGCAGCCCCATCCCTACAACATGGCCAACGCCCCCGCCACCGCCGTCCAACCCATGCCGGCAGCCGCCACGGCGGCCTGGCAGGTGCGCGACGGGCGCTGGGCGCTGGTCCTGGCCGGCGATTGGCGCGGCTGCGCCGGGCCCTGCCCAGCCCTGCCTGGGGCGGCAGCAGCGGCTGCCGCCGCTGTGGTCATCGACGGCGCCAACCTTGAACACTGGGACGGCGCGCTGGCGGCGCAGTTGCATGCACTGCTGGGCGAGTTGCGCCAGCAGGGCCTGGCGGCCGATGTCGGCAGTCTCCCGCCGGGCCTGCGCGCGGTGCTGGCGCTGGCGGCGCCCGATGTCCGCTGCGATGAGGGTGGCGGTGACCGCAGCCGCGCCGGGCCCGGCCCGG
>JANXYH010000084.1 GCA_025350145.1 Burkholderiales bacterium | reverse complement strand
GACCACGGCCACGCCCAGCGGCGTGAACAGGTGGAAGAAGATCGCGCCGCTGATCACGCCCAGGCCCAGCGCCGCGCCCAGCACCTGGACCGCGCGCTGGCCGGCGATGGCCGCACCGGCCAGCAGCAGCAGCGAGGCCAGCAACTCGAAGCTGCCTACCACCTTGGCCGAGAAGATGCCGCCCGGCGCGAACACGCCGGCAAAACCGAGTGACGCCGCCCAGGGGTCGAGCTTGGCCTGAAAGATGTAGACCGTCTCGGCCGAGCCGCTGAACTTGAAGAACAGCGACTGGACGAAGACAAAGGCCACGAACAGGGTCAGCAGCCAGTGCAGGTTGCGCTTGAGCCAGGCCATGGTCGTCACTTCCTCAACAGCGCTTGAAACTTGCTGTCGGCGATGCGGATGAAGCCCTGCGGGTCTTGCAGCCATTTGGCCTGCACCTCGGCGTTGTAGTTGAGGTAGAGCTTGCCGTCGTGCAGCTTGAACTTGTCGGGCTCGATGCTGACCAAGTTGTCCTGCGACACGCCGTAGGCGCAGTAGCCACCGTACTGCGGCGCGTACTTGGCCGGATCGGCCTTGAAGGTGTCGAGGTGGGCCTGCGAGGCAAACAGCCACTTCGCGCCCAGGTACTCGGCCACCAGTTTGTCCTGGCCCTTGACCGGTTTGCCGTCGCTGAAGTAGGCGACCGCGTCATAGCCCAGGATCGCGGTCTCGCCGTTGCCGCCAAAGACGCCGGGCTTGATCACGTTGACCGGCGGCGCGGCTTGCGCAGCGGCGCTGGCCCACAGCGCCAGGCTGACCAGGGTGATGGCGCTGCGGCGGCTGGACCGGGTCCAGCCCGGCGGCTTGTGGCTGAGGTCGCTGAGGCACATGCGGGGCTCCTGTGGGGCGTTGCGGTGGCCGGCTGGGGGTTGGTCGCCGACCGCCGGTAGTCGCGCCTGCGGCGGCGACCTTACGCCGCCTCAGTCGGTTGGCGGGTACAGCGGCGTCAGCAACTTCTCGCGCCGGTAGTCGCGCCGGAAGTCGGCCAGCGACATCGGCTTGAAGCCGCGTGCGCGGTTGGCTGCGCCGATCTCGAACAGCCATTGGTACTGGCGCATCAGGTCGCGCCAGGCCTGCAGCAAGGTGGTGCGGCGGTCCCAGATGTGGGTGCTCTCGGCGCCCGCGCCGTTGATCTCGACGATCGTGAAGCCGCGGCCTTGCTGGACTTGGGCGAAGTCCTCGAAGCGGATGTCGAAGCGGCCGAAATGGAACTCCGGCAGGCGCTGGGCGATGGCCTCGAAGCTGGCCTGCATCGCCGCCGTCACCAGCGCCGTGCCGTTGCGAAAGATCGCCCCGCGGCTGTGGCTGCCAGCGAAGGCCAGGCGGATCGCCTCGCCGACGGCCGGCACACTGTCGAGCCGGGCGGTGTGGCGGCGCAGGTACAGGTGCGAGAGCTTGCCGGCGCGCGGGTCGGCCAGGATCAGCTCGCGCAGGGTGCTGCGGCCGTCGCCGATGGCGTAGGGAAAGTACTTCAGCGTGATCGACACCACCTGGCCCTGGGCCTGGCCGGGGCGGCGGCAATAGAAGATGCCGGCCTCGCCCTCGAACGGCACCAGCCGCTGCAGCAGCAGGCTGGCCCCGGCCGGAAACGCCGCCAGGTAGGCCGACAGGTCGGCGGCGCTGCGCACCAGCTTGACGCCGGCACCGCGGCAGCCGAGGTCGGGCTTGGCCACCACCGGCAGGGCGATGCCGGCCTGATGCAGCCGATCCAGGGCGTCGCGGCATTCGAGCTCGACCGTCGCGGCGCCGGCCGTTGCGCCGCGCCGCAGCGCGATGAACGGCGCCACCCACTGCGGCACATGGGCCATCGCCAGCGCCAGGATCGCGGCCTTGGACTCACCGTAGAAGCCGCCGCCGGGAAACGACGGGTTGGCCACGGTGGGCAGCAGGATGCCGCGGTGGCGCAGCATCAGCCAGGCGGCATAGGCCATCACCGGCGGGTAGAAGGCCCACATCGGCCAGAACTCGAAGAAGCTCAGCGGGGCGCCGCTCTGGTCGAAAGGGGGCATGCCCTGGTGCGGGCGAAAGGCGGTGGTAGCCGGTGCGGGCGTGGGTGTGGCCAGGGGTGGGGGGGCGAGCACAGCGGACATGGCAGGTCTCATTCAG
>JANXYH010000023.1 GCA_025350145.1 Burkholderiales bacterium | reverse complement strand
GTCGACGATCTTGGTCGAGATCGCCGGGCCTATGCCCTTGACGCCGTCCAACTCGGCGGCCGTGCCCTTGTTGACATCGACGGCGGCAAAGACTGCGAAGGTCAGGAAGGCCAGCAGACTGGCAAGTAGGCGTTTGATCACTTGGAGCTCCTCGGGGTTGGGTTTGCAGGGCATGCGCTGACCATCGGTCAACGGCCTTGGCGACAGTGCATCGCCTGCGCACAACGGCAGATCCGGCGCTGTGGTTGACACTTTCAGGGCGGGGTGCCCGGCGCCTTGATGGCGCGCAGTTCCCAGCACAGGTGGCTGAGTTTGCCCTTGCGCCGGTAGTTCAGCCGGCGCAGCCGTTGGTGCAGCGTCAGGCCTGCAGCGGCGATTTGCGCGTCGCCGAACACCACCCGTTCGACCCGCAGCGCGTCGAAGCATCCGCCAAAGCCGTACATGCGCCCCAGCATCTGCGGCCGGGCGAAGTAGTGGTGGGTTCGGTCGGTGATGATGTTGATGTGGGTCGGATCCTGGAACGCTTCGGGCGACGGATAGCAGGGCGTCACGGCATAGAACAGGCCATTCGGCCTGAGCACGCGCCAGGCCTCGGTCATGAGTTCGATGAAGGGGAACCGCGTCGCCGCGCCGTCCCGGGTTGGCAGCAGCCTGGGCACATGTTCGAGAAAGTCGAACGCCGACAGCGAATCAAAGTGGTTGTCGGGGTAGGGCAGGGGTTCCAGCGCCAGGTTGCAGCGGCGAATCTCGGCGCCGCCTGGCCTGCCCGGCGCGATGTCGACGCCGTGGAGTTCGGTCCGCCCGTAGGGGTTGCGTGGCTGGCTGCCGCAGCCCAGGTCAAGGTGCCGGGTCGGCGCGGGGTCGGGTGAGGTGAGGGTCATCTTCGTTCGCGCCAGTGACGCCAGTGGGCCCAGGCATGGCGCAGGCGCAGGCGCAGGGTGCGGCGGTCGTGCATGCCCAATTCGCGGCGCAAATCGATGATACGGCGGGCTGCATCCAGCTCGCCCGCAGCGATCAGGGCGGCGCACAGGTCGTGCGCGTCCAGCCCGCGCGCCATCTCCGCCGGCAGCGTGTCGAGCAGGGCGCGCAGTTGCGGCATGGCCATCACGCGGTGGAAATTGAACAGGCCGTGAAAGCCGAAGCTTGTGCCGGTCGGGGCCACCCGCTCGAAGGCAAAGCGCGCCGCGACCTCGGGCGGGGCAAAGCGGATGGCGTGGACCGATTCGAGCCGCTGCCGGTTGGTGTGGCAGATGCAGACGTCCTCCGGGTGGTGGATCTGCATCGCCGGGTCCTGCAGGGCCAGCAACAAGCGGCGGCTGCGCAGCGAGAAGCCGCCATTGCCGACCGCGCGCGGGCCGTGCTGGCCGGCGAACAGCGCGCCGATGCAGTCGTGGTGCAGCCAATCGGCATCCCACAGTCCGGGGTTGAGCACATAGCCGTCCCACTGAACGATCAGGCAGTGGCTGGTCTGGACATGCGGCAGCAGGCCGCGCAGCATGAACTCCGAATACGCCGCGACCGAGTCGAGTGTCAGCTCGACCAGATCCACGCCCGCCGCCGGTTCGACCAAGCGGTGGGTGTTGGTGAACAGCAGCACCCGGGCGAAGCGCAGGCCGGCGGTGCAGTGGCCGATGGCCTGCAGGGCGCGCTCGGGGCTGCGGGTGTCGACGCAGACCAGGGTGACCTCGGGCAGGTCGATCACGCCAGCATCGCCCGGTACAGCCCCAGGTAGGCGTCGGCGCAGCGTTGCCAGGAGAACTGCTGGGCGTGGGCGCGGACCGCATCGGCGCGGCCGGGGCCGGCATGCTCGGCGATGCCGGCCTGGATGCGTGCCCGCATCGCCGCGCCGTCAAAGCTGTCGAAGTAGTGCGCCAGGGCGCCACCGACCTCGGGCAGCGAGGTCAGGCGCGAGAGGAACACCGGTTTGCCAAAGTGCATGGCTTCGATCGGCGGCAGGCCGAAGCCTTCGGTCAGCGAGGGGAAAACGAAGCCGGCGCAATGGGCGTAGAGCCAGGCTTTCTGGGCCTCGTCGAAGTCGAGCACGACGTGCACATTGCCGAGTTGCCGCTCGGCCACCTGGCGCTGCACGGCGGCGCTGTAGTCGCTGCTGGCGCCGGCCAGTACCAGCGTCTGTTCGGGCCAGGCGGCGGCCAGCGCCAGCAGGGCGGCGACGTTCTTGCTCGGCGCCAGACGGCTGAGGTGCAGCAGGTAGGCGCCCGGCACCAGTCCAGGTGCTGGTCGCTGTGCCAGCGCCGTCAAGTCGGTGCTGCCGTTGTGGACGACCTGGACCGGAGCGGCCAACGGCGCCAGTTCACACGCAATGTCGCCGGCCACATGCCGGCTGATCGCCACGACCGCGTCGCAGCGCTGCAAGCGGCGCCGCAGGCGCTGGCGGTAGCGGTCGAGCTTGGCGCCGTGCTTGAGGTGCAGAAAGTTCAGGTCATGGACGGTGTCCAGGCGCTTGCCGCAGCCCAGCGGCGGCTGCAAGCGGATGTGCTGGTGCAGGTTGTGCCAGAGCGCAAAGCGGGTGGCACGCAGGTGCAGCCAGCGTTGGCCGGTGTGGGTGCCGAGGTAGCCGACGGCGTCGCCGAACACGCCGTGGAAGGTGGCGGGCAGGTGGAAATGCAATCGCCAGCCGAATTCGGCGTGCAGCCGTGGCGCCTGCGCCGCCAGCGCCAGACCGAGCTGGCGCGAGACCTCGCCCAGGCCGTCGTGCCAGTGCTGCAAGCGGCCCAGGCCGATGCCGATGTTCAGCACCGGCTCATCGCCCCAGCGCTTGGCCGGCGGCGGCCAGCACCTCGTCGGCGCTGGGCCAATCGCCGTCGGCGTGATCACCGGTCTGCGGCTTTTGCAGCACCCTGACCCGCGAACCCCAGGGCGCCCACTGTGCGGCGATGGTCGGCCCGAGCACGCTCAGCAGCGGCGTGCCCAGCGCGGCGGCCATGTGGCCGGGGCCGGTGTCGTTGGCCACCACCAGGGCGCTGCCCTGGAGCAGGGCGGCGTAGACCGCCATGTCCGAGCCGTCGATCAGCGCCGCGGCCGGGTACAGCGCGCTTGCCTGGGCATGCTCGCCCGGGCCGGGGTAGACGATCAGCGGCAGGCCAAGCTCGGCCGGCGCACGGGCGACGAACTCGGCGAACGCCGGCCACTTCTTGTTCAGCTTCTTGGCCGTGGCCAGGCCGGCGGCAAATGGGCAGACCAGCAAATAACGGCCAGGGATCCCGGCAGCGGCCAGGCGTTGCCGGGCCTCGTCGGCCTTGGCCGGCACGACCCGCAGCCCAACCTCGGCCGGCGGCGGCAGCGTGACGCGCAGGAAGCGGCAGGCCAGCTCCCAGTAGCTGACCAGCGCATGGCCGCCGAGCGTGATCGGCTCGGCCCGCGCCAGCAGCGGCGAGCGGCCTTCTTTGGCGTAGCCGACGGCGCGCAGCCCGGCCAGGCGCAGTTCGAGCGCGCTGGAGAACGATTCGGGCATGGACAGGGCGTTCTCGCGCCGGTTCAAGCCGGGGTCGACGGCCCGGCAATCGGCCTTGAGCGTGCGCAACTGGCTGAGCTTGTCGGCCAGGCTGGCCGGCTGCACATGCACCGGCCAGCCCTCGCCGGCGAGCAGGGCGGGCGCCCATTTGCCACGCGCCACGATCTGCAGGCTGTAACCCTGCGATTCGATCAGGCGCAGCGCCGGCAGGCCCAGCACGACATCGCCGACCCAGTTGCGGATGCGCACGATCAGGGGGCGGGCGGCGGTCGTGGTCATGGCTGGGGCTGGCTGCGGATCTGCTGCACCAAGCGGGTGGTCGAGTAGCCGTCGATGAAGGGCAGGGCCAGCGCCCGGCCGCCCCAGCTCTGCACCAGCGGGGTTTCGGCCAGGTGGGCCATGTCGTAGTCGCCGCCCTTGACGTAGAGCTCGGGCCGGCAGCGCGCCAGCAGCGCCAGCGGCGTGGCCTCGTCGAACAGGACCACGGCGTCGACGCAGGCCAGCGCAGCGAGCACGCAGGTGCGGTCGAGTTCGCGGTTCAGCGGCCGCTGCGGGCCCTTGCCCAGGCGCCGCGCCGAGGTGTCACTGTTCAGGCCGACCAGCAGGCTCGCACCCAGCGCGCGCGCGGCCACCAGGCAGGCGACATGGCCGCGGTGCAGGATGTCGAACACGCCATTGCTGAAGACCAGCGGCCGCGGCAGCGCGGCGATGGCCGCGGCGTCGTCGGCGCGCAGCAGCTTGGCCAGCAGGTCGTCGGCCATCGGCGTCAAGCGGCGGCCAGCTCGGCCAGCGTCACTGCCGCCGTGCCGAAGCGCGACACCACGATGCCGGCGGCGCGGTTGGCCTGCGCTGCCGCCTCGCGCAGCGGCATGCCGCAGGCCAGCAACGCGGCCAGGCTGGCGATCACGGTGTCGCCCGCGCCGGTCACGTCGAAGACCTCGCGCGCCGTCGTCGGCAGGTGCAGGTGGCCGGCGTCGTCGAACAGGCTGATGCCCTCCTCGGAGCGCGTGACCAGCAGCGCCGCCAGGCCCAGGCTGGCGCGCAGCGCGGTCGAGCGTGACGCCAGGTCGGCCTCGCCGTGCCAGGCGCCGACCACCGCCGCCAGTTCGGCGCGGTTGGGGGTGATCGCGGTGGCGCCGGCGTAGCGGCTGAAGTCGCTGCCCTTGGGGTCGACCAGCACCGGCTTGCCGGCGGCGCGGGCCAATTCGATCATCTCGCCGACATGGGTCAGCCCGCCCTTGCCGTAGTCCGACAGCAGCACCACGTCGTGCTGGCCAAGCAGGCGCCGGTAGTCGGCCAGCATCTGCTGCAGGACCTCATGGTCGGGCTGGTTCTCGAAGTCCACCCGCAGCAATTGCTGTGAACGGCCGATCACGCGCAGCTTGACGACGGTGCGCAGTTGCGCGTCGGTGCCCACCACCGTGGCCACGCCCTGCTCGGCCAGCAGCTCGCGCAGGCGCTGGCCGGCCGGGTCGTCACCGACCACCGTCAACAAGGTGCATTGCGCGCCCAGCCGGGTGACGTTCATCGCCACGTTGGCGGCGCCGCCCAGCCGCTCTTCCTCGCGATTGACGCGCACCACCGGCACCGGCGCCTCGGGCGAGATGCGGTCTACCGCGCCGAACCAGTAGCGGTCGAGCATCGCGTCGCCGACCACCAGCACCCGGCGTTGGCCGATGGCATGCGCGCTGGGCAACTGTGCTTGGGGGCCTTGGGGCATCGGGGGCGGCGGTGCCAGGTGGGCGCCGGGTCGGGCAGTGCGGGGGCCGGCAGCGCGGGCAGGTGGCGAATAATCGCGGCCATTCTGCCATCGCAGCCCCTGCACCCAGGCCAGCCCGCGGCCGCCGAAAACACCCCCATGAGCGCACCCGAACTGCCGGCATCGGCCAGCCTGATCGCCCTCCACGACCGCCTCCTGGCCGCCCCCGGCTGGCCGGCGACGCAGCCTGCTGACAGCGGGCCGGCGGATGCCCAGATCCGGCTGGCCAATGCCGACAGCCCCTGGCACTGGGTGCTGGTCAACCACCGCAACAACTGCCTGCTCTGGGCCGAGGAGGATTTGGCCCGGCGCACCACCGTGGCCGACGCCGCGATCGCCGCCAACAAGCGCGCCATCGACCGCTACAACCAGGCCCGCAACGACGCCACCGAGCGGGTCGACGAGTGCCTGCTGCTGGCCCTGGGCCTGGTCGATGCGGCATCGGTGCGCAGCGACATGCCGCTGGCCACGGTCGCCACCGGCGCGCGGCTCAACAGCGAGACCGCCGGCAGCATCATCGACCGGATGTCGATCATGGCGCTCAAGGTCGAGGCGATGCGATTGCAGACCCTGCGCGGCGATGTGGCGGCCGAGCAGCGCCAGGCCAGCCAGGCCAAGCTGGCGCGCTTGCAGCAGCAGCGCGGCGACTTGGGCGATTGCCTGGATGTGCTGCTGGCCGAGGCCCGCGCCGGCCGCGCTTACTTCAAGGTCTACCGCCAGTTCAAGATGTACAACGACCCACGCCTGAACCCGGCGCTGGTTGCCGAGCAGGCGGCGCAGACCGCTCAAGCCTGATTTCGGCATGCAGATCCTGATCGTCAAGACCACCTCGATGGGCGACGTGGTCCACGCCCTGCCGGCGCTCAGCGACATCGTCCAGCAACTGCCGCAGGCGCAGGTCGACTGGATGGTCGAGCGCTCGTTCCAGGACATCCCCAGCTTGCACCCGGCGGTGCAGCGGGTGCTGCCACTGCAATGGCGGCGCTGGCGCAAATCGCTGTGGCGCGGCGCCACCTGGGCCGAAATGGCGAGCTTCAGGCGCAGCCTGCGCAGCCGCCGCTACGACCTCGTGATCGACATGCAGGGCCTGCTCAAGAGCGCGCTCTGGGCGGCGCAGGCGCAGGGCCCGCGCGCCGGCTATGACCGCCACAGCGCCTGGGAGCCGCTGGCCTGCCTGAGCTACCAGCGCCACGCCGCCGTCGCCCCCGAGCTGCACGCGATCGAGCGGTGCCGGCGCCTGGCGGCGGCGCACCTGGGCTATGCGCTGCCGGCCACGCCGCCGCGCTTCAACCTGCGCGCCCCGGAGCCCGGCTGGCTGCCGCAGGCCGGGCGCTTTGCCGTGCTCAACCCCAACGCAAGCGTCGACAGCAAGCTCTGGCCGCAGGCCGACTGGATCGGCCTGGCGCGCTGGCTGGGCCGGCAGGGTCTGGGCGTGGTGGTGATGTGGGGCTCGCCGCCAGAGCAGGCCCGGGCCGAGCAGATCGCCGCTGCGGCCAATGCCGAGGTGCCGCCGTTTTTGTCGATCCGCGACGCCATCGGCGTGCTCGGCCGGGCGCAGTTGGTGGTCGGCCTGGACACCGGCTTCTCGCACCTGGCCGCCGCCCTGGGCGTGGCCACCGTCGGTTTGTACCGCGACCACGATCCGGCCCAGGTCGGCATCACCGGCGACGGCTACCACCGCAGCTTGGGCGGCATCGGCAAAACGCCGACGCTGGAGCAGGTGATCGCGGCGGTCGAGCCGGGCCTGGTCGAGCAAACAGCATGACCACGACTCAGATCATTGCCTTCCCCGACCAGGCCTGGCAGGGCCCGACCGCAGAGGCACCGACCCAGGCCGTCGAGGACGTGCTTGAACGCGGCGACGTGCTGAGCTTTGCGCAACTGCCGTTCAGCCTCAGCCCGGCCGAGCAGCGTTTGCTGGACCCGCGGGTGGGCGACGGCCGGGCCAAGAACATCAGCCTGCGCGGCGCCACCGACGATTTGCGTGGCGCGGTCGGCAGTGCCGCCGAACTGGCCGACCTGGCGGCGATGGTGGCGCGCTTTCGCGACCAGTCCTGCGCCCTGGTCGACCGGCTGTTCCCGCATTACCGCGGCAAGCTGCGGCCGCAGAACACCTCGTACCGGCCCTACGCGGTGCAAGGCCGGGTGTCGAGCTGGCGCAAGGACGATTCGCGCCTGCATGTCGATGCCTTCCCCTCCAACCCTAGCAAGGGCGAGCGGCTGCTGCGCGTGTTCAGCAACGTCAACCCGCATGGCCAGCCGCGGGCCTGGCGGGTCGGCCAGCCCTTTGCCGACTTTGCCGGGCGCTTCCTGCCCGCCATTCGCGGCCCGCTGCCGGGTTCGGCGGCGCTGCTGCAGCGCCTGCACCTGACCAAGCGCCGACGCAGCGCCTACGACCATTTCATGCTGCAACTCCATGATCGGGCCAAGGCCGACCTCGAATGGCAGCGCAGTTGCCCGCAGCAGGCCGTCGATTTCTGGCCCGGCAGCACCTGGGTGGTGTTCTCCGACCAGGTGCTGCATGCCGCGATGGGCGGCCAGTTCATGATGGAGCAGACCTTCACGCTGGCCGCCGCCGACCTGCTGCACCCCGAGCTCGGGCCGCTGGCGGTGCTGCAATCGCTGACCGGGCGAACCCTGGTCTGAGGCGCTATTGCTCCTCGATCCGCTGCGGCGGAAAGCTGTCCCAGCCTAGGCAGCCGGGGCATTGCCAGAAATGGCGCTGGGATTCGAAGCCGCAGGCGGCGCAGCGGTAACGCTGCTGGCTGCGGGCGAGTTGGGCGACGGCGTCACGCATCTGCCCACGGGCGGCCTCGGGCCAGTCGGCCGCAGGCGTGTCGAGCAAGGCCAGCACCGCCGACAGGCTGGCCTGCTGGGTCAACAGGGCCAGCAACTGCGGGGTCGTCGCCAGCGGACTGCCGTCCAGCAGCGCCAGCGCGCGCACGGTGTCGATGCCCGGCTGCTGGGCGAACAAACGCAGCAGCGCCTGGCGGGCGGCTGCGGTCTGGCCGGCGGCCTGGGCGCTGGCGGCAAACTCGGTCGCCAGGCGGGCCAGCGCCTCGGGGTGGTGCTGGCCCAGCTCGGCCCAGGCGGCCATGGCCTGGCCGGCGTGGCCGTTGCCCAGCCGGGCCAGGCGCTGGGCGCGCAGCGTCAGGGCGCGGGCCGAGTCGGGTGCGGCGGCCAGGGCGGCGGTGATGGCGTCGGCCACCGCCTCGGCGTCGCCGCGCAGCTCGGCCTCTTGCGCCAGTTCGCAGTGGTAATGGGCAATCCGCTGGGCGAACGAGCCGGCGCCGGCCTGCTCCAGGCTGGAGGCCAGGGTGATGGCCAGCGGCCAGTCACGCGAGCGCTCGTGCAGGCCCAGTCGCGCCAGCCGCGCCTCGCTGTCGTAGGGGCTGCCCTGCAGCGCCTTGAAGGCGGCCTCGGCACGGTCCAGCAGCCCGGCCTTGACGAAGTCCAGCGCCAGCGCGTGCTGGGCGCGCTGGCGGTCGGCCAGACTCAGGTCGGCGCGCAGCAGCAGGTGCTGGTGGACCCGCACCGCGCGCTCGAATTCGCCACGGCGGCGGAACAGGTTGCCCAGGGCGAAGTGCAACTCGGCCGTGT
This sequence comes from Burkholderiales bacterium, assembly GCA_025350145.1. GTDB lineage: Bacteria > Pseudomonadota > Gammaproteobacteria > Burkholderiales > Burkholderiaceae_C > Pseudaquabacterium. The sequence goes on along the minus strand of JANXYH010000023.1, from coordinate 61,925 downwards.
CGGGGTCGGCCTGCACCGCCTCGATGAAGGCGTCCACAGCCTTGTCGGTCTGCTCGTTGAGCAGCAGGTTCAAGCCGGAGAAATAGGCCTTGCGCGCCTGCGTGTCGCTGCGCCGCCATTGGCGGAAATCGATCCGCGACGCCAACCAGCCCAGGCCGAAGGCCAGCGGCAGGCCGAGCAGGATCCATTGCCAGTCGAAGTCCATCGTCTGCTGCCGGCGGCGGGCCAGGGGCTGGAGGCCGGGCCGGGCCTAAAGGCCAACGCGCGGCGGGTGTTCGGGGCCGATCTCGCGGGCCGGGCCGGGGCGTGAATCGCGGCCGGCCTGGGCGTCGCTGCGCGGCAACGGCGCCTGCCGCTGTGCCACCTGCTTATGCCGCCACCAGGCCGGCACCATCGCCAGCACGCCTATCGCCGCACCGGCGGCAAATGCCGCCAGCACCACGATCACCAGTGGCGCCCGCCACTGCGTGCCGAAGAACCAGTGCACCGCGACCTGCTGCTCGTTGTTGAGCGCAAAGGCGAACAGGGTGAAGAAGATGAAGGCGCGAAAGGCCCAGACGAGAAGGCGCATCGGCGACGATTCTACGGACCGGGTCGGCGCGCCAGCCTGGTCGATACACTCGCCCGCCGTCCCGCGCACCAACCCGCCACCACCGTGCCATGCCGACCCTGCCAGACCGCCTCGCCGTGCTGCCCCAGTACCTGCTGCCCAAGCTGGCGCTGACGCGGCTGGCCGGCGCGGCGGCGGGGCTGCGCGGCGGCGCGCTGACGACGGCGATGGTCCGCCGCTTCGTCGCCCGCTACGGTGTCGATATGGGCGAGGCCGAGCAGCCCGACATCGCCGCCTACGCCAGCTTCAACGACTTCTTCACCCGTGCCCTCAAGCCTGGGGCGCGGCCCTGCGCTCAGGCCGAACTGGTCTGCCCGGTAGACGGTGCGATCAGCCAGTTCGGTGCGCTTGCCGGCGACCAGTTGCTGCAGGCCAAGGGCCAGCACTACAGCAGCACCGCGCTGCTGGGCGGCGACGCGGCGCTGGCGCGCCAGTTCGACGGCGGGCTTTTCGCCTGCCTCTACCTCAGCCCCAGGGACTACCACCGCATCCACATGCCCTGCGCCGGCCGGCTGCGGCAGATGCTGCATGTGCCCGGCGCACTGTTCTCGGTCAACCCGGTCACCGCCCGCGGCGTGCCCGGCTTGTTTGCCCGCAATGAACGCGTGGTCTGCGTCTTCGACGGCGAAGCCGGGCCCTGGGCGCTGGTGCTGGTCGGGGCGACCATCGTCGGCAGCATGGCCACGGTCTGGCATGGCCGGGTCAACCCGCCGCGCCCGGGCCGGGTGCGGCGCTGGGACTACGCCAACCAGGCGCTGACGCTGGCCCAGGGCGCGGAGATGGGCCGCTTCCTGCTGGGCTCGACCGTGGTGCTGCTGTTCCCGAAGTCGGCCGGCGCGCCGCTGCGCTTCAACCCAGCCTGGGTGCCGGGCGGGCCGATCCGGCTGGGCGAAGTGATGGCCAGCCGCGGCTGAGGGCGGCCTCAACCGCCCGACAGGCTGTTGTCGTCCTCGGCGGTCTCGCTGTCAAGGTGGCTGGTGCAGTTGACCAGGCTGACGCGCCAGGGCCGCTGCGCATCGGCAATCGTGACCGAGGTGTTGGCCCAGCGCTCGGGCAGCGCCAACCCGGGCGCCAGGCTGAGCGTGCGCCTGTGGCACCACTCGCGGATCACCAGGCCGTGGGTGACCACCGCCATGTCGCCCTCCAGGCTGGCCGCCTGGGCCAGCACGGCCGCCCAGGCGGCGCTGCAGCGGGCGCTGAAATCGGCCTGTGACTCGCCCTCGGGCGGCGCGTCCAGGCTGGTCAGCGGGTCGTAGCCCAGGCTGTCGTAGGGCTGGCCGCGCAGCGCGCCGAAGTTGCGCTCCTGCAGCAGCGACGAGAAGCGGATGCCGAGGGCGCAGGCGGCGGCAATTGGCGATGCGGTCTGGCGGGCGCGGGGCAGGTCGCTGCTGAGGATGCCGGCCAGCCTGGCGCTGCCCGCCAGCCGCTGCGCCAGCGCAAAGGCCTGGGTCAGGCCGCGCTGGCTCAGTGGCGTGTCGGCCGGTTGCAGCACCCGGGCGGCGTTGAGTTCGGTCTCGCCGTGGCGGATCAGGTAGAGCTGGGTCATGGGCTTCAGGCGAAGGTGGCTGAGGCGGCGAGACTGCCAAGCCGGCCGGCGATGGCATGGAACTGGGCCACCGTCCGCTCGATGATCTGCTGCACGCTTTGCACCTCGTGGATCAGCCCGGCGGACTGGCCGGCCAAGGCCGGCGCGGCGTCCATCGCGCCCTCGAAGTAAACCTGCTGGATGCCCTTGAACACGTCCGCCGGCATCACCCCGGCCTCGAACAGCGGCGCCGTGAAGCTGGTCTTGAGGCTGCGGATGCAGGGCGTGGATTTTTTGTTCAGCACCCAGGTGCCGGTCGCCTCGGCGGCGATGATCGCCGCCTTGTAGCCCGGGTGCACCGGGCTCTCGGCGCTGGCCACGAAGCGCGTGCCCATCTGGATGCCCTCGGCGCCGAGCGCAAACGCCGCCGCCATGCCGCGCCCATCGACGATGCCGCCGGCGGCGATCAGCGGCACCTCGACCCGCTCGCGGATGGCCTGCAGCAGCACCAATGTGCTGACCTCCTCGGGGTTCTTGAAGCCGCCTCCCTCGCTGCCCTCGACCACCAGCCCGTCGACCCCGGCGTCAACGCATTTGAGCGCCGTCTCCAGCGTCGGCACCGCGTGGTAGACGGTGATGCCGGCGTCCTTGAGCGGGGCGATGAACTTGGCCGGGCTGCCGGCCGAGGTGGTGACGAAGCGTATGCCCGAAGCGCAGACATAGCGCAGCATCGCGTCGTCCTTGAGGAAGCGGATCGGCAGGTTGACGCCGAAGGGCAGGCCGCTGGCCAACATCGCCGCGATCTCGGCCCGGCAGGCCTCGGTCTGGCCCGACGAAGTCTCGATGATGCCCAGGCCGCCGGCGCGCGAGACCGCGCTGGCCAACTGGCGCCGGGCGATCCAGCCCATCGGTGCCTGGACGATGGGGTAGCGGGCGCCGGTGTGGGCCAGAACGCGGTTCATGCGGTGAAGGGTCCGGTCAAGGGGTTTTGCGGGGCGTCGCACAATGCGACCCCGCAAGCCTAGCGGTGATTGCCGCCGCAGCTTGTCGCGCGAGCGCCAGGGCCAGGGCCAGGGCGCGATGGGCGTCCCGCGCCGCGCCAGCCGATTTCACCCGCAAAGTCCTTTGAGGAAACCGACATGCCCCAAGCCGTACTGATCCGCCAATTTGGCGGCCCCGAGAACATGGAATTTGCCGACCTGCCGGTAGGCGATCCCGGCCCCGGCGAGATCCGCATCCGCCACCATGCCATCGGCCTGAACTTCATCGATGTCTACCAGCGCACCGGCCTGTACGCCAACCCGCTGCCGCTGCCGCTGGGCATGGAAGCTGCGGGCGTGGTCGAGGCGGTCGGCCAGGGCGTCAGCCACCTGGCCGTGGGCGACCGCGCCGCCTACGCCAGCAACCCGCCCGGCAGCTACAGCCAGGTTCGGGTGATGCCGGCGATGACGGTCTGCAAACTGCCCGAGGCGATCGCCTTCGAGACCGGCGCGGCGATGATGCTCAAGGGGCTGACGGCGCAATACTTGCTCAAGCGCACCCTGCCGCAGGCCGGCCTGCAGGCCGGCGACCACATCCTGTTCCACGCCGCCGCCGGCGGCGTCGGCCTGATCGCCTGCCAATGGGCCAAGGCGCTGGGCCTGCAGCTCATCGCCACCGCCGGCAGCGACGCCAAATGCCAGCTCGCGCTCGACCATGGCGCGGCCCACGCCATCAACTACCGCAGCGAGAACTTTGTTGAGCGCGTCAAAGCGATCACCGGCGGTGCCGGCGTCAAGGTGGTCTACGACTCGGTCGGCAAGGACACCTTTGAAGGCTCGCTCAATGTCCTCAAGCCGTTCGGCCTGCTCGCCAGTTTCGGCAATGCCTCGGGCGCGGTGCCGCCGTTCGCCCCCGGCATCCTCGGCGCCAAGGGCTCGCTGTACCTGACCCGCGCGACCCTGTTCAGCCACATGGCCAGCCGCGCCTCCTGCCAGGCCATGGCCGACGACCTGTTCGAGGTGGTCAGCAGCGGCGCGGTCAAGATCCGCATCGACCAGCGCTACCCCTTGACCGAAGTGGCCCAGGCCCACCGCGACCTGGAAGCGCGCAAGACCACCGGCTGCACCATCCTGCTGCCCTGAGCGCTGGCCTGGCGGGCCTCGCGCTCAAGCGTTGCCGCCAGGGCGTTCAGTTCCACTCGCGTGATCGCCGGGGCGTGATCGGCTTCGACTACAGCATTTCCTTCGGCAACGGCGGGCAGGCCGCGCTGGCAGAGCCGGCGACCTGCACCTTGGCGCTGAGGCTGCTGGGCCTGCTGCTGTGCGGCGGGCGCTTTCGGCAGGCGCGCCAAGCCCTTGTCTCGGGCCAACACCGCGCTGGCGAATCGACTCCGCTGCACGCGGCTTGAACTGCGCAGCATTCCCGACGACCCCTGCTCGCCGCGCTGGACCACAGGCCTCGTGACTCCGCGGGCCTGAGCCCACCCAGGCCCAGCACAGGCCGGTCCGGCGGCCTTTGGCCTGCCCCGCCGGCTCAAGCCAGGGTTTTACCGGTGTCGGGAAAATTTACAGCTTGAACGGTGTTGACCGCCGCAACGCCCTGTAACGCGTTGATTCGTATGCAGTTGTCAAGTTCGGCACGAAACGTGCTTTGGTCGGTGTGGCGGTAACTTGTCAGTTGCCGAGCAGCACCTGGCCTGCACCCGATTCGAGTCTGGGCTTGAACCACCAACCACGTGAGAACCATATGAAAAAGCACACCCTGGGGGCCATCAAGGCTGCCGCCATCTGCGCCTTGGCGCTGTCCATGCCGCTGGCCGCCCAAGCCAACCCGGTTTCCTGGAACCTGCATGCCAGCTACACCGATGGGGCTGGTGTGGTTGACGCTTTCGACGCAATGGGCGGCTTTGTTTACGACGCCAGCCTCGGCGCCGCCGGTTTCGGAGCGATCGGCGTGACCCTGATCGACCACGTCAGCGGCGGCAGTTGGCTGCTCAACACGCTCACGAATTGTGGTGGCTCGAATCAGGATGGCCCGAACGGCTTCACCTTCGCCACCAGCGGCGTCTGCAATGGCCCGGCCCTGCAGGTGCGCGGATTGCCGGCGACCATGACCGACGCTGGCGGGACGATTTCGATCGCCGAGAGCGACGTACTTACCCAATCCGTTGCCTGCAGCGTGGATTGCCGGCATGTCGGCAATGCCAACGCCGGTTCAGCCATCACCACCGCCGTGCCTGAGCCGACATCGATGGTGTTGGCCGGCCTGGCCCTGGTGGGTCTGGGTGTCGCGCGGCGCAGCCGCAAGGCCTGAGGCATCGCCGCAGCCGCAGGCCGGCGCATGCCGGCTGCGGCTTGGATGGGTTCAACCGGCGCAAGTTTGCGCCGGTGTCGTTTGCGCTGCCCAGGCGCCTCAACCCGAGGCGCTGGTGGCCATGGTCGCCGGGGTGTAGACCAGCGAGTAGGCGGCGTCGTCGGGAATGCCCGGCATGGTCGCCGCCCATGCGGCGTAGCGGGCCTTGAGCGCGGCCAGCCGGGTCGGCTCGCGCTCGGCCAGGTTGGCGCGCTCGCGGGCATCGACGGCGATGTTGAACAGGAACTCGTTGGCGTCGAGCTTGAGGTATTTCCAGTCGCCGTCTATCGCTGCCCATTGGCTGCGGTACTTCATGCGCCAGAACATCGGCCGCGCTCGGCTGGCCTGGGGGTCGCGCAGGGTGGCGAGCATGCTCAGGCCGTCCAGCGGGTAGTCGGGGTGCGGCGCCACGCCGGCTGCGGCCAGCAGGGTGGGCATCCAGTCCATGCTCATCATCGGCTGGCGGGTCAGGCCAGCGGCGGCGATTTGCGCCGGCCAGCGGGCGATCAGTGGCACCCGCAGGCCACCTTCGAGCAGGTCCATCTTCTTGCCAACGAAGGGCCAGTTGTCGGAGAAGCGTTCGCCGCCGTTGTCGCTGGTGAAGACGACGAGGGTGTCGTCGTCCACGCCGTGCTCGCGCAGGCTGGCCAGGATCCGGCCTATGCCCTCGTCCATGTGGTGGATCATGCGCTGGTAGACCGGCAGGTTGCCGCCGTCGACATGGTGGATCTTGCTGCCTATGCGCTCGGACTCGGCCTCGTCGTCCCGGGTCTCCCAGGGCCAATGCGGCGCGGTGTAGTGCACGCTGAGCATGAACGGCGCTGCCGCGCCGCTGTGGCGGGCGATGAAATCGCAGGCGCGGTCGGTGATCAGGTCGGTGAGGTAGCCGAGCTTGCCCGCCACCGGCTGGCTGCCCTCGTACAGGTCACGGCTGCCGTCGAATGAGGTGTAGGAGAAGTAGTCCACCGCACCGCTCATGGGCCCGAAGAATTCGTCGTAGCCGCTGAGCAAGGGGCCAAAGCGCGGCGCATAGCCAAGGTGCCACTTGCCGATCAGGCCGCTGCGGTAGCCGGCGTCGCGCAGCAGCGAGGGCAGGGTGGGGTGCTCGGGCGGCAGGCCGATCAACTCCGGGTTTTTGCCCGAGCGCCGGGTCAGCGGTTCTTCGGCCGCGCCGCGCAGCCGGTACTGGTAGCGGCCGGTGATCAGCGCAAAGCGGGTCGGCGAGCAGACCGCCGAGTTGGCATAGCCGTTGAGGAAACGCAGCCCCTGGGCAGCCATCTGGTCGAGGTTGGGGCTGACCCGGCCGAAGGCGGCGTCGCGCCCGCCGTAGCAGCCCAGGTCAGCGTAGCCGAGGTCGTCAGCGAGGATGAAGACGATGTTGGGGCGCTGGACCGGGCGGTCGTTGGCCGGGTCTTGGGAACACTCGTCAGGGCTGCTCATGGGGTCTCCATTGGTGTAAACACGGCTTGCGGGCTGGCCGGGTCGCGGCAACAGTGCGGCCCAGGATAGGTGAAAGTTCACTCAATGTCCAACCGGGTAAGCACCCCCCCAGCGCTGACCTCGGCCGAGGCCGATGGCTCAACGTCGGTCAAACCGTTCAGCCCCGACGACTGGCCGATCGCCTGGATGGCCAGGGCCGAGCGCCAGCATGCGCGCAACGCCACCGCCCTGCTCGCCCCGCTGGGCCTGCACCACCGCGAGTTCAGGCTGCTGGCCCTGCTCAACCAGGGCCAGGACCTGGGCACCGGCGAGCTGGCCGAATTGGCGGTGCTGGAGCGTTCGACCGTGAGCAAGATGCTCAGCCGCCTGACCGCCGAGGGCTGGGTCCAGCGGCGTGAGGACGCGCAGGATCGGCGCCGCAGCAGCCTGGCACTGACGCCCGCCGGGCGGGCCTTGCTGGACGCGGCGACGCCGCGGGTCGAGTCGCTGTTCGGCCACTACCAGCGCGCCAGCAGCGCCGCCGACCGGGCCTTGTTTCTGCGCCAGTTGCGTGGCTTCTTCGCCCAGGTCCAGGGCGCGCAGGGTCAGCCGCTGGACCTCAACCATTCGATTTGAGCCTTTCGATCTTTCTCAACCCGCAGGAGCACCACAGCATGTTCGACCGCAGCAAACCCCACCCCGTCCAGACCACGCGCCGTGGCCTGATCGCCCTCGCCGCCGGGCTGGGCGTCGCCGGCCTGCCGGCACTGGCCCAGGACAGGTTTCCCAGCCGCGCGCTGCGCATCGTGGTGCCGTTTGCCGCCGGCACCCCGCCCGACGTGTCGGCGCGGATCGTCGCCGGCAAGTTGGCGGATCTGCTCAAACAGCCGGTGGTAGTCGAGAACCGGGCCGGCGCCTCGGGCACGATAGGCATGGCCGAGGTTGCGCGTTCGCCGGCCGACGGCTACACCCTGGGCGCGCTGCACTACGCCACCGCCACCGTGGTCAGCCTGTACCCGCAGTTCAAGGCCGACCTGGTCAAGGATTTCACCGGCCTGGGGCTGATCGAATGGGGCCACAACGTGCTGGTGGTCAGCCCATCCCTGGGCGTCAACAGCGTCGCCGAACTGGTTGACTACGCCAAGCGCCAGCCGGCTAGCTTCGGCTCCTCAGGGGTCGGCTCGCCGGCGCATTTGACCGGCCTGATGTTCCAGCGCGCGACCCAGACCGAGGCCGCGCATGTGCCCTACAACCAGTTCGGCCAGGTGATCGGTGACGTGTCGGCCGGGCGCATCAGCTACATGCTGCTGGCCGCCCCAGCGGCGGTGCCGCAGGTGCTGGGCGGCAAGCTCAAGGCGCTGGCGGTCACTGGCCCGATGCGCAATCCCAACCTCAAGGATGTGCCGACCGTGGCCGAGCTGAAGATGCCCGGGGTGCAGTCGCGCACCTGGTCCGGTTTGGTGCTGCGCAGCGACACGCCCAAGGAGATCGTCGAGCGCCTGAGCCGCGACCTGGCCACGGTGATGGCCATGGCCGAGGTGCGCGAATTGCTGGTCAAGCAGCAGGCCGAGGTGCCTGTCGAGAGCGACCAGCAGTTTCGCGAACTGATCCGCCGCGACACCGAGAACGGCGCCGCCTTCGTCCGCGCCAACCAGATCAAGGCCGACTGAGCGCCCCCAGACCTGCCGCTTCGCGTCAGGCCCCACCAGGGTCAAGGAAACTCGGGAGCGGCCCTTCGTATTGTTGAGAGCGGCGGCTGGGCCAGGGCGCGCGCAATCCGCCGCTTGGGCACGCTGCTGCGCGGCACTTTCAGGCCCTCGAACCAGACCCGCACGTCCTGCTCCAGGCCGATGCCGTGCATGAAGTTGTAGAGCGCCTTCTTCAGGCCGACGCCCAGCGCCTCGTGGTCGACCCCGCTCGGGTCGATGAAACCGACGTCGTTCCTGGCGAATTTGGCCGGCGGCAGCGGCAACAGGTGCACGCCATAGTCCTGCGGGTTCTGGCCCACCGGCGAATGGACGGTGCAGGTGAAGCGGTGGAAGAAGCCCGACTGGATGCAGCCGGCCTCGAAGAGCTGGCGCACATATTCGAGCGCGTCGACCGTGTCCTGCACCGTCTGGGTCGGGAAGCCGTACATCAGGTAGGCGTGGACCAGGATGCCGGCGTCGCTGAAGGCGCGGGTGACGCGCGCCACCTGGTCGACGCTCACGCCCTTCTTCATGAGCCGCAGCAGCCGGTCGGAGGCGACCTCCAGCCCGCCGGAGATGGCGATGCAGCCGCTGTCGGCGAGTTGCCGGCACAGCGCCGGGGTGAATGATTTCTCGAAGCGGATATTGCCCCACCAACTGACCTCGACCTGGCGCCTTTGCAGCTCCTCGGCCAGCGCCTTGAGCGATTTGGGCGGCGCGGCTTCGTCGACGAAGTGAAAGCCGGTCTGTCCGGTCTCGGCGACCACCGCCTGGATCCGGTCGACCAGGGTCTGGGCGCTGGCGGCGTCGAAGCGCGAGATGTTGTCCAGCCCGACGTCGCAGAAGCTGCACTTCTTCCAGTAGCAGCCATGGGCCACGGTGAGCTTGTTCCAGCGCCCGTCGGACCACAGCCGGTGCATGGGGTTGAGCATGTCCAGCAGCGACAGGTAACGCTCCAGCGGCAGGCCGTCCCAGGTCGGCGTGCCGACATCGGCAAAGGCGATCTCGGCCTCGCCGATGAAGTTGCAATAGCGCACCACGCCGTCTTGGCGAACAAAGGTGCGCACCAGCCGGCTGGCGCCACGCTCGCCCTGCCAATGCGCCAGCAAGGCCAGCAGCGGGCGCTCGCCTGCGTCCAGCGTCACCGCGTCGACAAAATCGAACAGCCGCGGCTCGTCGAGCGTACGCAGCTCGGTGTTGACATAGCCGCCACCCAAGGCGATGTGGATGCCCGGCTGCGCCGCCTTGACGGCCTGGGCGATCCGCAGCGCGGCATAGAGCGCGCCGGGAAAGGGCACCGACAGCAGCAGCACATCCGGCCGGTGGCGCGCCAGCGCTGCCAGCGCCAGGCGCTGCAGCCGCCGGTCGAGCAGGTTCGGCGCCGCCGCCAGCGCCTGCGCCAGCGGCTCAAAGCTGGGCTGGCTCATCGCCAGCGCCTCGGCGTAGCGCACGAACTCGAAGCGCGGATCGACCGCGTCGCGGACCACGTCGGCGACGTCGTTGAGGTACAGCGTGGCCAGATGGCGGGCGCGGTCCTGCAGGCCGAGCGCGCCGAAGGCCCAGGCCAGCGGGTCTCCGCCCGAGTCGCCGTCGGGGTCGGCGGGGTCGACGAAGACATCCAGCGCCGCGAACCTCGGCCCTTCGGGCAGAAAATTGCGCCCGGCGATGCGGTGCGCCAGGGTCGGGTCGCGGCCCTGCAGAAAGGCCAGCGTGGCCGCCATGGTCGCGGCGTAGCGCGGGCGCTGGGCGACGAAGGAGGCCACCGCCGGGCTGCGTCCGGCCGGCGGCGTCAGCGCTGCGGCCTGGCCCAGCTCGTCCAGGCCGTCGGCCGAGAGCAGGTCCAGCACCAGGCCCAGCGCCAGGTCCTCCTGTACCGCGAAGATGCCCTGGCCACGCAGGAAGCCGCTGAGGTAGGCGGTCGAGGGGTAGGGCGTGTTGAGCTGGGTCATCGGCGGGATGACCGAGAGCACGCGCAGGGAACAGGGCTTGGGCATGGCGTGAATGGCTGCGCGATTCTGCCCGTGCAGGGCGCCGGCCCTGGGTGCCGCAAGGGGTGTCAAGGGGGCGCCAGTCAAGACCGGGTTTGACCGGGCCGGCGGGCGCTGCCGGGCTGCCGACAATGCGCGCCGTCGCCCCGAATTGCCGCCGTGTGAAGCCACCCCACCGTTACGCCCTGGCGCTGCCGCGCTGCACCCGGACGCTGGCCGTGCTGACCGGATGTGGCCTGGCCGCCGCCAGCGCGGCGCAACCGGCTGTGCCGGCGGTCCAGCGCGTCGAGGTCGTGGGCGCGGCCCCCGGCGGCGGCATGGAAGTTCCACGCGACCAGATCCCGGCCAACGTGCAGCGGGCCAGCGGCGACGATCTCGAGCGCAGCCACGCCGCCGACCTGTCGGCCTACCTGGCGCGGCATCTCGCCAGCGTCCACATCAACGAGGTCCAGGGCAACCCGTTCCAGCCGGACCTGAGCTTTCGCGGCTTCGTGGCCTCGCCGGTGCTGGGCACGCCGCAGGGGCTGAGCGTGTACCTCGACGGCGTGCGTCTGAACCAGCCGTTCGGCGACGTGGTGAGCTGGGATCTGGTGCCGAGAACGGCGATCGCCTCGCTCACCCTGATGCCGGGATCGAACCCGCTGTTCGGTCTGAACACCCTAGGCGGCGCGCTCGCGATCCAGACCAAGGACGGGCTGAGCGACCCGGGCGCTTCGGCCCAGATCCTGGCCGGCGGCCATGGCCGGCGCGCCGCCGAATTCGAAGCCGGCGCCAAGCTGGGCGGCGGCTGGCACGGCTATGCCACCGGCAACCGTTTCAGCGACGCCGGCTGGCGCGTCGATTCGCCCAGCGATGTGCGCCAGCTCTTTGCCAAGCTGGGGCACCGCGCGCAGGCCGACAGCCTTGAGCTGACCGTGGCCTGGGCCGACAACCGGCTGCGCGGCAATGCGCTGCAAGAGCAGGGCCTGCTGGCGCGCGCGCCGGCGAGCGTCTACACCCTGCCCGACACCACCCACAACCGCAGCTTGCTGTTCAACCTGGCGGGCACGCACGCGCTCGGCAGTGGCTGGACCGCGTCGGGCAACGCCTACCAGCGCCGGGTGCGCAGCCTCACGCTCAACAGCGACGCCAACGGCCAGGCCCTGGGCCGCGCGCTGACCCAGCCCGACGCGGCCGAGCGCGCCGCCCTGGCTGCGGCCGGGTACAGCGGCTTCCCGCTGGGCGGCGCGGACGCCGCCAACACGCCGTTCCCTTCCTGGCCTTGCATCGCCCAGGTGCTGCTGGCCAGCGCCGACCCGGCCACGGGCGTGCCGATGACGCGCTGCAATGCGATCCTCAACCGCAGCGACAACGACCAGTCCAACCACGGCCTGACCCTCAACCTGGCCTGGACCGGCAGCCTCGCTGGGCATTTGCACCGGGCGCTGGTCGGGGTGGCGCTGGACCAGAGCCGGGTGCGCTTCAGCCAGGGCTCGCAACTGGGGTACTTCAACCCCGACCGCAGCGTCAGCGCGCTGGCTGCCTTCGTCGACGGCAGCGAGCTGGCCGACGACGGCAGCGCCTACGACAACCGGGTCGCGCTCTCGGCCCGCAGCCGCAGCGCCAGCTTGCTCGGCAGCGACACGCTGGCGCTGGACGCGCGCAGCCACCTGACGCTGTCGGCCCGCTACAACCGCAGTGCGGTACACAACCGCGACGCCATCACCCCCGGTGGCGGCCCGGGCTCGCTCGACACCGACCAGGTGTTCGCGCGCTGGAACCCGGCCGTCGGCCTCACCCATGCCGCCAGCCCGGGTCTGACCGCCTACGCCGGCATCAGCCAGGGCAGCCGCGCGCCGTCGGCGGTGGAGCTGGGCTGCGCCGACCCGGCCAGCCCCTGCAAGCTGCCCAACGCCTTTGCCGGCGACCCACCGCTGCGCCAGGTGCGGGTCAACAGTTGGGAGGCCGGCCTGCGCGGCAAGCTGGCTGGCGAAGGCAGTTGGAACCTCGGCCTGTTCCATGCCGACAGCGTCGACGACATCCTGTTCGTGGCCGACGCCCAGAGCGGCAGCGGCTACTTCAAGAACTTCGGTCGCACCCGCCGCCAGGGGCTGGAGGCGGCGCTCCGGACGCGCCTGCCCGGCGGCATCAGCCTGGGCGCCAACCTGACCCTGCTGGACGCCACCTACCAGAGCGCCGAGACCCTCAATGGCGCCGGCAACAGCCGCAACGACAGCGCCCTCGCTGGCCTGCCCGGGCAGGACGGCAACATCGCCATCCGACCCGGCGACCGCATCCCGCTGGTGCCGCAGCGTTTGCTCAAGCTCAACCTGGACGCGCCGCTGGCGCCGGGCTGGAACCTGACGGCCGACCTGTCGACCCAGGGGCCGTCGCTGGCCCGCGGCAACGAGAACAACCAGCACCAGAGCGACGGCTTGTACTACCTCGGCCCGGGCCGCAGCGCCGGCTTCGCGGTGCTGAACCTGGGCCTGGACTGGCAGGCGCTGCCCGGCCTGAACGCCTTCGCCCAGGTCGGCAACCTGGCTGACCGCCGCTACGCCAGCGCCGCACAACTCGGCCTGAGCGCCTTCGACGCCAATGGCCGCTACCGCGCTCAACCGTTGCCGGTGGCTGCCAATGGCGTCTACCCCCTGCCGCGCAGCACTTTTCTGGCGCCCGGCGCGCCGCGATTGCTCAGCCTGGGCCTGCGCTGGCGCTTTGGCTGAGGGCAGGCCGGTCGGCGCCTACAGGCCAGCCAGGTAATGGCCCAGGTTGTCGATGTCGGTGTCGCTCAAGGTGGCCGACACCGAGGTCATGCTGCCGGCGTCGTTGGTGCGTGCCCTGGCCTTGAAATCGCGCAGCTGTTTGACGACATAGTCGAACGGCTGGCCAGCGACCCGCGGCACCTCGTTCTGGCCGGAGAAGCCGCCCAGGTGGCACATCGTGCACAGGGTCTCATCGGCCTTGGCCTTGCCGAGTCTGGCCTTGGCAGAGTCGGGCTGGAACGGTTGGGGCTGGGACTTCTGCGCCGCGAACCAGGTTGAGACCGCCCGCATGTCGTCGCGGCTCAGGTCCTTGACCATCGGCACCATCTGGTCGCTGGCGCGCCGGCCTTCCTGGAAGTCGCGCAGTTGCAGGTACATGTAGCGGTCGGTCTGGCCGGCCAGGGCCGGCACGCCGGGTATCACCGGGTTGCCGGTCGCGCCATGGCAGGCAGTGCAGACGGCGGCCTTGGCGGGCATGGGGTCGGCGGCCCGGACCGGGCCGAGGTTGAGGCACATCAGTGCGGCCGACAGGGTCAGTTTCAAGCGTGTCATGGGCGGGTGGGTGCAGCAAAGTGAATCGGCCCCGGCAGCGTCAACTGCTCGGGGCCGATGGACCGGATCGGTCCAGCGATGGCAGCGAAATTGGCGATCAGGGCAGTGCGAAGACCAGCACCGAGTTGCCGCGCTTGAAGTCGAGCTGGGTGTTGCCGCCCGCAGCCACGGCCACGTATTGCTTGCCGCCGACCATGTACGACACGGCCGGGGCGTTGACACCGGCGCCGCACTGGTATTCCCAGAGCTTCTTGCCGGTCTTGGCGTCGAAGGCGCGGAACAGGCCATTGCCCTCGCCGTTGAAGACCAGGTCGCCGGCAGTGGCCAGCACGCCGCCGATCAGCGGCTGCTCGGTGTCGAACTTCCAGGCCATCTTGCCGGTGTCGAGGTTGACGGCGGCCAGTCGACCCCATTGCTTTTCGGACGCGATCACCTTGAAGGCGCCGCCCAGCCACAGCTTGCCGCCGGGGTAGTTGGAGGCCTCAACGTGGTAGGTCATGGGCTGGTGCAGGTTGGCGGCATAGGCCAGACGCAGCTTGGGGTTGACCGCCATCGGGCTCCACTCGACCCCGCCATTGGCGCCCGGCAACATGCGCGCGCCCTGCGCGGTCGGCAGCACCCACATGTTTTCCTGCGGCACCATCGCCTCGGAGAAGCGGATCAGTTCGCCGCTGGCCCGGTCATGGACATAGACATGGCCGGTCTTGCCGCCGTGGATGGCGACCTTGACCATCTTGCCGTCCTTGCCCTTGGCTTCGGTCAGGATCACCGGCGAGACCGCGTCCAGGTCCCAGACATCGTGGGCCACGTACTGGTAGTGCCACTTGTAGTTGCCGGTGTTCAGGTCGACCGCGACGATGGAGTCGGTGTAGAGGTTGTCGCCCGGGCGCTCCTTGCCGTACAGGTCGGGGCTGGGGTTGCCGACGACGAAGAACGCGGTGTTGGTCTCCAGGTCGACTGCCGGGGCCATCCAGACGCCGCCGCCCAGGGTCTTGTAGAAGTCGCCACCCTTGGCCGCGAGCTGGGCCTTCTCGCCGGCGATGTCGCGCAGCATGTTGCGGTTGGTCGCGTCGTTGACCGCCCACACCCCTTCATGGCCTTTTTCGGGGATGGTGTTGAAGGTCCACAGCAGCTTGCCGTCGTTGGCGTCATAGGCCTTGACGAAACCGCGGATGCCGTATTCGCCACCGTTGGTGCCGATCAGGATCTTGCCGTTGACGGCCACCGGCGCCATGGTCTCGGAGTAGCCCGCCTCCGGGTCGGCGATCTGCGTCATCCACAGCACCTTGCCGGTCTTGGCGTCGAGGCTGACCAGCTTGGCGTCCAGCGTGCCCATGTACAGCTTGTCGCCGAGGATGGCGACGCCGCGGTTGTTCGGGCCGCAGCAGTAGGTCATCACTGGCCCCTGCTTGTGCTTGTAGTGCCAGAACTCCTTGCCCGTCACCGCGTCCAGGGCGTAGACATGGTTGTACGAGGTGGTGATGTACATGATGCCGTCGACCACGATCGGCGCGGTCTCCATCGACTCCAGCACCTCGGTCTGGAACTGGAACGCCGGCTTCAGCTTGGCGACGTTGCTGGGGTTGATCTGCGTCGCCGGGTAGTAGCGCGTCTGCGCATAGTTCATGTTCGAGTGCAGGAAGTTGGCGCTGTCCTTGTCAGCGGCGCTCAACTTGGCCTGGCTGACCGAGATCGCCTTGGGCACCGCGCTGCCTGTAGGCGCTGCGGCGCCCTGGATTTCCTGCGCCTGGACGCCGACCATGGCGGTCAACGCCATCCCTGCCAAAACCGGTACCAGTGCCTGCCAAACATGCTTGTGCATCTCTTGCTCCTGTGCTTGTGAATGTGAATATCGATCACTTCGCGACGCCTGCTGCCACCTTGGACCTGACCGCGCTGTTGCGCCGGCCCGCGTGTCATGTCGGCTGACCGTCGAACTGCACGTGGCCAGCCCAGGCGCAGCGGCTTGCCGTCGCTGGCCCATGACGTTACTGCCGTGGCGCGGGCCAGAGGTTGGTGTTTGCCTGGGGTTTACTTGGCGCTTGCCCGTGGTTTGCGACACTCGCGGCCCAAATCAACCAACCAACCCTGCCGATGACCACAGGACCATGCCAGACCCCGCCCAAGGACAACCGGGTGCGCCGCCGCAGGGTCATGGTCGCGTTCGGCGCACTCGGCGCGTTCGGCGTGCTCAGCCTGAGCGGCAGCAACGCGGCATGGGCGCAGGCCGCCAGCAACACCAGCCTGAACGCGCAACTGCTGGTCGCCGCCCGCCAGTCGGATCTGCCCGCCGTGCAGCGTGCCTTGCAGCAAGGTGCAGCGGTCAACTCGCGCAACCGCCTGGGCAAGACGCTGCTCTTGATCGCCGCCGAGAAGCGCAACCTGGCGATGGCCGAGGCAGCGCTGGGCGCCGGTGCGGATGTCAACCTGGCGTCGGTCGAGCAGGTCACGCCGCTGATGGCCGCGTCCTATCTCGGCCATGTCGAGCTGATGCGCGCCCTGCTCCAGGCTGGCGCAAGCACCGAACCGGTGGACCGGTTGCACAAACCGGCGGTCGTCTACGCCGCCGGCCAGGGCCAGACCTCGGCCCTGGCGCTGCTGCTGGATGCGGGTGTGCCGGTCGACGCGGCCTATGAAAACAAGCTCACCGCCCTGATGTGGGCCGCCGGCCAGGGGCAGGCCGAGGCGGTGAAATTGCTGCTCGCCCGCGGCGCCAAGCCGACACTGGTGGACGACCGGGGCATGAGCGCCATGGCCATCGCCCGGCAGGGCGGCCATGCGGCAGTGGTCGCGCTGCTGCAAGCGCCCTGAAGCAGGCTGCGCCAGCCAGTCCACCACAGGGCTGGGCCTGTTGGCGCCGGCCGGAACACCGGCCAGCCTGGTAGAGCAGATCGCTTGCGATGGGCGCACGGTGCTCGACGACGAAGCGGTGCCGGCCCGGTTCATCGCCCTGGGCGGCCTGCTGCACGCCTCCTCGACGGCCGAGTTCACAGGCTTGATCGCCGACGACCGAAAACGCTGCGGCGAGATCATCCGCAGCCGCGGAATCACGGTGGATTGAGCTTGTGGCCAATGCCCTACCATGGGTCGCAGCCGGCTGAGCTTGCGTCCTCGGCAACAGGAGACTCTGCATGCCAATTGCCCTCATCCTCCAGTCACTGGCAGCGGCCGCCGGTCTGGCGCTGTTGCCGGCACCCGCTGCGGCGCAGGCCTATCCCGCCCGCCCCATCAAGCTCATCGTGCCGGCACCCCCAGGCGGCGCGATCGACCTGATCGCCCGGGTTGTCGGCGAGAAACTGGCCAACGCGGTCGGACAGCCGGTGGTCGTCGACAACAAGCCCGGGGCGTCGAACAACCTGGGCACCGAGGCGCTCGCCAAATCACCTGCCGACGGCTACACGATAGGCATCGTCGGCGGCAGCCACAACACCAACAAGTTCTTGTTCAAGAGCCTGGGTTGGGACCCGCAGACCAGCTTTGAGCCCATCGTCTACAGCCACGAGGTACCGCTGGTCTTTGCGATCTATCCACAGATCCCGGCCAAGACCTTGCCCGAGTTCATCGCCTGGCTGAAGGCCCACCCCGACCAGGCCAAGGTGGCCACCTCGGGCCGCGGCAGCGCGCAGGAGATGGCCGCCGAGATGTTTCGCGTCGCCAGCGGCATCGAGATGCTGCTGATCCCGTACAAGGGCTCGTCCGCAGCCCAGCCCGACCTCATCGGCGGGCGCACCGCGCTGTACATCGACACGCTCAGCGCCATTCAGACGCAGGTCAAGGCCGGCACGGTGCGCGCCATTGCCGTCTCCACGCGCAAGCGCAGCGTCGCGCTGCCCGAGGTGCCCACCGCTGACGAGCGGGGCCTGAAGGGCTATGACGCCAATACCAACGGCGGTTTCCTGGCGCCAGCCGGAACGCCGAAGGCGATCATCACCAAGCTGAACGCCGAGATCAACGCCGTGCTGAAGATGCCCGAGGTTCGCGCCAGACTTGAAGCCGCCGGTATCGAGGTTCAGGGCGGCACACCGCAGGAATACGCGGCCTTGATCAAGTCCGATCTGGCCAAGTGGAGCAGGGTCATCAAGCTGGCGGGAATTCCGGCCGAGTGACGCTGACCCAGGTCTGGCCGGCGGGCCGATTCAGCCCGCTCAGGCTGCGAGCTCGAAATTGAACTCCACCCCGTTTCCCGCGGGGTCGTGCAAGAACAACTGCACCAGCGGCAAGGTCGGAACCGTGGTCTGGCCAAAGGCTATGCCCAGGCGCGTGAGCCGCGCCTGGACCGCTGGCAGGTCGCTGCACAGGAAGGCGATGTGGTCCAGGGTGCTGGCGGCCGGGCGCGTGCCGTCGGCCGGGGCCAAGCCTTCTACCAGGTGCAGCAGCGGCGTGGTGCCCAGGTACAGCCAGTAGCCGGTGGAGGCAAAAGGCGGGCGCCAGCCGACGTGCAGGCCGACCACCTCGGTGTAGAAGTCGCGCAATTGGTCGAGCAGCGGTTGCGCCGCGCGCAGGTTGAAGTGGTGCAGGGCGAGCGTGGTCATGGGTGTCGTCCTTCAGGCGGTGTCGGCCATGCCTTGGTTTGTGGCGTCAGCCAGCCACCGGCTGCCAGCCGCCGTGGCGGGCCGAGGCGAACAAGGCCTCGATGGTGTGCAGGGTGTGCAGCGCATCCTCGATCGGCCAGCTCGCCACCGGCTGGCCGAGCAGCAGGCGCGAAAAGCGCTCGGCCTGCAGCAGGTAGTGGTCGGCCGGCTCGAAGTGGTGGGTCTGGGTGGGAAAGGCGCCGACGCTGCTCTGGTCGCCGACCTCCAGTTGGCAGGCCGTAGGCCGGGCATGGGCGAAGCCGAAGTTCAGGCGCAGCCAGCCCTGCGAGGCCAGCAGCGAGAACTGCTGGTGCGTGCCCCAGGCGTTGGAGCCGGCCTGGGTGGCCACGGTGAAGGCGGCGTGGCGGCCGCCGTAGTCCAGCAGGGCGCTGGACAGCCGGTCGATGCCGAAGCGGGGGTCATGGTCCAGCGCCGCCACCACCCGCAGCGGCGGGCCTTTGAAGACCTGGTTGCAGGCGCTGATGGCGTAGCAGCCCAGGTCATACAGCGCGCCACCACCGGCGGCCGGGTCGTTGCGCACATCGGCGGGATCGAGGAACTGCTTGGCCAGCGTGATGTGCACCGCGCGCGGTTCACCGACCGTGCCGGCGGCGACGAGTTGGTCGAGCTTGGCCCACTGCGGGTGGTTGCGATAGGCCAAGGCCTCCTCGATGTGGCGGCCGCTGCGGTCGCGCTCGGCGCACAGCCTGGCCACCTGCTGGGCGCTGGTGCACAGCGGCTTTTCGCACAGCACATGCTTGCCGGCCTGCAGGGCGCGCAGCGACCACTCGAAGTGCAACTGGTTGGGCAGCGGCACATAGACCGCGTCGATCTCCGGGTCAGCCAGCAATGCCTCGTAGCTCGGGTGCAGCTTGGGGATGGCCAGCGCCCGGGCCACCTCACGGCCACGGGTCGGGTCGCGCGAGGCCAGTGCCAGCAGCCTGGCACTGGGCGCCTGTTGCAGCGCCGGAATCATCCGGCCGGTGGCGATCGCGGCAGCGCCCAGCACGCCCCAGCGGATGGTCGTCGAGGCCATTGGTTGGGCCGCAGTGGTCTGGCCGTGCGGCGGCCCTTGCCGCTTACTTCTTGCCCTCGGCGTCCTTGACCGC
The DNA here is from genome assembly GCA_025350145.1 of Burkholderiales bacterium. Classification (GTDB taxonomy): domain Bacteria; phylum Pseudomonadota; class Gammaproteobacteria; order Burkholderiales; family Burkholderiaceae_C; genus Pseudaquabacterium. The sequence goes on along the minus strand of JANXYH010000023.1, from coordinate 42,386 downwards.
AGCCTGGATGCCGTCGATCAGCTTGGGGTCGATCTTGGTCCTCAGAAACTCGATCACCGGCGGTTGGGCGGCGGCACGGAACTGGGCCATTTCTGCGGCGTTGGGGGTGTAGATGCTCACGCCCTTTTCGGTCAGTGTCTTGTTGCCAGAGGCGGTGAACAGGCGGTTGGCCTTGCGCTCGGCGGTGCAGGCCACCTGGGCGGCGTCAGTGACGATCTTCAGCAAATCGGCGGGCAGCGACTTGTAGAACTTGTCGCTCAGTACGAACCAGTCAATGCCGTAGTTGTGGCCGTCCAGCGTGACGTTCTTCTGCACCTCGTAGAGCTTGGCAAAGACGATCGTCGGCACCGGGTTCTCCTGGCCATCGACGACACCGGTCTGCAGCGCGGTGTACAGCTCGGGGAAGGCGATGGGCGTGGGCTGGGCGCCCAGGGCCTTCATTTGGGTGACATACAGCGGCGTCTCCTGGACCCGGATCTTCAATCCAACCAGGTCCTTGGGCGAACGGATCTGCGTCTTGCCGGTGCTGAAGTGGCGAAAGCCGACCTCGCCGAAGCACAGGTTGTGCATGCCGGTGGCGGTGTGGAAATCTGCGGCCAATTTCTGGCCGAAGGGGCCGTCCATCACCTTGTCGGCGATGTCGTCATTGGGGAACAGGTAGGGGATGTCGGTGACCATCGCGCTGGGGAAGAAGTTGGCCATCACGCCCGAGGCCAGGCCGGCCTGGATGAAGCCGTTCTTCACGCTTTCCACCAGGTCCGGCTCGCCGCCCAGCGCGCCCGCGCCAAACACCTGCACCTCGATCCGGCCGCCGCTCTTGGCCTTGATCTCGTTGGCAAAGGCCTCGGCCATCACGGCCTTGCGTGAGCTGCTCAGGTCGACGGAATCGGAGTGGGCCAGCTTGAGCACGACCTTGCTCTGGGCCAGGGCGACTTGGCCGGCGCAGCACAGGCTGGCCGCAGCGGCCAGGGTGGTCAGAAAGCGGTACGAGGTTTTCATGGGACGGGCTCCAGGGGTAGGGGTCACAGGGGTGAAAGGAACGGGACGGTGGCGTTCAGCGCAGGTTGAACGCCTGCGGCAGGACCAGGCTGATCGCGGGGAAGGCGGCGATGAGGATCAGGCCGACCACCAGCACCGCCAGATAGGGCAGGAAGCGTGGCGTCATCCGCTCGACGCTGGTGTCCATCACCGAGCAGGTGACGAAATAGCAGATACCGAACGGCGGTATGAAGGTCCCTATGCCCATCGCGATGATGATGACGATGCCGAAGGGGATGGGCGCGATGCCGTAGACCTTGGTCAGTTGCAGCAGCATCGGGCCGAAGATCAGCAGCGAGGGCAGGCCCTCGAGGATCGAGCCCATCACCACCATCAGCACGATCGAGAAGGCCATGAAGGCGAAGGCCGAGCCACCCAGCAGCGCCAGGAAGTCCGACACCATGCCCTGCAGGCCACTGACAGCCAGGGTCCATGAAAAGGCGCTGCCGGCGCTGACCATCAGCAGCACCATGCCGGCCATGGCGGCCGAGTCGGCCAGCGTGGCGATGAAGCTCTTGAGACTCATGCCGCGGTAGATGAACACCGAGACGATGATCGAGAACACAACCGCGATCGACGAGACCTCGGTGGTGGTGGCAATGCCGCCAACGATGCCGACGATGAGGATGACCGGCACCGCCAGCGCCGGCAGCGCGCGGCCGGTCAGGCGCAGGCGCTCGGTTCAGCTCACCGGCGCGCAGCGCGGCCAGTTGTGCTTCTTGGCGCGGCGCTGGACGATGAACATCAGGCAGGCACCAAGCACCGCCGCAGGCACCACGCCGGCGACGAAGAAGGTGGCTACCGACAGCGTGGTGATCGAGGCCAGCACCATCATCACCAGGCTGGGCGGGATGGTCTCGCCCATGATGCCGGCCGCAGCCAGCACCGCGCCGCTCTCGGCCGGGTCGTAGCCCTGCTCCTTGAGCATGCCCTTGAGCGTGGTGCCGACGGCGGCGACGTCGGCGATCTTCGAGCCCGAGATGCCCGAGAAGATGTACATCGCCACGACCACCGCCTGCATCAACCCGCCCTGTAGCCGGCCGACCATGCCGGTGACCCAATCGGCCAGCGGCTTGGTCAGACCGCCGTTGGTCATCACATTGCCCGCCAGGATGAAGAACGGCACTGCCAGCAGGATGAAGCTGCTGATGCCGTTGGACATCGCCAGCGACACCGCCATCGGGTCTTCGCCCGAGCTGTAGATGAACAAGTAGCCGGTGACCGACAGCACATAGGCGATGGGCACGCCGGCGAAAACCAGGAACAGCAGCAGACCCAGCGCGAAGCAGATGCCGACCGGCCCGCTCCAGGGCCCGCTGGCGGCCAGCGCGGCATACCAGGCGGCGGTCAGCAGCGCGACCGCGCCGCCGGCCAGCAGGTTCTCGCGCAGACTGTGGCGGCGCAGTTCAGCCAGCGCGAAGACCACGGTCAGCACCATGCCGATGAAGAACGGCAGCAAGGTCCAGGACTTGGAGATCGGCAGCACCACCGTGAGGTTGTTCCAGGACTCGTGCCACAGCGGTCCGGCGTAGCGCAGGCCGATCAGCGCGACCGCCAGCACGACATAGTGCCGGGCGCAATCGGCATAGGGGCGCCAGAGCTCAGGCAGGCGGTCGATCGCGAAGCGCACCACCAGGTGCAGGCCACGGTGGTAGGCCACCGCACCGCCGATAAAGGCCAGGCTGGTCAGCGCGTACTCGGCGACCTCGTTGGCCCATACCAGCGAGGTGTTGAACAGGCCGCGGATCGCGGTGTTGCCGAACAGCAGCAGCAACTCCAGGAAAAGCACCAGCGCCAGCACCGCATCGAGCCCGTGCTCAACGCGCGGTGAAAAGCGTTGGTGCGGCAGATCGAGATCCGCCGACACCTCATAGCCTATGGCATGGTGCTCGGGGTGCTCCGGGTGCTGGGGCGTGATTGGCAATCTCCTGGGCGTCCTGGGCAATGGCCAGGAATATCAATATCGAATGCGCGCGACCTCGCGCAACTGCGCCGGCGTGGCCACCGGCAGGCCGAAGAACTCCAGGTAGGCCGGAATCTGCTCGAACAGCATGTCGGTGCCGACCTGGTGACGGCAGCCTCGGGCCACGGCGGCGCGCAGCAGCGGCGTCATCTCCTGGGCTATCACCACCTCGCCGACAAAGGCTTCGGGTGCGATCCGGTCCACCTCCAGGGGCAGGGGGTCGCCGGCTTTCATGCCCAGCGGGGTAGCGTTCACGACCACGCCATGGCCGGCCGGGTCGCGGCTGCCGCAAACGACATCGAGTTGCGGGTAATGTTCGCGCAGTCTTGCGGACAGGGCTTCGGCCGATGCGCCATGGGCGTCATACAGCGACAAACGGGCCACGCCGGCGGCGGCCAGCGAGGCGGCGATGGCCGAGCCCACGCCGCCGGCACCGACCACCAGCGCCGCCGCGCCCGACAGCCGGCAGCCCTTGCTCGCCAGGCCCCGGACGAAGCCCTCGCCGTCGAACATGTCGCCCTCCAGTGCGCCATCGGCGGCGCGGCGCACCGCGTTGCAGGCCCCGGCGATGCGCGCGGTCGGCGAGATTCGATCCACCAGTTGCAGGGTGGCGACCTTGTGCGGCATCGTGACCAGGGCGCCACGGGTGTTGGACAGCCCCATCACCAGCGGCAGGAAGGCTGCGTAGTCCTGCGCCCGGCAACCCATGGGCACCACCACCAGGTCGGCGCCGCAGCGCTCGAACCATGGGTTGTAGATCAACGGGGCCTTGAAGCTCTCGGTGGGAAAGCCAATATGCGCGATCACGCCGGTGCGTCCGCTGATGTCCATGGGGCTGCTCCAGCCATGAGCTTGTTCCGCCAGACAATCCCGAGCGGAGATGAAATTGTACTGTCTAGTACATTTTGTGGTCTTGGTATAAACCCTCGTGTTAGGCTCGCCATCTGCGGGTCAATTCCGATTAGGCTCTGCCAAATGGACCAACCCGTACATTCAGCCGCGCAATCGCCAAGCTCGGAGGGCGCGGCACGGCGCACCTACGATGCCGAGCGCTCGTTGCTGAACATCCTCGACGTGGCCACGGCCGAGTTTGCCGACAAGGGCCTGGCCGGTGCCCGGATCGACGAGATTGCGGCGCGCACCCGCACCAGCAAGCGGATGATCTACTACCACTTCAAGAACAAGGAGCAGCTCTACCTCAAGGTGCTGGAGAACGCCTACGGGCGGCTGCGCGAGGTTGAGCATGGCATGCAGCTCGACGATCTTGAGCCCGAGGACGGGTTGCGCCGCCTGGTGGCGCACACCTTCGACCACCACGCCGACAACGAGCCCTTCATCCGGCTGGTGATGAACGAGAACATGCAGCGCGGCGAGTTCCTGTCGCGCAGCACCTTGATCCGGCAGGCCAATGTGTCGGCGATCGACGCCGTCCGCAGCGTCTATGAGCGGGGTGTGGCCGCAGGCACGTTTCGCCGTGGGCTGGACCCGGTAGACATGCACTGGACCATCTCGGCGCTGTGTTTTTTCAACGTCGCCAACCGCTATACCTTCTCGCTGATCTTCGAGCGCGACCGCGACCCGCAGAGCGCGCAGCGCGCGCGCCGCGACCAGGTGATAGACATCGTCGTGCGCCACCTTCGCCGTTGAAGCGGCGCCGGCCTTGGGCATGACGAACTGATCCTGCGCATCCGCCATGGCCAACGGCTTTGCATCGGCTCGCGCCTCTGATCACTTTTTTGACCCCTCGGCGCTGGCACAGCAGCCGCTGCGCCGGGCGATCACCGCCGCGACCCGGATGCCCGAGCCGGACGCGGTCGCGAACATCCTGGCCGGCGCCCGGCTGGACCAGGCGCGCGCGCTGCTGGGCAAGGCGGTCGATCGCATGGACCAGGCAGCGCCGCAGACAGCCACCGCTTTGCCCCCGGGCTGAAGCGGCCGGCCGGGCAAGGCCGGCGCCATCACTCGGCGTGCTGGGCCAGGCCCAGGCGCTCGACCACCTTGCGCTCGGTCTCGAACGCGGCGCGCAGGCTGCGGGCATAGTCCTGCGGGCCGAGGTAGGCCAATTCCTGGTCGAACACCGCCAGTTCATTGACATGCGCCGGGTCGAACATCGCCGCCTTGAAGGCGTCGTGCAGGATTTGCACCACCGCCGCTGGCAGGCCGGCCGGGCCGGCGATGCCGTAGGGCGAAGTGGCGACGATGCCATGGCCCAGTTCGAGCAGGGTCGGCACGCTGGCCCAGCGTTTGGTGCGCTGTTCGCCAAAGGTGACGAGCAGGCGCAGGCGGCCGGAATCGACGAAGGGTGCAAAGCCGTTGGAGTTGACCCCGACCATCACCTGGCCCGAGGTGACCGCGATCATCTGCTCGGCCGTGCCCTTGTAGGGCACATGGTTGTAGCTCAGGCCGCGGCGGCCGAACAGATCGTCCATCACCACATGCGGGGTGGTGCCGACGCCATTGGTGGCGATGGTCAGTTCGCCGGGCCTGGCCTTGGCGTAGGCGAAAAGGTCGTCGAGGCTGCGCAGTGCGCTGGCGGCGGGCACGACCACGCCGAAGGTGACGCCCGAGATCTGGATGATCGGCGTGGTGTCGCGGATCGGATCCCACAGCACCTTGCGGGTCCAGGGCGCGCGCAGCACGGTCTGCGGGATCTGCGCCAGGGTGTAGCCGTCGGGCGTGGCCTGCTGCAGCAGCGGCATGACCAGGGTGCCGCCGGCGCCGCCGCGGTTCTCGACGATGATCTTCTGCTTGAGCTGGCGCGAGGCGACCTCGCAGAGGATGCGAAAGGTCAGGTCGGTCGCGCCGCCGGCCGGCCAGGGCAGCCAGAGCGCGATCGGCCGGACCGGGAAGCGGGCGCCGGCCTGGGCCAGCGCCGCGCCGTAGGCGGGGGTCAGGGCCAGCGCCCAGGCCTGGCCGAGCAGGCGGCGGCGGTCGAGTGCAGGGCTCATTGCCAATCCGTCCATGCCGTGACCAGGCCCAGCGCCAGCCACGCCAGCCACGCCAGCCAGATCGGTTCGATCTCGACCTTGCCGCTGGCCGGTCGCGGTGAGAACAGCCACCTCATGCTGGCCCGCCGCGCTTGGTCAGGGCGCCGAAGCCGCGCTGCGGGTCGTAGCCCCAGGCCGCCAGGCCGAAGCACAGGGCCAGCGTGCCGAGCACGATCCAGGGCGAGATGCCGGGGTCCTTGGCGTAGAGCGCAAAGCGCAGCCACTCGACCGCGTGGGTGAAGGGGTTGAAGCGGGCGATCTGGTAGACCCAGGCCGCGCCCGACTCTTCGAGCTTCCACAGCGGGTACAGGGCAGTGGACATGAAGTACATCGGGAAGATGACGAAGTTCATCGTGCCGGCAAAGTTCTCAAGCTGCTTGATGTGCACCGACAGCAGCAGCCCCAGCGCGCCCAGCATCAGCGCCGCCGAGACCGCCGCCAGCAGCACCATCGGGGTCTGCGGCCCGAGCAGCGGCAGGCCGGTGCCGATCAGCGCGGCGACGATGACGAAGGCCAGCGCCTGGGCCAGCGACAGCACGGCGGTGGCGCTGAGCTTGGCGAACAAGATCCAGCGCGGCAGTGGCGCGGTCAGCAGCAGCCGCATCAGCCCCATCTCGCGGTCATAGACCATCGCCAGGCTGGACTGCATGCCGTTGAACAGCAGCACCATGCCGACCAGACCGGGGGCGATGTAGAGGTCGTACGGGATGTAGCTGTCGTAGGGCTCGACGATGGCCACGCCGAAAACGTTGCGAAAGCCGGCGGCGAACACCGCCAGCCACAGCAGCGGGCGCACCAGGGCCGACACCAGCCGGCCCGATTGGCGGCTGAACTTCAGCAACTCGCGCAGGACGATCGCCTGCCAGGCCTGGATCGCGTGGTTCATTTGCGGCTCACTTTGCAGCGCTGCTCGGGGGCGTCGGCGCCGAGCGTGTCCAGCGCATTTTTCGGGTGCAGGATGCCGTCAATCGGCGCCAGGCCGACCACGCCCTGGCCGTCGGCCAGCAGCAGCGGTTGGCGCAACTGCCCGTCCCAGGGGCGAAACCCCAGCAGCACGCCCTTGCTGCCGTCGAGCGGGCCTTCGACCAGCGTTTGGCGAATGGCGGCCAGCGTGCCCCTGGGCTGGGCCACGGCGGCGGCCACCAGCGCCTTGGCGCCGGCCCAGGCGGCCCAGTCGTGGTCCGTCATCGGCCGCCGCGCGGCCTTGGCAAAGCGCCGCGCCAGTTGCGGCGCACCGAAGCGGTCGAAGCCTGGCGCCCAGGCCAGCGCCAGCAGGCCGGCGTCGCCGACCAGTGGCCGCGGCAGGGCGATTCGGTAGGGCAGGCTGCGGGCGAATTCGCCGTCGCTGTCGACCACCCAGACCAGGTCGTAGGTGCCGCCCGGCAGGCCGCTGGTGGCGGTCAGCAGCAACGGGTTGGCGGCGTCGCGCTGGCGCGGGTCGGCCGAGCGCTTGAACGGTTTGCTGGCGACCAGCTTCAGGCCGTAGCGGGTGATCGCGGCGGCGGCGGTGGCGGCGCGTTCGGCGTCCAGCGGGTCGGGGCCGACCAGCATCAGCACGTCGCGCCATTTGCGCGCCAGCAGGCCCTGCGCCAGCGCGTCGGCGCGCATCCGTTCGCTGGGGATGAGGTGCAGCAGGTTGGCGCGGCAGTCGGCCTGGCGCAGGCGATCGGCAGGCTCGCCCAGGTTGAGCACCGGCGCGGTGGTCGCGTCGGCCACCGCCAGCAGCCAATCGGCCGGCAGATCGGCCAGCAGCGCCACCGCGCCGGCCTTGTCGGCGCGCAGCGCGGCCTCGCGTGCGGCGGCGGCCGAGGCGACGCTGACGGTCTCCAGGCTGATCGTGCTGCCGGCCGCGTCGAGTTCGAGCTTGGCCTCGTCCAGCGCCAACGCCACGCCGTCGCTGGCCGGGCCGCCGGGGTGGCCAAGGTAGGCCAGCTCGACCCGGCTGCGGCTCAGGCGCGGATCGTCGGCCTGCAGCAGCAGGCTGGCCTTGAGCGTGGCGGCGTGGCCGGCGCCGCTGAGCAGCGCCAGCGTCAGCGCCAGGGCCAGCCAAGCCAGGGCAAACCGCCTCAATCGACCACCACCGCCGCGTAGGGCACGCGGCCGACCGGCACGGTCTTGATCGGCTTGGCGCTGGCCACGTCGACCACGGTCAGGTCGTCGCTCAGGCCGTTGACGACCAGCAAACGGGCCTCGGCGCCGTCGAGCGCGACATTCCAGGCGCGCTTGCCGACCAGCACCAGGTCGGTGACCTTGAGGCTGGCGACATCGACGAAGGCCACATGGTTGGCCCGGCCTAGGGCGACGAAGGCGCGCTTGCCGTCGCGCGTCATGGTGATACCGACCGGGGTGATGTCGGCGCTGCGCACGCCCTTGAGCTCGAACACCAGGGTGGCGATGGTCGAGTAGTCGGCGGTCGACAGGACCGTCACGCTGGCCCCCAGCTCGTTGGTGACCCACAGCGACTTGCCGTCAGGCGTCAGGGCAAAGCGCCGCGGCCGCTTGCCCACCGGCACGTTCTTCAACACCTTGCCGTCGGCGCTGGAGATCACATGCACCAGGCTGGCGACCTCGGAAGTGACCCAGACCGTCTTGCCGTCGGCCGAGACCTTGACGCCCTCGGGCTCCTTGCCCACCGGCACCTGGCGCAGCAGCTTGCCGCTGGCAAAGTCGATCACGCTGAGGAGGGCCTCGTCCTCGTTCGAGACATACAGGGTCTTGCCGTCGGGCGAGAGGTCAAAGGCCTCGGGGCCGTCGCTCAGCGGCAGGCGGCGCAGCGATTTGCGGCTGGCAATGTCGATCACGTCGGCGGCGTTGGATTCGGCGCAGGCGACGATCAGCAGCTTGCCGTCGGGCGAGCGCTGCATGTGGCGTGGGCGCTGGCAGGTCGGCAGGGTGCCGATGACGCTCAGCGTCTTCAGGTCGAGCAGCGTCAGCGCGTTGTCTTTCTCGCTGGAGATGAAGGCCACGCCCTGGGCCTGGGCCTGGGTGCCGATGGCCGCCGCGCAGAGCAGCGCGGTGGTGGTGGCGATGATCAATCGGCAGGGGTTCATGGTTTGGTTCTGGCTCAGGCTCAGCGCGCGGTGGCGCGGATGAAGGCTTGTTCGAGGTTGCCGCCGCCCAGCGCATGGCAGACCATTTCCGGCGTGCCGTCGGCCAGCAGCTTGCCCTGGTGCAGCACCAGCACCCGGTCGGCGGCGGCGGCCTCCTCGACCAGGTGGGTGGCCCAGAGCACGCTGCTGCCGCGGGCGCTGACATCGCTGCGGATGGTGGCCATCAGCTCGCGCCGCGACTGCGGGTCCAGGCCGACGGTGGGTTCGTCCATCAGCACCAGGCCGGGGCGGTGCAGCAGCGCGCGTACCAACTCCACCTTGCGCCGGTTGCCGCCGGAGAGCTCACGCACCGGCCGATGCAGATCGGCGCTCAGGCCGGCGCCAGCACAGGCCTCGGCGATGCGCTGGCGGGCCAGGCCGCGCGGCAGGCCATGCAGATCGGCATGAAAACGCAGGTTGCGCTCGACCGTCAGATCGAGGTCCAGCGACATCTGCTGGAACACCACCCCGATGTGCGCCAGCGCCGCCGGCGCGGCCTGGCGCAGCGAATGGCCCTGGACGCTGACCTCGCCCGCGTCGGCACCAAACAGGCCGGTCAGCACCTGGAACAGGGTCGATTTGCCGGCGCCGTTGGGCCCCAGCAGAACCGCCAGGGTGCCGGCCTGCAGCTCCAGGCTGAGGCCGTCCAGGGCCAGTCGCCGGCCATAGCGTTTGACCAGGCCGGACAGGTGCAGACGGGGGGCGTTGGCGTGGTTCATGGGAATGGCGGTTTGTAGCCGCAGACCGGCCCGGCCGCCAGTTGCGGATTGCCCGGGGCAGGCAGCGGCGATCGGCCTATCGAAAAATTGAAAATTTGAAAATTCGGACAGCCAGACCCTCGGCGCCCGGCCCGGGTTCAGGCCGGGGCGGCGTTCCAGCGCAGCTTGCGGTAGATGGTGTTGCGGCTGATGCCCAGGCGCTTGGCGGCTTCGGAGATGTTGCCCCCGGCCTGCGCCAAGGCCTGCTGGATCGCGTCCAGCTCCATCTCTTGGAGCGAGCGGGTGGCTGGGGCGATCTTGGCCGGGATCGGCGGGCTGGCCTGGTTGCCGGCCCCAGCCCCGGCCAGACCCAAGGCGGCGCCGGCCTCGGCGAGGAAGTCGTCTGACAGGTGGGCGCGCGTGATCAGGCCGTCGCCGGCACACATCACCGCCGCTGTGCGCAGCAGGTTGAAGAGCTGGCGCACATTGCCCGGCCAGGCACAGGCCTGGAACAGCGCCATTACCTCGGGGCAGAGCTGCCATCGGCCGGGCGGGCGCTGGTCGGCGCCAAGCTGGTCGAGGATGCGCCGCACCAGCGCGGCCAGGTCGCTGCGTTCGCGCAGCGCCGGCAGGCGCACGGCCAGGCCGTTGAGGCGGTAATACAGGTCCTCGCGGAACTGCTGGGCATCGATCATCTGGCGCAGGTTGCAGCGGCTGGCGCAGACGATGCTGAGGTTGACCGCAATCGACTTGGCGCTGCCCAGCGGCGTCACCTGGCGCTCCTGCAGCACCCGCAGCAGCCGCGCCTGCAGCGCCAGCGGCAGGTCGCCGATCTCGTCGAGGAACAGCGTCCCGCCGCTGGCCTGCACCAGCTTGCCGACCTGGCCCTTGCGGCGTGCCCCGGTGAAGGCGCCGTCTTCGCAGCCGAACAGCTCGGCCTCGATCAGGTCGTCGGCGATGGCGGCGCAATTCAGGGCGACGAAGGCCTGGGCGCGGCGGGCGCTGTCCTGGTGGATGGCATGGGCCAGCAGTTCCTTGCCGGTACCGGTGTCGCCCAGGATCAGGATAGCGATGTCCTTGTCCAGCACCCGGCGGATTTTGTCGACCACGCTGGCCCACTGCGCGTCGCCGCTGCACAGTGGCGCCAGGCCGGCGCTGGCCCGGGTGCTGGACGTGGCGGGCGGCGCCACCACGGCTTGGGCCGGACCGGGCACGGCGGCGATCGCTTCGGCCAGATTGGTCCAGACCGGCCAGTTGAAGCGGGCGTGGACGAAGAATTCGCGCCCGCTGGCGGTGCGCAGCGGCGCCGGCGTGGCCAGCGGTGAGCGGAAACGGTCAACCAGGGCGCTGACGCTGGTGCCCAGCAGGGAGCTCAGCGAGTGCATCCGCAGCGCCGCGCCGGACAGGCCCAACTGATCGAGCGCGCCGCGGTTGGCGCCGACCAGCTTGCCGTCGGGGCTGACCGCCAGGATGCCCTCCATCAGCGTGCCGATGAAATCCACCCGGCTGTGGAAGTGCAGCCGCATCAGGTTGCGTTGGTCGTCGGTGAGCCAGTGGTTCTCAATCATCCGCGCAGACATCTTGACCAGCGCCATGGTGTGCTGGTGGTAGCCGCGGTGGTCGCCCGAAACGTCGAGCACGCCCAGGATGTTGCCGCGCGGGTCGAGGATGGGCGCGGCCGAGCAGGTCAGGAAATGGTTGGCGTGCAGGTAATGCTCGTCGGCGTGGACGAGGGTGGGCACTTCGTCGATCAGGGCCGTGCCGACCGCATTGGTGCCCTTGGCGGCTTCGCTCCAGTTGGCCCCGGGCGCCAGCGCCACCTTGGCGGCGCGGCCGAGAAAGTCATCGTCGCCGATCGAATGGATCACGGTGCCGGTGGCATCGGTCAGCACCACCATGCTCTCGGTGTTGGCGATCTGCTCGTGCAGCATCTCCATCACCGGCGCGGCATGCAGGTGCAGGCGCTGGTTGCGCTCGCGGACCACGATCAGGTCGCTGCGGCCCAGGGTCGAAAAGTCCGGCCGCTCGATCCGCGACACCCCCAGGGCGACACAGCGTTCGTGCGACTCGTCGATCAACTCGGCGTGCTGGCGAGGCAGCTTCAGGCTGGCGGCGATAGGCCGCAATCCCGGCTCGCCACCCCGGCGCTGCGGCAGTTCAACGCCACGGCGCAAGCTGCTGCCCCTGGCGGCCGGGAAGTAGGGTCCACGCATCCGCTGTCTCCGGTTCGGCCGCTGTCAACGGCCCCTTGTCGCCCAGGCCGGCCAGGCTGGCCGGTTGCCTGCGTGGCGGAATTGCTGCGAAATTGAACAGCGGCCAATCGCCCGCCGCCCCTGGTCGGCTTGCCGACGGCATGTCAGGGGCGAGTTCTAACGCGGGATTGAGGTTTGGCCGCCGGGTTGCTCAGAAATGCAACGCCAGATCGGCACACAATCGATTGTATGTGCCGAGTCGCCCGACCTCACTCGTTGCTGGTCGCGCGCACCTCGGCAAAGGTCGTCTGGCCGGCCAGCACCTTGAGGATGCCGTCCTGGCGCAGGGTGCGCATGCCGTCGGCCATGGCCACGCGCTGCAGTTCGTCGGCGCGGGCGCTGGTCTGGATCAGGTGGCGCAGTTCGCGGTTAATGACCAGCAGCTCATGGATGCCGAGCCGCCCGGACAGGCCGCTGTTGTCGCACTTCGGGCAGCCCGGGGCGAAGTGCTGGTGCAGCCTGCCGTTGACGCCGAATCGCTTGATCCAGTCGGCCAGCAGCGCGTCGTGCGCGGGCCGCTGCGCCGGATCGGGGAAAGCATTGCTGTAGCTGACCAGCAGCACCTCGACATGCTCGGCCTCGGCCGGCTTGCTGGTCACGCAATGGCGGCACAGCCGGCGCACCAGGCGCTGGGCCAGCACGGCCAGCAGCGAATCGGCAAAGCTGAACGGGTCCATTCCCATGTCAAGCAGCCGGATCACGGTCTCTGGTGCGCTGTTGGTGTGCAGGGTAGAAAGCACCAAATGGCCGGTCAGTGAGGCCTCGACCGCGCACTGGGCGGTCTCGGCGTCGCGGATCTCGCCGACCATCACCACATCCGGGTCGGCGCGCAGAAAGGCACGCAGGGCCTTGGCGAAGGTCCAGTCGATGCGTGGGTTGACCTGCACCTGGCGCAGCCCCGGCTGGGTGATTTCGACCGGGTCTTCGGCGGTCCAGATCTTGCGGTCCGGGGTGTTGATGTGGCCCAGCGCGGCATGCAGCGTGGTGGTCTTGCCGCTGCCGGTGGGGCCCACGCACAGCACCATGCCATGGGGCCGTTGCACCACCTGCTTGAGCTGCGCCAGGGTGTCGGCGGCCAGCCCCATGTCGTCCAGCGGCACCGCCCGGGCCGAGGCCAGCAGGCGCAGCACCACGTCTTCGAGGTTGTTGGCGGTGGGGATGGTGGCCACCCGCAGCTCCAGGTTGCTGCCCTGGACGAAGCGGCTGAAGACGATCTTGCCGTCCTGCGGTTTGCGCCGCTCGGAGATGTCCAGGTCGCACATGATCTTGATCCGCGCCACCATCGCCTGGCGGTAGCTCTGCGGCAGCTCCAGGTACTGGCGCATCGAGCCGTCGCGGCGAAAGCGCACCCGCACCTTCTCGTTGCCGCCCGAGCATTCGATGTGGATGTCCGAGACGCCGTGGTTCTGTGCCTCGACGATCATGGTGTTGATCAGCCGCACCAGCGAGTTGTCGGACTGCTCGATTTGCTGCTCTTCGGCCCGCCCGCCCTGGTTGTCCTGCGCCTCCAGGTTGGCCAGCAGCTTGTTGCTGGATTCGGCCTCGCCGCTAAAACCCATCAGATCCGCCGACGGCTGCACCCCCATCTGGCCGTGGCGGCTGTAGATGCGGTCGACTGCCGGCCCGATCAGGCCCTCGCGCGCCAGCACCGGCAGGATCTTGCATTGGGCCGAGAACTCGATCGCATCGATCGCGTCGCGCGCGGTCGGGTCTTCCAGGGCCACCACCAGCCGGCCGCCGCGCATCAGCAGCGGCAGCGCGGGGATGCGCCGTGCCAGCGTCAGCGACAGCCGCTGCATGGCCTCGAACTCGACCGGAAAATTGTTCACGTCGACCATCGGGTAGCCCATCTTGCGGGCCAGCGCGGTCTGCAAATCGGCGCGCGTGACGACACCCCGGCGCACCAGCAGTTCACCCAGCGGCACGCTGCGGTCCGAGGCCTGCTGCTTGAGCGCCTCGGCCAGGGTGTCGGCGTCGATGAAGCCCAGCGTCACCAGGGCCTCGCCGATGCGCACCATCGGCATGTTGGACTGCTGGTCGATGGCTTCGAGCAATTGCTCCGGCGTGAGCACCTGCTGGTTCAGCAGGATGTCGCCGAGCTTGCGCGCGCGCAGGCGCTGCTGCTCGGCCGCGGCCTGCTCGACCTGGGCCGATGTCGCGGCCTGCTGCTCGACCAAAACCTGGCCGATGCGCTGGCCCAGGGCGATGCCGGAGAGCGAGGCGCGCGGGTAGAAGCTGCGCTGCACCTCGCCCTGCTGGCCGAGCGGGGAGAAGGTGAACAGGCCGCACATCTCGTCGACATGGCCCAGCGTCGTCACCTGGACTTCGCTGCCGTCGCGAAAGCGCAGGCCGCACAGCGTCAACGGCGTGACCGGCAATTCGGCCCGTGGTTTGGCCGAACCGGCGGCGCTGGCCGTGGGCGCCAGCAGTCGGCTCAGCGTCAACCGGCGGAACTGCGACATCCGCAGGTCCACAGGCCGCTGGCTGGGCCCGAGCTGGACCCTGACGACGCCGGCCTCGGGGTCGAAGAACACCAGGGCGCAGGCGGTGACCTTGCCGTTGGCGCCTTCGATCTCGCAGGGCTCGGGCTTGGTCTGGCAAACCGGGGCGGCGAATTCGGCCGAGGGCGGCGTCGGCCAGGCGAACGGCCCTGGCGTCAGACGGCCGATGGGCGTGGTGCGCTCAGGCCGGCTGATGGCGCCCAGCGCCGCCGTGTTCTGGCCGGCCAGCGCCGACCCGCCGCCGGCCATGCCCCGCGTCCGCTCCTGGTCGGCCAGGGGCACCAGCGACAGCGGTGGCGAAGACAAATCGGACATGGTGGTTCCCGAAGGTCCGCCCAGCGCGCTCGGCGATTGGCGTGGAAGCGGCTCGGGGCATGCTAGGCGCCACCAGGCGGGCGGATGCCCTGATAACAGCCGCCGCTGCGGCCCAGTTCGGGGCCGCAGCGGCGCCGTCAGTGGCGCATCTGCGTCGGCAGCAGGGTGACGATCTGCGGGAACACCCAGATCAGCGCCACGGCGACGAACATCAGGAAGAAGAACGGCAGCGTCACCCGCGCGATCCAGCCGATCTCGCGCCGTGTCATGCCCTGCAGCACGAACAGGTTGAAGCCGACCGGCGGCGTGATCTGCGCCATCTCGACCACCAGCACGATGAAGATGCCGAACCAGAGCAGGTCGATGCCGGCCTTTTGCACCGTCGGCAGGATCACGCCCATGGTCAGCACGACCATCGAGATGCCGTCGAGAAAGCATCCGAGGATGGCGTAGAAGATCGTCAGCGCGACGATCAGGCCGAGCGGCGACAGGCCGAGCGTGGCGATCCACTCGGCGAGGTGGCGCGGCAGGCCGATGTAGCCCATCGCCAGCGTCAAAAAGCTCGCCCCGGCCAGGATCAGGGCGATCATGCAGTACAGCCGGGTGCCGCCCATCAGCGACTCGGTGAACGCCTTGCGGTCCAGCGAGCCCTGCGCCGCCGACAGCGCCAGCGAGCCGACCACGCCGACCGCGGCGGCCTCGGTGGCGGTGGCAAAGCCGGAGTAGATCGAGCCCAGCACGGCGGCGATCAACAGCAGCACCGGAATCAGGTGGCGCGACTCGTACAGCTTCTGGCGCAGCGACAGCGGTGCATCGGCCGGCGGCACCCGGCCCGGGTTGAGCAGCGCCCAGACCACCAGGTAGCCGGAGAACAGCGCCGCCAGCATCACCCCGGGCAGGACCCCGGCGATGAACAACTGGGCAATCGAGACATCGGCCGAGACACCGTAGACGATCATGATGATCGACGGTGGGATCAGCAGCCCGAGCGTGCCGGCGCCGGCCAACGAGCCGATCGCGATGTCGTCGGGGTAGCCGCGCCGCTGGAGCTCGGGCAGGGTCATCTTGCCGATCGTGGCGCAGGTCGCGGCCGACGAGCCCGAGACCGCGGCGAAGATCGCGCAGCCGACCACGTTGGTGTGCAGCAGCCGCCCGGGCAGGGCCTGGACCCAGGGCGCCAGGCCGCGGAACATGTCGTCGGAGAGCTTGGTGCGGAACAGGATCTCGCCCATCCAGATGAACAGCGGCAGGGCGGTCAGGGTCCAGCTCGAGGCCGAGCCCCAGATCGTCACCGCCATCGCGTCGCCGGCCGGGCGGGCGCTGAACAGCGTCATGCCGACCCAGGCCACGCCCGAGAGCGCCAGGCCGATCCAGACGCCGCTGCCCAGGATCAGGAACAGCGCGGCGATCAGCAGCGCCGTCACCAGCAGATCGTTCATTCGTGGTGCAGCGCTGCTTCGCCGCCCGGTTGAATCCGCTCGCCCCGCCACTCCAGCACCAGTTCGTCGACAAAGGCGATCACCAGCACCAGCGTGCCGACGGCCATGGTCAGTTGCGGCAGCCACAGCGGGGTGGCGTCGTTGGAGGTTGAGATGTCGTGAAAGCGCCAGGATTGCCAGGCCAGCCGGGCGCTGTAATAAGCCATGAAGCCGGCCAGCGCCAGCGCCAGCAGCAGCGCCCACAGCTCCAGCCGCCGCCGCGATCTGCCGCGCAGCGCGCCCAGCAGCAGGGTGACGCGGATGTGCTCGCCGCGCTTCAAGGTGTGGGCCAGCGCCAGAAAACCGGCGCCGGCCATCAGGTAGCCGGCGTAGGCGTCGGTGCCGGGCAGGTGGAAGTGCAATTGCCGGCCAGTGATCGACAGCAGCACCATCGCCAGCAGGCCAACCATGCAGACTGCGGCCAGCACCGCCGCGCCGTCGTAGAGGCGGTCCAGCGACCGCCGCAGAGCCGCCGCCCTCACCGGCCGTGCAGCGCGTCGACCAGCGCTTTGCCCTCGGCTCCGGCCTTGTCCAGCCACTCGGCCAGCAGGGTGTCACCGACCTTCTTCATGTCGGACTTGAGCTGCGCCGACGGTGCCAGGATCGCCATGCCGTTGGCCTTGAGCTTTTCCAGGGTCTCGCCGTTGGCCTTGCGCGCCGCCGCCCAGCCACGCGCCTCGGCGTCGGCGGCGGCCTTGAGCAGCACGCCCTGGGTCGGCTTGTCCAGCGCCTCGAACGCCGCCCGGTTCATCAGCAGGGCGTTCTTGGGCAGCCAGGCCTGGGTGTCGTACCAGTACTTGACATGCTCGTAGAGCTTGCTGTCCCAACCGGTCGAGCCCGAGCTCATCATCGTCTCGGTCACGCCGGTGGCAAAGGCCTGGCTGACCTCGGCGGCCTGCACCGTCACTGGCTGGGCACCGACCAACTCGGCGATGCGGCTGGTGGCCGGGCTGTAGGCCCGCCACTTCATGCCCTTCAAGTCGGCCGCACTGGCCAGCGGCTTCTTGCTGTAGATGCCCTGCGGCGGCCAGGGCACGGCGTAGAGCACGGTCATGCCCTGCTCGGCCAGCTTCTTCTCCAGCATCGGCCGCTGCGCTTTCCACAGCTTGGCCGCCTCGTCATAACTGTCGGCCAGGAAGGGGATGCCGTCGGCGCCATAGATCGGCCACTCGTTCTGGAAATTGACCAGCAGGATCTCGCCCAACTGGGCCTGGCCGCCCTGGACCGCGCGCTTGATCTCCGGCGCCTTGAACAGCGCGGCGTTGGCGTGGACGGTGATCTTGAGCTTGCCGGCGCTGGCCTTGTCGACCTCGGCGGCGAACTGCAGCAGGTTCTCGGTGTGGTAGTTCGAGGCCGGGTAGGCGCTGGGCAGGTCCCACTTGGTCTGCGCCCAGGCGGCTGGGCCCAGCAGCACGGCGGCCAGGGCGGAGGCGGCGAGCAGGCGGCGGGTGATTGGCATGGGTGGATCCAGCGGTGGTGGCTGAGGTGGGCAAAACAAGTCCGCCAAGCATGCGGCAATCGGCCGGCCGTGGCGATGCGGGCTTGCCCTGGGATCGCCAGCCGCCGCGCCGCTATCCTTGTGCCTGCCATGGCCGCGCCGCCCGGACCCCGCCCGTTTCTCGGCATCCTGATGCTGCAGACGCGCTTTCCGCGCCCTCCCGGCGACATCGGCCATCCGGCCAGTTTTGCCATGCCGGTGCGCTGGCGGGTGGTGCCGGGCGCGTCGCCGCAGCGGGTGGTGCGCGAGCGCGCCCAGGGGCTGCTGGCGCCGTTCCTGGCGGCGGCCCAGGCCCTGGTCGCCGAGGGTGCGGCGGCGATCAGCACCGGCTGTGGCTTTCTCGCCCTGTTCCAGGTCGAATTGCAGGCCGCCCTGGCGGTGCCGGTGTGGAGTTCGGCCCTGCTCCATCTGCCCGACCTGGACGCCGCCGGCGTGGTCACGGCCGACGCGGCGGCGCTCTCGGCCGACCACCTGCGCGCCGTCGGCGCCGACCCGGCCACGCCGGTCGAGGGCCTGGCGCCAGGCTGCGCCCTGCAACGCACGCTGCTGCACGACCTGCCCGAGCTCGACGCCACCGACGCCCGCGCCCAGACCGTCGCCGCCGCCCGCCGGCTGCAACACCGGGTGCCGACGCTGCGCCAGATCGTGCTCGAATGCACCAACCTGCCGCCCTATGCCGAGGCCGTGCGCCAGGCCACCGGGCTAGCGGTGCACGACATCCTCAGCCTGCTGCATCGCCGCTGGCTTGAACTCGACCCGACATGACCACAGCCCCGCACGACCTCCGCTGGCAGTTCTGGATCGACCGTGGCGGCACCTTCACCGATGTGGTGGCGCGTCGGCCGGACGGTGAGATCGTCACCACCAAGCTGCTGTCCGAGCACCCCGGGCAGTACGCCGACGCGGCCGTCGAGGGCATCCGCCGGCTGCTGCGGCTGGCGCCTGGCGAAGCGATCACGCCGGACCGGGTGGGCTGCGTCAAGATGGGCACGACGGTGGCCACCAACGCCCTGCTGGAGCGCAAGGGCGAGCCGACCTTGCTGGTGATCAGCCGCGGCTTTGGCGACGCGCTGCGCATCGCCACCCAGGCCCGGCCACGCCTGTTCGACCGCCAGATCGTGCTGCCGGAGCTGCTCTACCAGCGCGTGGTCGAGGCCGACGAGCGGGTTGGCGCCGACGGCGAGGTCGTCCAGCCGCTGAACCAGGCTGCGCTGCGGGTGGCGCTGCAAGCGGCGTACGCGGCCGGGCTGCGGGCCTGCGCCATCGTCTTCATGCACGGCTGGCGCCACAGCGCCCATGAGCAGGCGGCGGCACGGCTGGCGGCTGAGGCCGGCTTCAGCCAGATCAGCGTCTCGCACCAGGTCAGCCCGCTGGTCAAGCTGGTGCCGCGCGGCGACACCACCGTGGTCGATGCCTACCTGTCACCGATCCTGCGGCGCTATGTCGAGCAGGTGGCGGCGCAGATGCCGGGGGTGCCGCTGTACTTCATGCAGAGCTCGGGCGGGCTGGCGCTGGCCAGCCGCTTCCAGGGCAAGGACGCGATCCTGTCCGGCCCGGCCGGGGGCATCGTCGGCATGGCCCGCACGGCGGTGCAGGCCGGCCACACCAAGCTGATCGGCTTTGACATGGGCGGCACTTCGACCGACGTGTCGCATTTCGCTGGCGAATTCGAGCGCGCCTTCGAGACCGAGGTTGCCGGGGTAAGGGTGCGCGCGCCGATGATGAGCATCCACACCGTCGCGGCCGGCGGCGGCTCGGTCATACGCTTCGACGGCGCGCGGCTGCGGGTCGGGCCCGAATCGGCCGGCGCCAATCCCGGCCCGGCGGCCTACCGGCGCGGTGGGCCGCTGACCGTGACCGACGCCAACCTGTTGCTCGGGCGGATCCAGCCGGCGCATTTCCCGCGTGTGTTCGGCCCGGCGGCGGACCAGCCGCTGGACCGCAACGGCGTGGCCGCGGAGTTCGAGGCCCTGGCGGCGCAGGTCAGGGCGGCCACGGCGCAGGCCAGCACTGCCGAGGTGATCGCCAGCGGCGCCTTGCAGATTGCGGTGGCGAGCATGGCCAACGCGATCAAGAAGATTTCGGTCGCGCGCGGCCACGACGTCACCGGCTACACCCTGCAATGCTTCGGCGGCGCCGGCGGCCAGCATGCCTGCGCGGTGGCCGACGCGCTGGGCATGGGCTGCGTGCTGATCCACCCGCTGGCGGGCGTGCTGTCGGCCTATGGCATGGGCCTGGCAGACCAGGCCGCGATGCGCGAGGCGGCGCTGGAATGCGCGCTCGACCCGGCTGGCCTAGCCCAGGCCCTGGCGCTGGCGGGCAGGCTGGGCGACGCGGCCCAGGCCGAGGTGCTGGCCCAGGGCGTGGCGGCCGGGCCGACCCAGCGGCAAGCCCAGTTGCGGCTGCGCTACGCCGGCACCGACACCGCACTGCCAGTGGCCATGCCAGCGCGCGCCGATGGCGCTGCGGTCGCGGCCGCGCGGTCCGACTTCGAAGCCGCTTACCGCCAGCGCTTTGCGTTCCTGATGCCGGACCGGGCGCTGGTGATCGAAGCGGTCTCGGTCGAGGCGATGGCTGCCGGTGTCGGCCTGGCCGAATCAGCCGCGCCCGAGACCCCGGCCCCGGCCCATCCGGCCAGGCCCAGCGCGGCGGTGCAGATGTACTGCGCCAGCGACGACGGCAGCGGCCAGGCCTGGCGCGAGGCGGCGCTGTTCGAGCGCGCAGGCCTGGCAGCCGGCGCCTGGATCGACGGCCCGGCGGTGATTGCCGAGGCCAACGCCACCACCGTGGTCGAACCCGGCTGGCGCGCCTGCTGCGGCCACGACGCGGCACTGACACTGCGCCGCAACCGGGCGCGGGTGGCTGCCTACGCCCTGGGCACCCGCGCCGACCCGGTGCTGCTGGAGGTGTTCAACAACCTGTTCATGAGCATTGCCGAACAGATGGGCCAGCGGCTGCAGAACACTGCCCATTCGGTCAACATCAAGGAGCGGCTGGATTTCAGTTGTGCGCTGTTCGATGCCCAGGGCGCGCTGATCGCCAACGCCCCGCACATGCCGGTTCACCTGGGCTCGATGGGCGAGTCGATCCAGACCGTGATTGCCCGCAACCCGGTGCTGCGGCCGGGCGACGTGCTGATGCTCAACGACCCCTACCACGGCGGCACCCACCTGCCCGACGTGACCGTGGTCACCCCCGTCTGGGTCGACGACACGGCGGCGCGGCCGGGCTTCTTTGTCGCCAGCCGTGGCCACCATGCCGACATCGGCGGGACCACGCCCGGCTCGATGCCGCCGTTCTCGACCCGGATCGAAGAAGAGGGCGTGCTGTTCGATAACTTCCACCTGGTCAGCGCCGGCCGACTCAACGAGGCGCTGTTGCGGCAACGCCTGGCTGCCGGCCCCTATCCGGCGCGCAACCCCGAGCAGACCATCGCCGACCTGCGCGCCCAGATCGCCGCCAATGAGAAGGGCGCGGCCGAGTTGCGGGCGATGGTGGCGCAGTACGGCCAGGCCACGGTCACCGCCTACATGGGCCATGTCCAGGACAACGCCGAGGCGTCGGTGCGGCGGGCGATTGGCGCGATCATCGGCAAAGGCGGCGACGGCCGGTTCACCATGGACCTGGACAACGGCGCGCGGATCATGGTTGCGGTCACGGTCGACGCCAAAACCCGCAGCGCGACCATCGATTTCAGCGGCAGCAGCGGCCAGTTGGCCAACAACTTCAACGCCCCCAGGGCGGTGACCATGGCGGCGGTGCTGTACGTTTTTCGCTGCCTGGTCGACGACGACATCCCGCTCAACGCCGGCTGCCTCAAGCCGCTGCAGGTGATCGTGCCCGAGGGCTGCATGCTCAACCCGCGGCCGCCGGCGGCGGTGGTGGCGGGCAACGTCGAGACCTCGAGCTGCGTCACCAATGCCCTTTTCGGCGCGCTCGGGGTGATGGCCGCCAGCCAGTGCACGATGAACAACTTCACCTTCGGCGATGCCCAGCAGCAGTACTACGAGACCATTTCCGGCGGCGCCGGGGCGGGCTGGCGGTACGACGCCAGCGGCGCGGTGGTCGGCGGCTTTGACGGCGCCAGCGTGGTCCAGACCCACATGACCAATTCGCGTTTGACCGATCCCGAGGTGCTGGAGATGCGCTTTGCGGTGCGGCTGGACAGCTACGCCCTGCGCCATGGCTCGGGCGGGGCAGGGCGTTGGCGCGGCGGCGACGGTGGCGTGCGCCGGGTGCGCTTCCTGCGGCCCATGACCGCCTCGATCCTGAGCAACGGCCGGCTGCACGGCGCCTTTGGTCTGGACGGTGGCGCGGCTGGCGCGGTCGGCATCAACCGCCTGGAGCGCGCCGACGGCAGCGTGGTGGCGCTGGGCCACATTGGCTCGCTGGCGGTGGCTGCGGGTGATGTGTTCGTGATCGAAACGCCGGGCGGCGGCGGCTGCGGCCCGGCGGCGTGACTAGCTCGCCTCGCCGCGCCGGGGCGTCGGTAACTGGCTGTCACGGCTGTGATTGAATTCGGTTCTATCAAATATCGGCAGGGAGAGCGACGTGCAGGCTGCGAACTCTGGATCGGCGGGCTGGGGCGGGGGCGCTGGCTGGCGTCTGCGCGGCTTGGGTCTGTGTCTGGCGGCTTGTGTGGCCATGCCGGCCCAGGCCCTTTCCCTGCCCAAGGATGAACGCGAGCTGGCATGCTGGTTGAAGCACACCCGCGAGCGCACCAAGCCGGTGACCCAGAGCCTGACCAGCGTGGACTTTTCCAACCTGCGCGACGGCTATGTGCTGCGCTCGCCGTTTCTGGTGACCTTTGCGGTGCGCGGCATGGGCGTGGTGCCCGCCGGGCTGCCGCTGGCCAACACCGGCCACCACCACCTGTTGATTGACACCCGCCTGCCGATGTCGCTGACCGACGGCCTGCCGTTCTCCAACACCCACCGTCACTATGGCAAGGGCCAGACCCAGACCGTGGTCGAACTGCCGTCGGGTGCGCACAGCCTGAGGCTGTTGTTTGCCGACCACCTGCACAAGCCGTACTTCGTGTTCAGCCCGGAGATTCGCGTGACCGTGGCCGCCAAGCGCACCAGTGAGCCGGTGCGGATCGACCCGGCCGCTCTCGAGAGCAGTTGTGCCGCCTGGTACGAGGAGGAGCAAAGCAAGCCGCGCCCGCCTGGCGAATGGCTCAGCTTTGCCAACCTGCGTGACGGCGAGCCAGTGGTCAGCCCGTTCAGCCTGCATCTGGCGGTCGAGGGCTACGGTGTCTGCGCCGTGGGCCAGTCGGCCGAGCGCAGCGGCCACTTCCTGCTAGAAGTGTTCAAGGGCGAAGGCAAGCCGGTGCAGGTGGTTGACCTGAGCAACGGCGCGACCCAGGCCACCCTCAACCTGCCACCGGCCAGCTACCGCCTGCGGCTGCGCTTTGTCGACGGCAAATCCGGCCGCGACCTGCTGCCGACCTTCGAGCAGAACCTGCCGGTGGTGGCGCAGGAGCGGCTGTAGAGGCCTGGCTGCAGCTCAGTTGTCGCGGTAGCGGCGCCAGCGGTCCAGCGCCAGGCGCAGGGTGTCGTTCTGATTGCGCAGGCGGGCGCAGCCGTCGCAGACCAACCAGTGCAGGCGCAGCGACAACCGCTCACCCCAGCGCAGCGGGTGCGCCTCGGACTCGAACACCAAGCGCGTGACATCGCGGCAGGTGCGGCGCAGGTTGAACAGGTTCCAGCGTGGCAAGGTCAGGGCTCGCGGCGTTCAGGCGGGTTTGAGCGGGTCAAGCGGGTCAAGCGGGCGTGGCTCGACCATCGAACCAGCGGGCCTGCAGGCATTCGCGCAGCCGATGGCGGGCGCGGTGCAGCAGTACCCACAGGTTGGTCGGGGTGATGGCCAGGGTCTTACAGATTTCCTCGGTCTCCAGCTCCAGCCATTCGCGCATCATGAAGACCCGGCCCTGCACCGGCGGCAGCAGCGTGACGCAGGCCTCCAGCACTTCGAGGAACTGGCGCTGGTTGCAACTGGCCTCGGGGTTGCCCCAGTCGCCGGGCGGAGCGCGCCAATGGCCGCTGCTGTCGAACAGCGCTTCGTCGAGATCCTCGCCATCCTCGTTGGTCAGGATCGTCGCCTCGCGGGTCTGGCGGCGCAACTGGTCGACCAACTTGTGCTTGAGCACGCCCACCAGCCAGGTCTTGAGCTGCGACAGGCCGGCGAAGGCCTGCGGCTTTTCCAGCGCCGCCAGCACCGTCTCCGAGACCGCGTCCTCGGCCCAGGCGTCGTTGCGCAACTGGCTGCGGGCATAGCGCAGCAGTTGCGGGCGCAGGGCCTGCACCTGGGCGGCGAAGTCGGGCGGTGGGGTCACAGGCGGGTCAGGGGCGGCATGGGTCGGGTGAAGCGTTTGCTGCGGCGGCAGTCGGCGACAAGCGACAAACCAGCCGACACAGTGGGCAACTTGGGGCGCACCATGGGGCTCATCCTACGCGGGCGAGGCCAGGGCCGGCAGCTTGGTGAGGCGATGCCCCGCAAACAAAATTTCGCACAGGCTCTGGTCTTGGCGCCCAGCGATCCGGTCAAGCTGCGGCGCCTGAGGCGGGCCCATCGGCCATCGAGCGCTCCAGCGAGCGCAGCGCCACGCCCATGTCGCGCCAACGGCCCGGGTGGCAGGTGAACAGCAGCACTTGGTGGCGCTGCGCCGCGTCGAACAGCACCCGCTTCATCTGCGCCAGGCGTTGGTCATCGCTGTGTACCAGCGCGTCGTCGAGGATGATCAGCGTCGGCCGGCCCGCCTCCTTCAGCAGGTCGGCGTAGGCCAGCCGGCTGATCACGCCCATTTGTTCGCGGGCGCCGAAGCTCAGCGTCTCGAAGTCACCGGCTTCCACGCCGCGCGGGCCGGGGCGGGTGAGGGCGCCGGGCACCAGGTTCTCGTCGACTGCCAGGTGGCCGCTTGGAAACAGCAGTTGCAGGTAGCGGTCCAGGTGCTTCTGCAGCGGCGCCTGCAGGCGGCGGGTCAGCGCCTGGCGGCGCAGCTCCAGCTTCTGCAGAAGGTAGTCCAGCGCCTCGGCCCGGCGGCGCAGTTCGGCGGCACGCCGCTGCGCCTGGTGGTCAGCGCTCAGCGTCCGTTCAAGTTCCTCCTCCAGGCCCTGCGCACCTGCGGCGCCCAGTGCCGTCTCGACCTGGACGATCTGGCGATCACGCCCATGGTGCTGGTTCTCGGCCTCCTCGGCACTGCGCCTGAAGCGCTCCACGTCTTGCTGGAGGATGTCGGGGCGGGCGGCAGCGATCCGCGCCACGCTGGCGGCGACCTCGCTCTTTAGGGCAACTTCCCTGGCACCTTCCTCCAGCAGTTTGATCCGGTCGGCGGCCAGATCGGCCTGCAACTGCGGATCGTCCAGCAGCGCCTGGAGCGTGTCGTGCTCTTTCAGGGCGGCGTCGCGCTGGTTGGCGGCAATGGCCAGGCCCTGCCGAGCGGTCTGCAGCCGCTGGCTGGCGGACGCTGCGGCCACCTGCGCGGCCTCGTGCTCGCGCTCGGCCGCGTCCAGGGGCAGGGCGATCTCGGCGGGCGCTTGCGGCAACTGCCCGAGCGCCGCGGTCGCCTCAGAGGCGCGGGCCTGGGCCAGGTTCAGATCGCCCTGCAGCGCTTCCAGTCCCCGGGGCGCGAGCAGCTTGCGCGCCTTGTCGGCAGCGTCGGCATCGGCAACCCGCTGCGAATGCAATTTGTCGCGCGTCTCGGCTTCGACCAGGCTTGCCAGGCCCAAGCGTTGCAGCAGGGCGCCATGCTCGTCGTGCAGCCGCGCCCGGGCCTGCGCAAGTTCGGCCAGGTCGCTGCCCCCAGGCGCGACGTGCAGTCGGCCGACGCCGGGGATGGTGACGACGGTCGGCGCCACCAACAGGCGCTCGGTATGGCCAGTGATGGCCTCGCCCGCCAGGTCGACCGTCGCCCCGGCCTCGAGTTCGAAGCGCAAGCGGGTGGCGACGGCCGCCTGGCGGATCTGCAGCTCGGTCAAACCGGCCTGCTGCGCGCGCAGCGTCGCCTGATCGGCAGGCTCGATCCGAAGCAGGGCGGCCTCGCGCTTTAGGACAGCAGCGCGCTTGCTTTCCGCGTCTGCCCGCCCAAGCAAATCAGCCAGGCCCGCCGCGCCGGTTCGCGCATCGGCCGCCTGCCGCAGCAGCACCCGCCGGGTTTCTTCCTGTCGAGCCAGGGCCTGCGCAGCGCGCGCCTTGCGCCAGCCTTCGGCCGCCGCTGCGTCGGCCAGCACCGCCTGGGCCTCCAAGGCGGCCGCCTGCTCGCGCTTGAGAGCCGCGGCAAGCAAGGCAGCCTCGCGTGTCGCCAGGCCTTGCTGCTGTTGGTCAGCCGCCGTCAGCCGCTGCGCCAGCAGCGCACGCAGCCCCGTTACCTGGCGCAGCTTCTCCTGCGCCGCATCGCGTTCATGGGCCAGGGCGTCGGTGGCCTGCAAGGCCTGCTGGGCCTCGGCCTGCTGCGCACGCAGGGCCAGCCAGGGTTGGGTTGCTTTGTCGGCAGCTTGGGCGTCGCGCAGCAGCTTCAGCAGATCGACCTGGTCGCGGTATGTGGCCACGGCCTGCTGCAGTTCAGCCACGCGCGCGGCCAGTGCCGTGGCTTCATCGATGGCCTTGAGAAACGCCGCCTTGGGTTTGGCCCCCTTCTCGGTCAGAAGCTCGTCGCGAAGCTTGCGAATCTGCGCCACCACTTCATCGCCGCCGCTGGCCGACACCTCACCCAGCGAGGTGTCCAGGGCCGAGCGCAAGTGGTTGGCGGCGTGGACCACAGCGTCGCGCACGGCGTGTGCGGACCCTTGTTCGATCCAAAGCAGGCCCGGAATTCCCAGGAATTCATCTCGGCTGGCGCCCTTGGGCGAGAACTGGAAGCCCAGCGTTTGGGCAAGCAAATCCTCGGCCTCCACGCCTTCGAGCTTGCGCGTGCCGATCTTCAATTCGCAGCGCATCTTCTTCAGAAATCGCTTGGTCAAGCTGTAGGGCGTGCCTGCGATCTCGAAGTCGAGCGCCACCTCGGGTGCCGCCGCCGAATCGTCATAGGGCCGCAAGTCGTCCACGCTGCTGGACTTGTGGCGCTCGAAGAAGGCCGCCCGGATGGCGCGCACCAACGTGCTCTTGCCGGCCTCGTTGGCGGCGGTAAAGATGTTGAGCCCGGGCTGCATCTCGGCCAGCTCGAAGGGTGCTCGAAACCGCCGCAAATCGGCGACGCGCAGACGGGTGAGCTTCATGCGCTGCGCTCCCGCAAGTTGCGCTCGGCCAGCAAGCCGGTCAGGATCGCCAGCGCGTCCTGTGATCGGCGCGGGTCGTCGCCTGGGTTCTCACGCAGCTCACTGATCACCTCGCCCAGATAGCCGTCGGCATGCAAGGCCGCAATGTCTGCGGCGGTCGGCGCCAACTGCAGTGCGCTCAGATCGCGGCGCAGGCAGCGCACGCGCGCCTCAGCCGCACCCAGCGCCTGATGCAGCCGGCTGTGGTCCGCCAGGTCAAGCTGCCCGGTGACGCTGAGGTCGAGCACGTCTGGCGCCTGGGCCTGAGCCAGGCTGTCGATCAATTCGTCCAGGTCGGTCGGCACACTCAGCGTGTGAACCCGCTGCTGCCAGCGGAACTGGGCCGTGCGCAGCGGCTGCACCAGCGGCGCGGCACCAGCCTCGGCGAAGCTCACCAGCAGCGCCTGCCCGGCGTCGTTGCCCTTGAAGCGGTCGGGCTCCGGGGTGCCGCTGTACCAGGTGCGCTCGTTCATGCGCCGGGTGCCGTGCCAATCGCCCAAGGCCAGATAGTCCAGGCGCGCGCGCTCGGCGCGGTCGGGCGAGATCGGATTGGCCGAGTCGATGTCCTCGGCCAGCACGCCTTGCACCGCGCCGTGGGCCACGCCGATGCGCAGCCAGCCCGGTGGCGTCTGCGCGCTGTCGAACCACTCGGTCAGGTCGACATAGGTATGGCGTTGCGTCAGCGGCGCACACAGCAAGGCGATGCGCGGCTGGGGCAGTGCGATGACCTGCGGCTCCAGCGCCAAATGCAGGTTGCCAGGCAGGGCGCCCAGGCGCGCGGCGTGGGTCCAGACACTCTCGGCCAGTGCGGCATCGTGGTTGCCCGGAATCATGACCCACGGCCCGCTGTAGCCCTGCATCGCGTTGAACAGCCTGCGGATGCTGCGGGCGGACACCGTTTGCGCGTCGAAAACATCGCCGGCCACCACCACCGCGTCCACTTGCTCGGCGCTGGCCAGCGCCGCCAGCCGCTCGACCACCGCAAAGCGCGCCTCGGCCAGGGGCACGGCATCGTCTGGGTCGAAGGTGCCGTAGAGCCGGCCGATCTGCCAATCGGCGGTGTGCAGGATCTTGGTCATGTCGCTCCCTGAGTTCTGAGCTTGTTCATCGCCCTTGTAGTGCGCCAGCAGCCCCACCTGTCGACAGGGCCAGGAATGGGTTGATGAAGCTGATCGCCATCCAGTGATGAAACTGCGATCTTCGCTGCCCACTCGCTCAGGTTCGCCTTCGGCCTGAATCCAAGCCTGCGACCCCAACCCACAGGCCGCCGCGAAACCGACTGCAGTTGACTGTGCCCTGCTGCGCTGACAGCCGCTTCATCGCGAGCCCGCCGACGGCATACTTCGGCGCCGGCGCTGGCCTTGCCACAATGTCGGCGCGAGCCTCTTTTTGCCGGTGCGTGGGCAGCCACGCCAAGTCTGTGGGCCGGGTGGCCTGCGGCGGCGACAACATCACAGTCCGGGACATTTGCCATGAGCACGACAGCGCAGCCGACCATCATCTACACCCTCACCGACGAGGCGCCGGCGCTGGCGACCGCCGCTTTCCTGCCGATTGTGCGCACCTTCACCGCCGCCGCCGGGATCACGGTGACCACCAGCGACATCTCGCTGGCCGGGCGGATCCTGGGCGAGTTCCCGGAGTTCCTGAGCCCAGCCCAGCGCGTGCCCGACAACCTGGCCGAGTTGGGTCGGCTGACCCTGCTGCCCGATACCAACATCATCAAGCTGCCCAACATCAGCGCCTCGGTTCACCAGTTGATCAGCGCGGTCAAGGAGCTGCAGGCCCGCGGGCTGGCGGTGCCCGACTACCCCGAGAGCCCCAAGTCCGACGCCGAGAAGGCGATCCGCAGCCGTTACTCGAAGTGCCTGGGCAGCGCCGTGAACCCGGTGCTGCGCGAGGGCAACTCAGACCGCCGGGCGCCGAACGCCGTCAAAAACTACGCCCGCAAGCACCCGCACAGCATGGGCGAGTGGAGCATGGCCTCGCGCACCCATGTGGCGCACATGACCCAGGGCGACTTCTACCATGGTGAGAAGTCGATGACGCTGGACCGCGCCCGCGATGTGCGGATGGAACTGCTGACCGGCGACGGCCGCACGATCGTGCTCAAACCCAAGGTGGCGCTGCTGGCCGGCGAGATCATCGACAGCATGTTCATGAGCAAGCAGGCGCTGTGCGACTTCTACGAGAAGCAGATGGAGGACGCGCGCAAGACCGGGGTGATGCTCTCGCTGCATGTCAAGGCGACGATGATGAAGGTCTCGCACCCGATCGTCTTCGGCCATGCGGTGCGGATCTTCTACAAAGAGGCCTTCGCCAAGCATGGCGCGCTGTTCGACCAGCTCGGCGTCAACGTCAACAACGGCCTGGTCAACTTGTACGAGAAGATCGAATCCCTGCCGACCTCCAAGCGCGACGAGATCGTCCGCGACATGCATGCCTGCCACGAACACCGGCCCGAACTGGCGATGGTGGACTCGGCCAAGGGCATCTCCAACCTGCATGCGCCCAATGACGTGATCGTCGATGCCTCGATGCCGGCAATGATCCGCATCGGCGGCAAGATGTGGGGCGCCGACGGCCGGCCCAAGGACACCAAGGCGGTCATCCCGGAGAGCACCTTTGCCCGCATCTACCAGGAGATCATCAACTTCTGCAAGACCAACGGCAACTTCGACCCGGTCAGCATGGGCACGGTGCCCAATGTCGGCCTGATGGCCCAGCAGGCCGAGGAGTACGGCTCGCACGACAAGACCTTCGAGGTCGCCGAGGCCGGCGTCGCCAACATCGTCGACATCGCCAGCGGCGAGGTGCTGCTGTCGCAGAACCTGGAGCAGGGCGACATCTGGCGCATGTGCCAGGTCAAGGACGCACCGATCCGTGATTGGGTCAAGCTGGCGGTGACCCGGGCGCGCAACTCCGGCATGCCGGCGCTGTTCTGGCTGGACCCGTACCGCCCGCACGAGAACGAGCTGATCAAGAAGGTCCACACCTACTTGCAGGACCACGACACCAGCGGCCTGGACATCCAAATCATGTCGCAGTTGAGGGCCATGCGCTACACGCTGGAGCGGGTGATTCGCGGCCTGGACACGATCTCGGTCACAGGCAACATCCTGCGCGACTACCTCACCGACCTGTTCCCTATCATGGAGCTGGGCACCAGCGCCAAGATGCTGTCGGTGGTGCCGCTGATGGCCGGCGGCGGCATGTACGAGACCGGGGCCGGCGGCTCGGCGCCCAAGCATGTCAAGCAACTGGTCGAGGAAAACCACCTGCGCTGGGACTCGCTGGGCGAGTTCCTGGCGCTGGCGGTGAGCCTGGAGGATCTGGGCATCAAGACCGGCAATGTCCAAGCCAAGATCCTCGCCCGGACCCTGGACGAGGCCACCGGCCGGCTGCTGGACAACGACAAGAACCCGTTGCCCAAGACCGGCCAGCTCGACAACCGCGGCAGCCAGTTCTACCTGGCGCTGTATTGGGCCCAGGCGCTGGCGGCGCAGACCGAAGACGCGGCCCTGCAGTCGCACTTCGCGCCGCTGGCCCAGACCCTGGCCGCCAACGAACAGGTGATCGTGGCCGAGCTGGCCGCCGTCCAGGGCAAGCCCGCCGGCATCGGCGGCTACTACATGGCCGACCCCGAGTTGGTCAAGGCGGTGATGCGGCCCAGCCAGACCTTCAACGCCGCTCTGGCGGCGGCCAGAGCCTGAGCGGCCGGGGTCGCTGGCTCGGGCCAGGCCGGGCACGCAACCGCAGCAGTTCCTGCAGGGCTTCAGCCCAGGGTTTGGCCGAAGAAGCGCAGCGTCCGGTCCCAGGCGATCTGCGCCCAGGCGGCGTCGTACTGGGTGATGGCGATGCGGCGCGGGCCGGTTGCGGTCTCGTTGGCAAAGCCGTGATGGGCGAGGTAGCGGTGGCCTTCGTAGCGGACCTCGGCGGCGGCCAGTTTGGCCTCCAGTGCATCGACGCCGGCAATCGCGAAGGCGCTGTCCTGGGTCGCCCAATGGGCCTGCAGCGGCGCCCGGATCTTGCTGGCGTCGACATACTCCAGCGGCGGGTAGCCGTACCAGACCACGCCGGCGTCGATCTCGCTGGCCATGGTCGAGGCCAGGATCGTCAGCGCCCCGCCCATGCAGAAGCCGGTGACGCCGACCTTGCCGCTGGCGCTGGCCAGGGTCTTGAGGTGCTGCACCGCGCCGCGCACGTCCTGCGAGGCGGCGTCGGCAAAATTCAGCGCGGTCATCAGGTGGTGGGCCTCTTCGGCCTCGACCGTCGAGGCGCCGCGGTACAGGTCGGGCACCAGGGCGTTGAAGCCGGCCTGGGCAAGGCGCTCGGCGACGCCGCGGATCTGGTCGTTCAGGCCCCACCATTCCTGGATCACGACCACCGCCGCGACCGGCTTGGCGGCGCTGGCCAGATAGCCGCTGACGGTCTGGCCGTCGGGGCGTTTGAACTCGACTGTCGATCCCATGCTGGGCTCCTGCAAGTGGGGTGGTGGTGGGCGGTGCTGCGATTGGATTCGAGCGTCAACCCGGCAGCGGCGCCAGCCGGGTTTGCCCGCGGCGCAGCAGTTGGCCGGGCAGCGCGCCGGTGGCCTGGCCGTCGCGGTACGTGACCTGGCCGGCGACCAGGGTGGCACGGTAGCCGCGGGCGTTCTGCAGAAAGCGCCGGCCACCGGCGGGCAGGTCGCGGACCAGGTAGGGGCGCTCGATCGCCAGCTCGTCCAGGTCGATGAGGTTGATGTCGGCGCGCAGGCCAGGCAGCAGCCGGCCACGGTCGGCAAAGCCGTACAGCGCCGCCGGGCGCTGGCTCAGCATCTGCACCCCCTGGGCGATGCTGAACACGCCGCGGCTGCGCACCCATTCGGTCAGCACGAAGGTGCCGGCGCTGCCATCGCAGATCGTGCCGACATGGGCGCCGCCGTCGCCCAGGCCGGGCACCGTGTGCGGGTGCCTGAGCAGCGACTCGATCACCTGGGCATTGCCGTCGCTGTAGTTGGCCAGGGGCAGATAGACCAGTGCCGCGCCGCCGTTGCCGAGCAAGAAGTCATAGAGCCAGGCGGCCGGATCGCTGCCGGCACGCGCGGCCCGGGCGGCGACCGAGTGGCTGGCCTCGGGCAGGTAGTCGGGCGATTGCGTGGGCGCGTCGGGCAGCGGGAACATCCGCTCAAAGGCCCGGCCGAAGTAGCGCATGAAGACATGCGGCTCGTGGTCAGCCTGGCCAAGGATGGTTTGGCGGGTCTCGGGCCGGGCCAGTTGCGCCACCCGCTCGGCCAGCGGCAAACCGCCCAGCGCCAGGTAGGCCGGTCGGCAGGAGAAGGGGTTCAGGGTGGTGTCAAAGCCCATCAACACCCCCACCGGCCGGCCGATGACCTGGCCGGTGACGCGCAGCCCCTGGGCGTTGGCCTGGCTGATCAGCTTGAGGACCGACTCGTGCTGGCGCGGCCGGTGGTCGGTCTGGGCCAGCGACAGCGTGCCGGTGCAGCCGCTGGCGCGGCAGATGTTGGCCAGGATGTCGAACTCGGCCTGTACGTCGCCGAAGTCCGAGATCATCTGGAACACCGCGTCGGGCTGCCCGCTCAGCGCCTGGCCGAGCGCGGCCAGCTCGGCCGCATCGGCATCGAACATCGGCGTGTGCTCGCCGCGCGCGCTGCGGTGCGCCGAGGTGCGCGAGGTCGACAGCCCGACCGCGCCTGCCGCCAGCGCCTGCGCGACCAGCTCGGCCATGGCCTGCAGGTCGGCGGCGGTCGCGGCCTCGCGCCGGACCGCGCGCTGGCCCATCACGTAGACCCGCAAGGGGCCATGCGGCAGCAGGGCGGCGATGTCGATGTCGCGCGGCCGGCGGGCGAGGGCGTCGAGGTACTGCGGAAAGCTCTCCCAATCCCAGCTCAGGCCCTCGGCCAGTGCGCTGCCGGGGATGTCTTCCACCCCCTCCATCAGCTCGATCAGGGTGGCATGGTCGGCCGGCCGGCAGGGCGCGAAGCCGACCCCGCAGTTGCCCATCACCGCCGTGGTCACGCCGTGCAGCGAGCAGGGCCAGAGCCGCGCGTCCCAACTGGCCTGGCCGTCGAAATGGGTGTGGACATCGACAAAGCCCGGCGTGACCAGCAGGCCGCAGGCATCGATCTCGGCCTGCCCGGCGGGCAGATCCAGACCGATCGCCTGGATGTGCTGGCCCCGCAGCGCGACGTCGGCCCGCCGCGGCTCGGCGCCAGTGCCGTCGACCACCGTGCCACCGCGAATCACCAGGTCTGCATGCATGGCTTACTCCGCACTGGCTTGGCGCGCTGCGGCCGAGGCGGCGGTGGCCGGCGATACGCTGGTCACGCCAGAGCGGCTGCGCGACACCATCTCGGCGATCATTTCTTCGAACTGCTTGTGGGTTTCGGCGCGGATCAGGGCCGGACCGACACCCGGCGGCACCCAGGTCAGCGGCACATATTCGCCGTGGTGGGTGATCTGCGTCTGGGCGCCCTGGGCCTTGACCGTGGTGGCGAACTGGTAGCTCTTGAAATCGCCGCTGATCAGGTGCGACTTGATCTCCCGGCCCGACACCAGTTCGACCGCCCGCAGGCTGTAGAAGTTGAATTTGAGGAACGCCCGCTTGGCCTCGCCCATCTGCTCGACCTGCCAATGGTTGCCGTCGCGCTTGAGCACCTTGCTCGACTTGAGCACCGACACATAGCCCGCCATGTGGTCATAGTCGGTCAGCACCGCCCAGGCAAAACGCGGCTCGGTCGGGACGACGACATCGACGTCGACCACCACCATCTCGCCGCGCTTCTCGACCCGCACGTCGATCGCCGCTGGCTGGGCCAGTGCGGGCGAGGTGCCTGTGGCCAGCCACAGCGCGGTGGCTTGCCAGGCCAGCGCGGCCGCGCGCCAGGGCAGCGACATCGCCCGGGGCGCTATGCTGGCGCCACGCCCGGGCTCGACGGCATGGTGGCCTTCGCAAACCAATCGGCTCCTGGCGGCGTGCGAGGCAGTCATCGTCATGGCAATGTCTCAGGGCTGGTTCTACTGGGCAGCGCTGTCGGCCGCGTTCGCCGCGCTGACGGCGATCTTCGCCAAGGTCGGCATCCAGGGCGTCGATTCCGATCTTGCCACGCTGCTGCGCACGGCCATCATCGGCGTGCTGCTGTCGGCCTTCGTCGTCGCCACCGGCAAATGGAGCAACCCGCTGCAGTTGTCGGGCCGCAACTGGGCCTTTCTAGGGCTGTCCGGGCTGGCCACCGGCGTGTCCTGGGTGTGTTACTTCCGCGCCCTGCAAATCGGCCAGGCCTCGCAGGTCGCGCCGGTCGACAAATTCAGCGTTGCCCTGGTGGCGCTGTTCGCTTTCGCCTTCCTGGGTGAGCGGCCGTCCCTGCAGGCCTGGCTGGGGATTGGCCTGGTCACGGCCGGGGTGTTGACGCTGGCGTTGGCGCGCTGAGTGCCGCTGCTTCGCGCAGCTTGTCTTTCTTGCGCTTGCGCCGGCCCTTGACGCCGGACTGCTCGTTTGATCCCGGCCCGCTGCCCGGCTGGCGCGCCGCCTCGGCTGCGGCGGCCGCTGTCGGATCCGGCTCAAAGCCGGCGATGCGCTCGCGCGGCACCGTCCGCTGTTGGCGTTTCTCGATCAATGCGAAATGGGCCGCGCTGGCGGGCTGGTCGGCGCAGATGAAGCTCAGTGCCTGCCCGGCCATGTCGGCGCGGCCAGTGCGGCCGATGCGATGGGTGTAGTCCAGCGCAGAACGCGGCAGGTCGTAGTTCAGCACCACCGCCAGGCCGGCGATGTCCAGGCCGCGCGAGGCCAGATCGGTGGCCACCAGCACCGCCAGCCGGCCTTGCTCGAACTCATCCAAGGCGGCGGCGCGTCGGCTTTGGGCCAGCCGGCCATGCAGGGCCTGCGCCGCAACACCGTGCAGGCGCAGCTTGGCCGCGACATGCTCGGCGGCGTACTGTGTGGCCACGAACACCAGCACCTTGTCCCATCCCGCCGTGGCCAGCAGCCTGCGCAGCAGCGGTGCGCGCCGGGCGGTATCGACCTCGATCGCCCGTTCAGTGATCGCTGGCCGGCCGCCAGGCGCGGCTGCGGCGCCAGGCAAGGCACGCAAATCGACCTTGACCGGATCGCGCAACAGGCGTGATGCCAGCGCCGCCACGGCGGCAGGCATGGTGGCCGAGAACATCAGCGACTGGCGGCGCGGCGGCAGTTGCGCCAGCAACACGCCGATCTCGTCGGCAAAGGCGTCGTCGAGCAGGCGATCGGCCTCGTCCAGCACCAGACTGTCCAGCCCACCCAGGCGCAGGCCGTTGTGCTGCAGCAGGTCGATCAAACGCCCCGGCGTGGCGATCACCCAATCGGCACCGCCGCGCAGCGCCATCAGTTGCGGGTTGATCGACAGCCCGCCCACCGCCACCACGCACTTCAGCGCCGGCGCGAGCGCCCGCACAGCCGCGCCGATCTGCCCAGCCAACTCCCGCGTCGGGGCCAGCACCAGCACCCTGAGCCGACGTGTCCAGGCGTCGGCGGGCTTGGCCTCGGTCTGCTGTCGCTGCAGCAGCGGCAGCACGTAGGCGGCGGTCTTGCCTGCACCCGTGGGCGCCAGGCCCAGCACATCGCGGCCCTGCACGACGGCGGGCACAACCGCCGCCTGGATCGCGTTGGCCTGCCGCCAACCCGCGCTGGCCGCGCGCCGCACCAGGGCGGCAGACAGGCCCAGCGACGCAAAGGGGACGGGTTCGGGCGGGCTGGCAGTTGTCATGGCGGCAGGATAGCCGCTGGACCTGGTGCCGACCCGCTGCGCCGCAAACCCAGCGCGCCCCCGGTCAACAACCCAGGCGCTGCGCCAAGTCGTTCAAGTCTTGCGCGACGAAGTCCCAGTCTTGTTCCGGGCCAAGGTCGGTGGTCTGGCAAGGCCCGTGTTCGGTCGGCCGCAGAACGAACGCCGTGGCCAGCCCGCAGCGTCGCGCCGCGGCCAGATCGTCGTTGTGGGCCGCGACCAGGCAGACCTCGTCGGGCCGCAGGCCCAGGATGTCCACCGTTCCCAGGTAGGCGCCGGGTGCCGGCTTGTACTCCCGGGTCACCTCCGCGCCCAGGATCAGGTCCCAGGGCAAGCCCGATCGCTTGGCCATGGCCGCCAACAGGGCCAGGTTGCCATTGGACAGCGGCGCAATCAGGAACCCGCGCTTGAGCCGATGCAATCCCGCCGCGCTGTCCGGCCAGGGGTCCAGTTGCCGCCAGGCATGCGAGAGCACCATCAGCTCGGCAGCCGACATGCCGGCGGGGTCGAGGCCATACGACGCCAGCACCAGGTCCGGGTTCTCGCGGTGCAGGACATCGAGCCGGGTGTACGGGCGACCTTGGCTGCGACAGGCCTCCATGGCCGGCTGGTATTGGCCCCGCCAACGGTCGGCAAACTCAAAGGCGTCGACCTCCGGGCGGCCATGGCCAAGCAGGAACGCCCGCGCCTGCCCGGCCACCCCCGACCGCCAGTCGACAACGGTGCCGAAGACATCGAAGCACAGGGCCTTGATCGTTTGCATTTCAATCCCGATAGCAATCCTGATCCTGATAGGCCGTGGTGACGGTAGGCAGTGGATCCGCTGGGGGCAGCGAACGCGGTGAGCGTGAAGGCGTCACTTTAGCCCTGCGCCTGAGCGGCTGCACAGCTTGGGGGTGGTGGCTGGCATCGTTGCTGTTGCGCTTGCGGTGACCCTTCGTCGCAGTCATTTCTTCGCAGTCGCGTCGGATCATATTCGTGTCGCTTGGCGACCCGGTTCGAGCCATTGCCCGGCGCGCGCATACCATCGTGTTCACGCCGCCGGTCGGCACGGTGTTCAACGTGGTGGCCGGCGTCGGCAAGCTGAAAATCAACGACCTGACGCGCGGCCTGCTGCCTTTCATGGTGGCCGAGTTTGGCGTCAAGTTTCTGATGGTGTTTTTCCCTGGCTCGTCACTGGGCCGGCCCAATGGTTCGCGAACGGATCCCCATGAAGACCGAAGACAACACCCCCGACGACAGCGCCATGTCCGGCAGTGAAGAATCCGCCGCAGGCCTGCTGTGGCGCCACTGGCAGGCCGGCTCCAAGCTCAGCCAGTTGCCGGCCGCGCTGTGCCCGCGCACCCGGCAGGCCGGCTATGCCGTGCAGGCCGCCCTGCCCGCGGCCGGCGGGCGCGAGGTGCTGGGCTGGAAGATCGCTGCCACCAGCGCGGCAGGCCAGGCCCACATCAACGTCAGTGGCCCGCTGGCCGGGCGGCTGCTCTCAGGCCAGGTGTTCGACGAGGGCGCCACCCTGTCCTTGAGCGGCAACCACATGTGCGTGGTGGAGCCCGAATTCGCCTTCCGCTTCGGCAGCGCCCTGCCGTCGCGCGCCGCGCCCTACGAATTGCCCGAGGTGCTGGCTGCGGTGGCCACGCTGCACCCGGCGCTGGAAGTGCCCGATTCGCGCTTTGCGGATTTCACCCAGGCGGGCGAAGCCCAGCTCATCGCCGATGACGCCTGCGCGCACCAGTTCGTGCTCGGCGCGGCGGCGCCCGCGCTTTGGCGCGCGCTGGACCTGCAGCAGCACACGGTGCAGGTGCAGGTGCATGGCGCCGAAGGGTGTCGCCTGGCGCGTGAGGGCGTAGGCAGCAATGTGCTGGGTGACCCGCGGGTGGCGCTGTTGTGGTTGGTGAACGAACTCAACGGGCTGGGCATCGGCCTTGAGCCCGGCCAGTTCGTCTCCACCGGCACCTGCGCCGCGCCGCTGGCGGTGCAGGCGGGCGACGCGGTCAGCGCCGACTACGGCGTGCTCGGCCGGGTCTCGCTGCGCTTGGCCTAGCCTGCAGGTCCAGCAGGCGTCGCCTTGATCTGCGGCCGGCGGACCGGGCGTTCAGCCGCCAGCCGCGGCGAAGTCTTGCGCTCGGCCAGCGCCCCTGCCCCCGAGCCAGACGCCGCACCCGGCCCGGGCTCAATCACCACCTCTCGGGGTGACAGTGCGCCGCTGCAATGCGAGCACACCAGCACCGGGTCGAAGGGGTGGCCGCAGGCGGTGTGGCGGTGAAGCACGGGGCGGCCCTTTTTGCCGACCATGTGGGTATCGCCCCAATGCACGATGGCCATGATCACCGGATGCAGGTCCAGGCCCTTCTGCGTCAACCGGTATTCATAGCGCAGCGGCTTGGTCTGGTAGGCCAACTTGGTGAGCACGAAGCTGTCGACCAGTTTCTGCAGCCGGTCGGACAGGATCGGCCGGCCGATGCCCAAGCGGGCCTGGAAGTCGTCGAAGCGGCGCACCTTCATGAAGCAGTCGCGCAGGATCATCAGCGTCCAGCGGTCGCCGACCACCGACAAGGTTCGCGCCACCGAGCAAGCCTCTTGGTCCAACCCATCCCACTGCATCGCATCGACTCCCGCTCCAGGGCGAACACCACCAGCGGCAGGGCACCAGCCCATGCGCTGCGGCGCTGCAGCGTGCCCGGCAAGCACGCCAGATCAAACAAGGTGCCATTTTAGGACCCGCTGGCCGCGACGCCTGCGGCCCTGCCGCCGTCTCGGCCAGCAACGCGGTGGCCAATGCCTTGGCCTGAACGGCGCCGGCCACAGAATTGATGACGGGTTCTGTTTTAGCATGTACATATTGGCCCGAACAACCCGGCTTTCACCTATGGCCTAAGTTTCGCAACGCTGAAGAATCAGCGATCAGCAAGTGGGTCGGTGCCGACCAGGTACTTGCCAGGTGGCACCTGCCAGGAGGCACCAAGCAGGAGACACCATGCAGCCTTTTTCAACACCAGACGCCGCTGCTGACCCGGCGGCGGCCAGCACTTCAGGCGGCGCTTGCGGGGCGGGGTTCGGCATCCGCTTCGCGCCCAAAGCGGTGCAGGTGCAGCGCCGCGCCGACGGCAGCATCTTGTTGCGCTCGCCGATCGAACTCTCGGGCTGTGGCAACAACATCGTCGACTACCTTGAACGCTGGGCAAGCACCCATCCCGAGCGGGTCTTTCTGGCGCAGCGCGCCGGTGGCTCGGGTTGGCAGACCCTGGCCTATGCCGACGCCTGGCAGCAGGTGCAGGCCGTGGCGCAGGCGCTGCTCGACGCCGGGTTGACCGCCCAGACGCCGATCGCCATCCTCTCGGGGGCGTCGCTGGACCATGCCGTGCTCACCCTGGCCGGCATGCTGGTCGGCATCCCGGTGGCGCCGATCTCGCCCAACTACTCCTTGCTGCCGGCCGCACGCCCGCGGCTGGAAGAGATCGTCGAGCTGTTGCAGCCCGGGCTGGTGTTCGTCGAGGACGCGGTGCGCTTTGCGGCGGTGCGCAGCCTGCCGCAACTGAGCCAGGCGCGGTGGTGGTGCGCGCAGGCCGGCGAATCGGCCATGCCGACCCTCAGCGGACTGCAGGGCGTGCGCCCCGGTCCTGCGGTGCAGGCGGCGCGCGCGGCGGTGCGGCCCGACACGGTCGCAAAGATCCTGTTCACCTCGGGCTCCACCGGTTCGCCCAAGGGGGTGCTCAACACCCAGGGCATGCTCTGTGCTGCGGTGCAGGCTGCCGGCATGGTGATCTCCAGCGACCAGGTGCCGGTCATCCTCGACTGGCTGCCCTGGCACCACACCGTGGGCGGCAACGCCACCCTGCACGGCGTGCTGCGCGACGGTGGCGCGCTGTACATCGACGACGGGCGGCCCACGCCCACCGAGATGGCGCGGACCATCGAGAACATCCGCCAGGTCAGACCCACCTCGATGCTGAGCGTGCCGTCGGCGATTCAGATGCTGGCCGATGTGATGGAGCAGGACGACGAGCTGCGCCTGGCCTTCTTCTCGCGCCTGCGCCGCATGAGCTACGCCGGCGCCAGCCTGCCGCAGGAGGTGTGGGGCCGCATCCAGGCCCTGGCCGTGCGCACCCTGGGCACCCAGATCGCGTTCGGCGCCGGTTATGGCACCACCGAGACCGGCCCGGGCATCTCGGCCACGCACTGGCCCAGCCAGGGCAGCGGCGAGATAGGGCTGCCCATGCCGGGCCTGACGATCAAGCTGGTGGCGGTGGAAGACCGCTACGAGGTGCGCGTCAAAGGCCCCAATGTCACGCCCGGCTACCTGGGCCGCCCCGACCTGACCGCCGCCGCCTTCGACGAGGAGCAGTTCTACCGCGTCGGCGACCTGGTGCAGTTCGCCAACCCAGATAAGCCGGAGGACGGGCTGCGCTTTGCCGGCCGCCTGAGTGAGAACTTCAAACTGAGCAATGGCTCCTGGGTGGCCACTGGTGAGCTGCGCCTGGCGGTGATCGCTGCGTGCCAGCCCATGGTCATTGACCTGGTGATCGCCGCGCCGGACCGCGACGACATCCGGCTGCTGGCCTGGGCCCACCCGGCCGAGCGCCAGCGCGCCGGTGCTGCGGCCGAAGGCCCGATCACGCCCGAGGCCTACGCCGTGCTGGCCGAACGCCTGGCCGGCCTGCTGCGGGTCTACAACCGGGGCGCGGGTGGCAGCACCCACCGCATCGCGGCTTTCCGCATCCTGCACACGCCAGCGTCGATCGGCGCTGGCGAGACCACCGACAAGGGCTATGTCAACCAGCGCGGCGTGCTGGCCTGCCGCGCGCCACTGGTCGACGAGCTCTACCGTGCCAAGCCCGGTCCGGAAGTGGTCCGGCTTTGACGGCTTGCGCCGGCTTCGACCGCCGCGCCCCTTCTCCTCCCCCACTCAGGATTCCCATGCCAGCCATCCAGTTCTATTTCGACTTCGGCAGTCCCAACGCCTACCTCTGCCACAAGGTCATCCCGGGCATAGCAGCCCGCACGGGCGCCAGGTTCGACTGTGTGCCGGTGCTGCTGGGCGGCATCTTCAAGCTGACCGGCAACCAGTCGCCGGCCACGGCCTTTGCCGGCATCAAGAACAAGCCGGCCCACCAACGCCTGGAGATGCAGCGCTTCATCCAGCGACACGGCATCACCGCGTTCACCTCGAACCCCCACTTTCCGGTCAACACCCTGCAATTGATGCGCGGGGCCGTGGCCGCGCAGCAGGCCGGGGTGTTCGAGGCCTATGTCGACGCGGTCTATGCCTGCATGTGGGAGCGCCAGCTCAAGATGGACGATCCGGCGGTGTTCCGCCGGGCGTTGGCCGACGCCGGCCTGCCGGTGGACACGCTGCTGGCGCTGTCCGCCACCGATGCCGTCAAGGCCCAGTTGATGGCCAACACCGAGGCCGCAGTGGCCGCCGGTGTCTTCGGCAGCCCCTCGTTCCTGGTCGGCCAGGAGCTGTTCTTCGGCAAGGACCGCCTGCGCGAGGTGGAGGAAGAATTCCTGCGCCAGGCCGCCGCGCCGGTCTCATCCGCCAAACCCTGAACACTGTCGAAGGAATCCGCCATGTCTGAGCAAGCATCGACAAGAGTCTGCCTCGTGATCGGCGTCGGTGACGGCGTTGGCGCGGCCATCGCCAAGGCCTTTGCGCTGGACGGTTTCGAGACCGTCATCACCCGCCGGGCGCGCAACCTGCCCGAGCTGGAGCGCATCGCGCAGGACATCCGCGCCCTGGGCGGGGTGGTCCACGCCCGCGGGGTCGACGCCCGGTCGGAGGACGAGACCGTAGCCCTGTTTGCCGACATCGAGCGCGACATCGGCCCGATTGAGGTGGTGGTGTTCAACATCGGCGCCAACGTCCGCTTCAGCATCGAAGACACCACCGCCCGGGTCTTCACCAAGGTCTGGGAGATGGCCTGTTTTGCCGGCTTCCTGGCCGGGCGCGAAGCCGCCAAGGTGATGCGCACGCGGGGCCGCGGCACCATCCTGTTCACCGGCGCCACTGCCAGCGTGCGCGGCCGCGAAAACTTCGCCGCATTCGCCTCCGCCAAGAGCGGGCTGCGCACCCTGGCGCAAAGCATGGCCCGCGAGCTGGGCAAGAAGAACATCCACGTAGCCCACGTGATCTGCGACGGTTCGATCGACGGCGTGTTCTCGCGCGAGAACATTCCCGACCTGGACCAGCGCCTGGCCGAGGACCGCGTACTCAAGCCCGACGACATCGCGCTGAACTACCTGCACCTGCACCACCAGCGACGCTCGGCCTGGACGCACGAGCTCGACCTGCGGCCCTGGAGCGAAAACTGGTAGGCCGGCGCCGATAGAAGGGCCGCGCAGGCCTGCGCAGCGCGAGCCGTGCAAGCTCAACGCGACCTGCCGGGGCCGACGACTGGGTGCCCGTGCGGTGACGGCTGCCGTTGACCTTGGTGACGTGGAATTCCCCGTCCACCACCAGCCGCGCCTGGGTGCTGGCGCAGTCGCCCTCGGTGAAACCGGTGATGCGTTCGAACCAGTCCAGCAGATCTCAGTCGGCGCCGTCGCCAACAGGTCGGC
>JANXYH010000012.1 GCA_025350145.1 Burkholderiales bacterium | reverse complement strand
GACGAGACGGTCCACGGCGGCCACCGTCATGGCCTTGTTCGGGAACACCTCGTCCCACGCCGAGAACGGCGCGTTGGCGGTGATGGCGATGCTCTTGCGGTCGTAGCGCTCGGCGATCAACTCGAACAACACCGAGGTCTCAGCCTGATCGCGCCGGGCATAGCTGAAGTCGTCCAGCACGATGAGGTCGAAGCGGTCGAGCTTGGCCAGTTCGGCGGGTAGCCGCAGATCGCGCCGGGCGGCCTGCAGCCGCTGAACCAGCTCGCTCGTGCGAACGAACAGCACTTTCAGCCCTCGGTCGATCAGCGCATGGCCGATGCCGGCCAGCAAGTGCGTCTTGCCGGTGCCGGGCGGTCCGAAGGCGAGCAGGTTGTGCCCCTGGCTGATCCACGAGTCGGCCTCGGCCAGCGCCATCACATGCGCCTTGGACACAGCGGGCACTGCGGCGAAGTCGAACTCCGCCAAGCTCTTGCCCGCAGGCAGGCCACTGTCGGCCCGCGCCCTTGCCAGGCGCCGCGTCTCGCGTTCTGCCATCTCGTGGCCCAGCAGCGTGTGCAGCAAGCGCTCGGCTGTCCAGCCTTCGCGGTTGGACTGCGCGGCCAGCTCTGCCCATAGTCGCTTCATGGTGGGCAGCCGCAGTTCGGTGAGCATGATCGGCACGGCCGCACCGGCGCTGGTGGCG
Organism: Burkholderiales bacterium; assembly: GCA_025350145.1. Lineage (GTDB taxonomy): Bacteria > Pseudomonadota > Gammaproteobacteria > Burkholderiales > Burkholderiaceae_C > Pseudaquabacterium. Next base: position 5,057 of record JANXYH010000012.1, on the reverse strand, counting down.
TCCACGGCGTTGGCTGTGGTGGCGGCGGTGCTCATGTGGCCCCCAGCAGTTCGTCGTAAACCGCTGTGGCGGGCAGCTCCACCACGACGGCTGGCATCTCGGGTTGTCGGGGCGCGAAGTGCTCTCGCAGCGCATCGAAGTCGGGCAGCTCGCCCTTGGCCTGCAGGGCAGCCAGGACCTGGGCCAACTCGGCGACGACGCCAGCGCGGTCGGCCAGGTCCAGCAGGTCCACCATCAGTCGGCACGCCTGGCGTTCGGGCAGCCGGGCGCTGATGTGCTCCCAGGCCATGGCCTACTCGCTGCGCGGAAACATCGCCTCGCGCAGCACCCAGCGCGCGAAGGCGCCGGGCTTGCGCTTGAGGCTGGGCAGCATGTGGCGCCAATCGATCCTGCGGGGGTGGCGATCGGCAGTGCTGGCATGCAGCCGCTCGCACTCGAAGACCTTCACGCCGCCCAGCCAGGCCTCCAGGTGCGCGCTGTGCAGCCGCACCTTCAACCGATGTCCGGCCAGCCGCGATGGCACGCTGTAAAGCACGCTCTTGGCCGTGAACACGCCGAACTTGCTCACCCGGGCGTCGACCTCCTCGAAGTCAGCCGTAGGGCGCACCGGCAATGGCTTCAGGCACGCGCGCTCGGCCTCCCACGCGCGGGCGCAGCGGGCGTTCAGGCGCCGCACGGCCTCGGCCACGAACAGCTCGTAGGCCCCCAGGTCGGTGAACTCGCGGCTGCCGCGCAGCAGCAGCGCCTGCTCTATGCCCGTCTTCAAGCTGCCCTGGCGCGCCTCGATGGCGCCGTTCTCGTGGCTGAGGCCGGTGTTGTTGCGCGTGGGGCGCAGACCGTAGTGTTCGCACAGCCCGTGGTAACGCTTGGTCAGCTCCTGGCGTTCGGCCAGGTTGTTGAACGCCGCCGACAGGCTGTCGGTGCGGTGCTCCTGGGGCACGCCACCGGCCATCCACAGCGCGTCCTGCAGCCCGGCGGCCAGCGCCTGGAAACTCTCCTCGCCCAGCACCACGCGCACGTGCCGCCAGCCGCTGTGGGCCAGGGCGAACTGGTACAGCCGGTGCGGGAACGCCAGCCCGCCCAGGCTGACGTCGAGTTCGTCGGCCACGGTGAAGTCCGACAGGCCCAGTCGCCCAGGGGGGTGCTCCTGGGCAAAGTAGATCTCGCGCTCGTCACCGTGCTCGGCGCGCCACTGGCCGACGCGGCGCTGCAGCGCGCGCAGCACCGAGTCGCCGAACTGCTCGGGGTGGCGGCGCTGCAGCTCCTCCAGCAGCGTCACCGCCATCAGCGAGGGCGCACCTTTGAGCATCGGCACTACCTCCGTCTCCCACACCAAGGCCAGCGGGTCGGCGCGGGTTCGCCAATGGCGCGGCGGTCCCTGTGATGGCAGAACCGTCATCGCTTGCACCCGCCGCGCGCTGGCCACGCTGATGCCGGTCTTGGCGGCTGCAGCTTCCTGGCTGTACTCGGCTCACAATGCCTTGAACTTGTTCACCTGTAGGTCCGTTATGCGTTTGCCGGGCACCGTGATCACCTTCCACTCGAAGGCAGCCACTGTAGGAACCCGACCGCAAAACGCACCCCGGCGGCGTGCGTCAACCGCTCACGATAGTTGTCGCTGAGCGCTCAAGATAATTGTCGGCCGCCATCCGGACATACCTTGGCGACGCGCGCAAGCTCGCCGATGCGAAAAAACCCAAGCGCCGCCCTGCGTAGCGCCTAAGCCCGGCGTTTTGCCAAACACAGTACAGGTGTGGTTGCCCTTGGGTTGCCTACGGTTGCCCTATTGCTCTGTAGCAGGGCAACGGGGGCAACGCTGACGATTCCGTCATCGCGCTGCTGCGCACCGACGGAATCGACATCGTGCAACTTGTTCAGGAAACCCGCCCCCAGGTACGCCGAGACAGGCTGCTGCGCCTGCCTGAAGTCGAGGCCGCCAGCGGCCTGAAGAAGTCAACGGTCTATCTGCTGATGAAGCGCGGCAAATTTCCGCGCTGTGTTCGCGTCACGCCGCGCTGCGTGGCCTGGCCCGAGTCCAAGGTCTTGCAGTGGGTGCAAGACCGTATCACCGACGCCGACCGCCAAGCCACCATTGACGGCACAGTCCAGGCCAGCGCCGCCGCAGGGGCCGGGCAATGAGACCGCAGGCCCTGCGGCGGCTGCTGGAAAACGCGGCCGGGCTGCTGCGCGCCGACGAAAGGCGGCACCATCCGGCGCACTTCGTGGTGCGTCAGTGCGAAGGCGACGTGCGGTGCGTGGCCCGCCTGGTCTGGCGGCTGCAAGACGCCGGCTTGCGCGTGGTGGTGGCCGATGCCGGCACAGGCTGCACGCTTTGCGAATCACTGCCAGGCCGCGCCTATGACCTTGAACGCCATGCCGATGACGATGAAGGTGGCAGCGCTGCCGCGCCAGCCAGCACGTCGGCCACCGCCGGCGGCGATGGCGAATTCCCGCGCTACATGGCCGACCTGGTAGACCGTGCCGCCAGCCGCCTGAAGGCCGAAGGCTGGCGCCAGTCGGTGGCCTTCACCTGGTGGACTGATGGTGTGGCCTTGGCCTACACCGCGCGCATCGATTGGGCATCGGGCGAGTTTGACCCGCGCGTCATCGTCTTCAATGGCTTGTCTGGCGACTTCGTTTGCCAGTCACTGCCAGGCAGGCTGCATGAGATTGACCCGGACACCTGGTCAATCGACGTGGCGCCCGATGTGGTGGACGAGTACGAATATCACCGGCAGCGCGGGACCCTCCGACCTGGTGCCCGTGGCAAAGGCCAGGCGACATGACCATGCGGCAGCACGCAATCCCTTCACCTGGTGCCTCGCCGGCACCCGCTGCTGCACCGCCGCTGGCGCGTTAACCCGTCGGGTGCGCCTTCACCCACTCGCGCATCGCGTCGTTCACCCGGGTTTGCCAGCCCTTGCCGGTGGCCTTGAGGGCTTCCAGCACGTCGGCATCAAAGCGAATCGTGGTCGGCTGCTTGAGCGGTGCTTTCTGCGGACCGCGTACGCCGGCAAGGCGGTTCATGGCCACCAGTCTGGAATACACCTCTGGCGGCAGCACGTCCTTTGCCGGCTTGAACCTGGCCAGGTCACCGGCTGTCAATTCACGCACTTCGCCATCGGCATCAATGAGGGGGCGGCGCTTGTTCATAGTCTCTGACCTCGCGGCCATTGGCCTTGCGAAAGCTGATGACGCGAACGCCATCAGCCACAGGAGTGAAGCACAGCACGTGCAGGCGCGCATCCAGCATCCCCAGCGCGACGAAGCGCACTTCGGGGTAAGGCTTGCGCGCGTCCTGCGTGATGCTGGCCGATGCGAAATCGAACTCGACCACCCGCTCGAACGACAGCCCGCGCTCGCGGATGTTGCGTTCGTTTTTGGCAGAGTCGAACTCGATGCGCACGGTTTAATTGTACTAACAAAAAGGAAGGCGTGGCATACAGCGCCGGCCCGGCCCCGCCCGGCTGGCATACACTGGCACTGCCCCGCAAGGGGTACGGGCTTGGCAGCCCGACAACAAGGCGCAGCAGCCGCGCCGGATATCCGTTCGCGGCTTTTTTGTTGCGCAGCATGGCTTCCTTCATTGGTGGGCCGTGCGGGGATGGGCGCAAGCCCATGCCGGTTCCTTGTTCCGGTCTGCCAACCCCGTACGGTCTGCCACCCTCGCTTGGCGGGTTGGGCGGCAGGTTTTATGACCTGTTCGAGAGGAGCCATCATGGCTGACACCCCCCCGCGCCCGCACTGCGGCGCTTCGCCTTCTGCGCAACCCGACCGCAAAGGCCAGGCCCAACCAACCCCTGAACGACGCGGCCACGCTGGCCGATGGCCACGCCCTGGGCGCCGTCGCTGATGCGGCTGCACCTGGTGCTGAGCTGAAAGCGCCGGTCCAGCCCGGCCCGTGCGCGGCGGCCGGCCACGTGAGCGCCGCCGCGCAGGCCGCTGCGCTCGAAGACGCGGCCGACAAGCGCAGCGACCGCCCGGCGCCACTGTTCCAGCCCTTCGAGTGGGTGTACTCAGACGGCTATCCGCCGCGCATCCCTATGGTCGGCACCGTGGAGCTGGTCGGCCGCGCACTGGACGTGGCCAACGGCGTGCGCGTGATCTTGCGCATGCTGGAACAGGTATCCATCGACTCGGCGTCCTGCGATGAACACTGCAACCCACTGCCGCCGCTGCTGGATCCCGTGACGGTGGGCCACCTGCTGCGCTTCGGCATTTCGGCGTCTGACCTGCTGGCGCAGGACATCAGCCGCTATCAGGAACGTCTGAGCGAAGAACCCGCGAAAGGTGCCACCCCGTGATGCGCCCGACCACCCGGCCCGTCTGGGGCGACGCCGTGGTGTGCCGGCACATCGCCAAATGGCGCCGCATCACGGCCCGCTTGCAAGTGCTGGTGAACATCTGCGGCGGCAACACCGCCCTGGCCGACGAAGCCCACGCGCTGCGCCGGCAGTGCGAGCGCCTGGCGGCTGAGCTGGGCCAGTTGGCGCGCCAGCCCCTGGCGCATCGCAACGGCGTGACCGGGCCGGGCCGATGAACTGCGCCGCCTTGGTCTGGGGCGCCGATGCCATCTGCCCAGCCCCAGCCCCTGCACCTGGTGCATCCAATGGCCCTGCCCCGCCCAACCCTGCGCCTTGAACACCGCATGCCCAAGCCAACCATGCCCCGTAGCCAGCGCCTGCCGCGCACGATCACGCCCGAGCTGATCCGTGCCGCGCTGGCCTGCATTGCGCCCGATGTTGACCGCGACACGTGGGCGCGGGTGGGAATGGCGATCAAGTCCGAAGCGCCCGGCGATACCGGCTTCGCGCTGTGGAACGAGTGGAGCGCCCAGGGCGAAAGCTACGACGCCAAGAACGCCAGTGACACCTGGCGCAGCATCAATGGCGGTGGCAAAACCACCATCGGCAGCTTGTTCGGCATCGCCAGCGATCACGGCTTCAAGTTCCCCGCTGTCGGCCCTGGGCAGACGCCTGGGCAAGCTGCCCAGGTCCAGCGCCTGGCGCAAGAGCGCCACGCCCAACGCGAGGCAGAAGCGGCCGAGCTGGCCCGCC
>JANXYH010000191.1 GCA_025350145.1 Burkholderiales bacterium | reverse complement strand
TTGACCGCACCCAGCGCACGAAATACGCGACCAGCAAGGTTTGGCCAGTGCGCGGTGGGTTCGGCAACGCTGCGGGCGCGCATATTCGGTGGTCGAGGTATCGGCGGTGGGCTTTGGGGGGTTTTAGGTCACGGATTCAGGAGAACGCCAACACCTTGAGGTCCTGCCCCTCGGCCCGGTAGTAGATAAAGCACCCGACCCTGCTGAGAAAGAGGCGACGCACACCCGGTGTTCGTGAACCTTCGTACTTCGCGCCTATACCCGGCTGCTCCGCCAGAAGCGCTATCGACTCCGCTGAGTCGGTAGCAATCGCGCCCGGCGCGGCAGGACGATTTTCTAGCCACCACTGCGCCGCCCTCCTGATCTCGTGGGCCGCCCGAGCCGAGATCTTGATCCGCAGAGGCATGCTCAACGGGGCAGGGAGGCGAGCAGCTCGTCCAGCGTGAGGCAGTCGCCACGGTCGATTTCCGCGAGCGATTCAAGCAACTCGTCCTCTTGGGTCGGCGACAAGGCGAAGTCTTCGTCGGCGCCACGGGTGACCACGGTGACCCTGGCGCCCTCGGCCAAGGGCACGCCCTCAAGGATGATCTTGTCGTTGATGACGGTTCCAGTCGCGACTTGCATGGGCGAATGGTACTTGCCGCAGGCCAGTGGGAGGCGTTGTTCGCCGTCTGGCAGGGTGTCAAGCGGGCGATGCGCGGTCAGGGGATAGACGTTGCGACCGGCGTTGAGCCCGGGCCTGAGCGCGGGCCTGAGCGCGGTTGGGGTGGGGGATACTTTGTGCCGCAATCGAACCTCACTTGGGCCCCAGCCGCCTGGCCTGTGCACTGGTCCCGCCGACGATGCTGAATATCCCGCAACCGCTGATGCCGATCTCGCCCTGGCGGCTGTCGGGGGTGGTTTATGGCGCGCTGCTCAACCATGCGCCCGAGTTGGCGGCGCTGGGCCGGGCGGCCCATGCCGCACCGTACAAGGCGCCGCCGCAAGCGCCGGTGTTACAGCTCAGGCCGGGCAACAGCCTGGCCGGCGACGGGGCCCGGGTCGCGGTCCCGGCTGGCGGGGTGCGGGTCGGCGCCAATCTGGGGCTGGTGATAGGGCGCTGCGCCTGCCGGGTGGCGGTGGCGGATGCCCTGGCGCACATTGCCGGCTACTTGGTGGTAGCCGATCTTGTGGTGGCCGATCTTGTGGTGGCCGACCTGGTGGCCGATCCGGTGGTGGCGGCCTCGGTCGCCGAGCCCGGCGCGGCGGCGCAGCACTATCGCCCGGGGGTGCGCCAGCGGGCGCGGGACGGCTTCTGTGTGCTCGGCCCCGAGGTGCTGCCCAGCGCCGCCGTCGCCCAGCCCGACGCGCTGGCGGTGGCGTTGCAGATCGACGGCCAGACCGTCCAGCGCAGCGATACCGGCCAGCGGCTGCGCGGCGTTGCCCAGTTGCTGAGCGATGTCAGCGAGTTCATGAGCCTGCAGCCTGGCGACGTGCTGCTGCTGGGGGCGTCGGCCGGGGCGCCGCTGGCGGTGGCCGGCCAGGCGCTGCGGGTCAGCATCGCGGGTCTGGTCGGGCTGGGCTTTGAACTCGTCGCCGAGGCTGGCCCATGAGCCGGACGGCGCGGGTGGCCTACGCCGGCGCGATCCACAGCGCCCGGCCCCATCCGCAGGGCCTGCAACTGGCCGACGGCCGGGTGCTGGCCGAGGACGCGGTGGTCTGGCTGCCGCCGTTTGAGCTTGGCAGCGTCATCGCCCTGGGTCTGAACTACGCCGACCATGTCAAGGAGCTCAGCCGCGAGCTGAGCTTGTGCCAGCAGGGTGGCGCCAAGGCCGAACCGCTGGTCTTCCTCAAGGGCCCCGGCGCGGTCATTGGCCACCGCGGCCAGACCCGCCGCCCGGCCGGCGTCGCCTTCATGCATTACGAGTGCGAGCTGGCGGTGGTCATAGGCCGGCCCGGCAAGGACATCGCGGTCGGGCACGCGCTGGCGCATGTCGCCGGCTACACGGTGTGCAACGACTACGCGGTGCGCGACTACCTGGAGAACTGGTACCGCCCCAACCTGCGCGTCAAAAACCGCGACGGCGCGACCGTGCTCGGGCCCTGGCTGGTTGACGCGGCCGACGTGCCCGATCCGCAGAACCTGGCCCTGCGCACCTTCGTCAACGGCCGCGTCACCCAGCAGGGCCACACCGCCGACATGGTCCACCGGGTCGACGAACTGATCGCCTACCTCAGCCGCTTCATGCGCCTGTCCACCGGCGACGTGATCCTGACGGGCACGCCCGAGGGCGTGGTCAACGTGGCCGAGGGCGACGAGGTGGTGTGCGAGATCGACGGCATCGGCCGCTTGCTCAACACCCTGGTTGGCGACGCGCTGTTCGGGCGCTGAACCGGCTGCGCCGCCATGCCCCAGTTGAAGCCAACCCGCATTGGAGACAAGGCCCATGCCGATCCAGCACCTCATTGATGGCAAGTCCGTCGACAGCGCTCGGCGCTTCGAGACCGTCAACCCGGCCACCCAGGAGCCGCTGGCCGAGGTGGCGCGCGGTGGCGCGGCCGAGGTCCATGCCGCTGTCGCCGCCGCGCGAGCCGCTTTCCCGGCCTGGGCCGGCCGGCCGGCCACCGAGCGCGCTGCGCTGATGCGCAAACTCGGTGACCTGATCGCCCAGCAGGTGCCCGAGATCGCCCGCACCGAGACCCAGGACACCGGCCAGGTCATTGCCCAGACCGGCAAGCAGCTCATTCCCCGCGCCGCAGACAATTTCTACTTTTTCGCCGAGATGTGTACCCGGGTCGACGGCCACACCTACCCGACCCCCACCCACCTGAACTACACCCTGTTCCACCCGGTCGGCGTCTGCGCCCTGATCAGCCCCTGGAACCTGCCCTTCATGACCGCCACCTGGAAGGTCGCGCCCTGCCTGGCCTTTGGCAACACGGCGGTGCTGAAGATGAGCGAGCTGTCGCCGTTGAACGCGGCGCGGCTGGGCGAGCTGGCGCTGCAGGCCGGCATCCCGGCGGGGGTGCTCAACATCGTCCATGGCTACGGCAGCGAGGCCGGGCAGCCGCTGGTCGCCCACCCCGATGTGCGCGGCATCTCGTTCACCGGCTCCACCGCCACCGGCCAGCGCATCGTCCAAAGCGCGGGCTTGAAGAAGTTCAGCATGGAGCTGGGCGGCAAGAGCCCGTTCATCGTCTTCGAAGACGCCGACCCGGCGCGCGCGCTCGACGCCGCCCTGTTCATGGTCTTCAGCAACAACGGCGAGCGCTGCACCGCCGGCTCGCGGATCCTGGTGCAGCGCAGCATCTACGCCGATTTCTGCGAGCGCTTCGCCGCCCGCGCCCGGCGCATCCGCGTCGGCGACCCGTTGGACGAGGCCAGCAACATCGGCCCGATGATCAGCCCGGCGCATTTGGCCAAGGTGCGCAGCTACATCGAGCGCGGCCCCAAGGAGGGCGCCACGCTGCTCTGCGGCGGCCTGGATCGGCCGAGCTACGCGCCCGAACTGCCGGCGGCGGTGCAGCAAGGCAACTTCATCTGGCCGACCGTCTTCGCCGATGTCGACAACCGCATGGCCATCGCCCGCGACGAGATCTTCGGCCCGGTCGCCTGCCTGATCCCGTTCGACGACGAGGCCGACGCGGTGCGCATCGCCAACGACACCGCCTACGGCCTGTCCAGCTACGTCTGGACCGAGAACCTCGGCCGTGCCCACCGGGTGGCCGCCGCCGTTGAAGCCGGCATGTGCTTCGTCAACAGCCAGAACGTGCGCGACCTGCGCCAGCCCTTCGGCGGCACCAAGGCCAGCGGCGTCGGCCGCGAAGGCGGCAGTTGGAGCTATGAGGCGTTCCTGGAGCCGAAGAACGTGGCCGTGTCGCTGGGCGGGCACCACATTCCGCATTGGGGAGCCTGAGCATGGGCACCCTCGCACTCGCCGCCAAGATCACCCATGTGCCGTCGATGTACCTCAGCGAGCTGCCGGGCGAGCGCTTCGGCAGCCGCCAGGACGCGATCGACGGCCACATCGAGATCGGCCGCCGCTGCCGCGCGCTGGGCGTGGACACCATCGTCATCTTCGACACCCATTGGCTGGTCAACGCCAGCTACCACATCAACTGCGCGCCGGCCTTTGCCGGCCAGTACACCAGCAACGAGTTGCCGCACTTCATCAGCAACATGGCGTTTGCCTTTCCTGGCAACCCGGCGCTGGGGCAGTTGCTGGCCCGGGTCTGCCGCGAGCATGGCGTGGACACGCTGGCGCATGACGCGACCACCCTCAACCCCGAGTACGGCGCCCTGGTGCCGATGCGCTATATGAACGCCGACCAGCATTTCAAGGTCGTCAATGTCTCGGCGCTTTGCGCTGCCCATTACCTCAACGACAGCGCCCGCCTGGGCTGGGCGATGCGCCGGGCGGTCGAGGACCACTACGACGGCACGGTGGCCTTCTTTGCCAGCGGCAGCCTGAGCCACCGCTTCGCCCAGAACGGCCTGGCGCCGGAGTTCGCCTTCAAGCTCTGGAGCCCGTTCCTGGAGACCCTGGACCGGCGCGTGGTGCAGATGTGGACCGAGGCCGACTGGCCGGCCTTTTGCGCGATGCTGCCCGAGTACGCCGCCAAGGGCCATGGCGAGGGCTTCATGCACGACACCGCGATGCTGCTCGGTGCCCTGGGCTGGTCCGACTACGATGGCCGGGCCGAGGTCATCACGCCTTATTTCGGCGCCTCGGGCACCGGCCAGATCAACGCTGTCTTTCCCGTCACCGCGCAAACCGGCCGGGCTATTCCCGCAGCGCAAGCCGCCAGCGCCCAGGGCTACCAGGCCGCAGGCCGGCTCTGACAAACCCCGCCAGCCCAACATGCCCCACCTCGTCATCCTCTACACCCCCAACCTCGACGCCCCGCCGGCCGCCGGCGGCAGCGACATGACGCGGCTGTGCCGCGCCCTGGCCGACACCATGGTCGCGGCCCGCGACGAGGCCGACAAGCCGGTCTTCCCGGTCGGCGGCGTGCGCGTCCTGGCCTACCCCGCGGCCCACCACGCGGTGGCCGATGGCGGCAGCGCCGGCCGCGCCGCCGGCGGCAGCGGCGACTACGCCTTCGTCTACCTGCTGCTGCGCATGGCGCGGGGCCGCAGCGCGGCGGTGCAGCAGGCCGTGGGCACGGCCCTGGAGGCCGTCGCCAAGGCCCATTTCGCGCCGCTGCTGGCGAGCCGGCACATCGGCGTGACGCTCAACATCGATGTTGGCCAAGAGGTCTTCGACGCCAAGAACAGCAGCCTGCATTCCTTGTTCGCGCCCGCCGCCGTGGCGCCCGGGGCAGATTGAGCCGGCGCCGCCCATGCTCAGCCCCGACACCATCGCCGGCCTCGCCGCCGAACTCCAGCAGGCGCGCAGGACACGCACCGCGCTGCGCCATTTTTCGGCCCGCTTCCCCGGCATGACGGTGGCCGATGGCTACGCCGTGCAGCGCGCCTGGGTGGCGCTGGAGCTGGCCGACGGGCGCAGCATCCGGGGTCGCAAGATCGGCCTGACCTCGCGCGCGATGCAGCTCTCCAGCCAGATCAGCGAGCCCGACTACGCGCCGCTGATGGACGACATGTTCTTCGAGCCCGGCGGGGATATCGCGATCAACCGCTTCATCGCCCCCCGGGTCGAGGTCGAACTCGCCTTCATCCTCGGCCGGCGGCTGCAGGGCCCGGGCGTGACCCTGTTCGACGTGCTCGCCGCGACCGACTACGTCAGCCCGGCGATCGAGATCATCGACGCCCGGATCGAGCAGTTCGACCGCGACAGCCGGGCGCCGCGCAAGGTCACCGACACCATCTCCGACTTCGCCGCCAACGCCGGCATCGTCCTCGGCGGCCGGCCGGTCAGGCCCGACGCGGTCGACCTGCGCTGGGTCGGCGCGATGCTGTTCAAGAACGGCGTGGTCGAGGAGACCGGCCTGGCCGCCGGGGTGCTGAACCACCCCGCCAACGGCGTCGCCTGGCTGGCCAACAAGCTCAAGCCCCACGACGAGTGCCTGGAGCCCGGCCAAGTGGTGCTGGCCGGCTCGTTCACCCGGCCGGCCACGGCCCAGGCCGGTGACAGCTTCCACGTCGACTACGGCCCGCTCGGCGTGGTCGCCTTCCGCTTCGTCTGACCCGCCGCCAGGAGCGACCATGGCCCAGATCCTGCCAGTGGGCATCTCCCACTACCCGCCACTGAGTGGCCTGGACGCCGACATGGCCAACATCCTGCGTGGCCGGCTGGCCGATCCCGACATCCCGGCGCAGGCCAAGGACCCGGCCCAATGGCCAGCGGCGATGCAGGCCGAGTGGGCCGACCCGCGCGCCGCCGCCGCCGCCCACCGCAGCGCGATGCGCGTCGGCCTGCGCCGGGTGCGCGCCGCGATCGACGCCTTCAAACCCGACTTCGTGCTGGTCTGCGGCGACGACCAGTACGAGAACTTCCACGAAGACATCGTCCCGCCGTTCTCCATCCTGGCCTACGACGACATGCAGGTCTACCCATGGAAGCATGCCGGCGCCTCGTCGATGTTCGACGCCAACACCCAGGACGAATGGGGCGGCGGCCGGCCCAACGCCTGGGGCGAACGCGGTGATGCCAGCCGCTGGATCCGCGGCCACCGCGACGGCGCCAAGCACCTGGCCAGCGGCCTGCTGCAGGCCGATTTCGACATCGCCTACGCCTACCGGCCGCTGCACCACCCCGGCCTGGCGCATGCCTTCTTGAACGCGGTGCTGTACCTGGACTACGACCGCCAGGGCTTCGACTGGCCGGTGGTGGCGATGCCGGTCAACTGCTACGGCCGACAACTCGTCAGCTACCGCGGTTTCATCAGCCCCTGGGCCGACCGCGGTCGCCCGGCCGACCCGCCCTCGCCCTCGCCCCGGCGTTGCTTCGACCTCGGCGCGGCGATGGCAAAGGTGCTGCGCGACAGCCCCTGGCGGGTCGCGGTGCTGGCCTCATCGAGCTGGAGCCACGCCTTCTTGGTCGACAAGACCTACCGATTGCAGCCCGACGTCGCCAGCGACCGCCGGCTCTACCAGGCCCTGGTCGAGGGCGAGCATGGCTATTGGCGCAACCGCAGCCTGGCCCAGATCGAAGACGCCGGCCAGCAAGAGGTGCTGAACTGGTTCGTCCTGGCCGGCCTGGTCAGCGCCCTGGACGCCAAACTCGAATGGTCAGAGTTCGTCGAGACCTGGATCTTCAATTCGAGCAAGGTGGCGGCGGTTTATCGGCCGGTCTGAGGATTATTTTTGGGCCGGTTTTGTCACGGGCTTAGGCGGGAGTGACAGATCGAGTACCTGGACCCGGAGTTGGTGCCGATCACGCTCGGGTATCAGGCGGCCGAGCATTTGGCATAAGTCGCGAGCGCTCGCCGGTCTGACGCCTTCATATTTGCGCGGTTCGTGATTGAACCACAACGCCAAATACAAACCATGCTGGCCGGCCGACGGCTCGGTCATGTACAGGCGCTGGAGCTGATCGCGCCAAGCGGTCCAAAGGTCGCGGTGGTTTTCTTTCTTCACCTCGATCGGCAATGAAATGCGCTTGCCCGAACGCATGAAGCTGGCGCTCATGTCGACACGCTTGTCGTTGGCCTTGCTCGCCTCGCGCCCAAGGTCAATATTGTGCGGGCTGAGCCGGTCTTTCAGCCCGGCCAACAACAGATCGCGGCAGTAGTTTTCGTCGTGAGGAACCCGATCTGGGCCATCTCCTTGCCAATATTGGCGCACCAGGAAGCTGGGATCGTGGTGCAATTGCGCTTCGATTTCGCCGAGTTGCTGCATGACCATGGCCAACAAGTCGGCCTGATTGGCGGGGGCGGCGTTGCCGATCACGTCTACCACCTGCGCCGGGCTGGTCACTTGAAAATTGGCCTCCCGCGCGGCGGATTGTTGGGCGATGGCGCTGTACACCGCAGCGTCGTGCCAGCCACCAATTTGGTCCGACGCGGCCAGCATGCGCAAAGCGTCTCTGGCGATTGGGCTGGGGTCGGTTGCCAGACGATTGAACAACCCGCGCACCGTCGCCCAGCGCTCGTCTCTGGCGCCGACCAGGCCAGACGCAGAATGGGGCGAACTGGGGGTGATGGGCGCCAGTACCTCGATCAAGCGCCGCAGCGCCGTCGGCGACAAGCGGTGCGCGCTGCGACCAAGGCTGCCTTGCTCTTCCAGCGCAACGCCCAGCGCTACCGCGCGCCGCTCGTTCTGGCCGACCCAGGCAGCCAAGGTCTCGGCGGCGTCGGCCGTGTAGCGCAGTTGGGCCACCAGCCAGACCGTCCTTTGGCCCGCGTCGAGCCCGCGACGGGCCAGTTTGCGGGCCACGAGGGGAGCCGCCAGCGCGTCGTCTAGCAGCGGCAGCGCCGACAGCAGCGAACGGTTGAAGGCGCCGCGTGCGGCCTCGGTCGCGCGCAGTGGAAAGCGCTCCAGCAAGGTTGGCAGGGTCCGCTGAGCCAGGCCCAGGAAATCGGCGTCTTGACCCAAAGCCCAGAGCGAGGTGATGCTCGAAATTTCGCTCCTGCGCAGTTTCGGCAGGGCGTAGCGCAGCAATAACTCAGCGACCAAGTCGGTGCGATGGCGCACCAAGCTGCGGTACCAGCCGGGAATGTTTCCGGTCACGTTCGTCAGGTAAAACGCCACCAATTTCTCAGCCAGTTCGGCTGACCACCGTAACGGTATTTCTGCTGATTCGGCGAACTGATGCTCAGCAGCCAGCAGCGCGGCCGGACGCAACAAATGGTATTTGCTCTTGGTATCGGTCTTAAATATTTCAGCAACAGACGGCAAGTCATCGCGCGACAGAACGTAAGCCAGGCCGTCAATTGCCGCTTGGGCTGTGGTGGGATCGCAAACCAGATAGTCTTGAACGCGGGCTAATGGCGTTGCGCCGTGGATGTCGGAGAACATGTCTTGGTGCGCCAGGGCAAGGTTATGCACGGCACGCATCGGCGCGGTGCCGTCGGCCAGTGCCGACCAATAGGGCTGGATCTGCCTCTGCCGGTCGTTCCGCAGGAGTTCTCGTTCAGCCTGGTACTTGCGCTGACGGCGGTGATGCTCAGCCATGCTATGGTCAACTTCACATACCCAGACCTCTTCCAGCCAATGCGCCGCTGCTGGCCATTTATGGGCATTCAAATTCGTCCAGGCAACAATATCTTCGGGGTTTGGCGCAAGGTATCTCGGGTAGTCATTTATCGGCACTGTCGCAGCCTGTTGAAAGCAATATTTGGCGAGGTCCTGGTGAGCCGTCGCTGCGGCTTGGTCCAGCAGCCAGGCGGGCCAGTCCGAGGGCAGTTCCACGCCGTGCAGCCGTTGTTCGGCTTCCCAGAAATGCGGTTGGCGGGACTCGGCGATCACGGCATAGGCCAACGCGGCGACGGCTTTGAGGCGCGCGGGTCGTGCCTGCAGCCACTCCGATACCTTGTTTCGAGCTTCGCCCTTGAGGGTCGAAAAGCCATGTTCGTCCAGGCACAGACCTAGCCAGGCAAAGAGCCGGTCGTTGGACGCCCTGTCGCCGCTGTGCTGCAGCGCCTTCGCAAGCAATTCAGCGGCCAGACTGCGGGCTTGGAAGTCTTGCCCCGAGCCGGCGGTGGTCGGACGAAACACCGGCCAGGCATCGGCCAAAAGGGCGAAGTCCGGCGCTGCGCTTTGGTCCATCAGTACGCTGCGCCAAAACCACGAATAGCTTGGCCCAGCGTTGTTGTGCCTGTGCGGGCGCATGAACCGCAGGACCTGGTCTGGCCCCAGGTGGACGGGGTAGAGGTCGCGCAGCAAAGTGGACGCCAGTCGGTCGTTCGCGTCGGCGACTTGTGCGCGATGGCGCTGCTCCAGCCATGCCAGGGCCTTGGCGGGATCGAAGCCGGCGTTGTGCTTCCAGGCGAGGTAGGCCGAGACACCGGCATCGGGCAGCGCGGCGGGGTCCTGCACCCAAGCTTGCAGCGCATCCGTCAGGGTTGGCATGGCCTGGCCATGGCTGAGGGCTTTGAACGCCACGCCCAGCAGCGCCAGGTGTGCCCGGTCGCGCTGTGGTGCGCGCAGCAAGGCCTCAAAGGTGTCGGCCATATCGGCCGTGGCCAAGGCGCCAAACGGGTGGTTGACCCAGACTCCGTGCAGCAGGTAAGGGTTGTGCTCGAGGGCGGACTTCAGCGCGTCCAGCAACTGTGCCCGCTCGGCGCAGGTCCAGGCGGTCACGTCGCCGTTGAGCACCACGCCCAGCGGATCGAGCTGCATCAGCCGCTCGCGGTCGGGGATGCGCAGTGTCAGCAGCCAGCCGAACAAGCCGCGCAGTGGCTCGACCGGCCGGCCGTCAAAGCCCTGGATCAGGGCCATCAGCCGCCCTAAGGGCAGGCCCTCAGCCAGGCGCTTGGCCAGCGCCTTGGCGGCCAGGAATTCGGCGATGCTGCGGTGGCGCGGCGTGCTGCGGCCGGCAACGGTGGTGAACACCTTGGTGGCCAACGCAGCCGCCGCGTCCACGGGCCTCAGCGTTGGAGGCAGATCGGACAACTGCAGCGTGTCGGGCGCGCTGCTGTGGACGGCTGACACGGCTTGCTTCTGGCTCAACAGCAGCACGGCGCACAACAGGCCAGCATCGTCTAGCAAGCGGTCTATGGCGCCGAACCCTGGCGGCCGGCGCACCTGGTGTTCGGTGTTGAATTCGGTGGCGAGCTGTTGGCAAGCGGCGTCGTAGACATCCTTGCGTGTCTTTGGCTCGTCACCGCCGATCGCGACCATCGCCTTGATCGTCAAGTCCAACAGCAACGGATTGCCAAGCATGGCGGCGATGCCCATCCGTTCGGCGTTGGACATGAACGCCTGCGGGTCGCTCACTTCGGCGACGCGGCTGCCCAGTACCTGCAATTGCTCTTCGCGCGTCAATGCGTCCAGGTGCAGCACGGTGACCTGTCCGCCTGGCGCGACCCGGGCCAAGGCCTGCGCGTCGGATTGGCCCAACCAGTCGGCCTCGCGGCAGGACAGGCGAAAGCGCGGTCGGCCAGCCAGGTTGAGCCATTCGCGGATCGCGCCGAACGGCACTTGGCCATCGGCAGTGCCGGCGCGCACTTCATCCAACCCGTCGATGAACACGGTCTGCGCGCCGACATCAATGGCCGCAACCCTGTCGACGATGTCGCGCGGCGGTACCAGCTTTCCTTGGCAGGCCTGCTTTTCGGATTCGAAGCTTTCACTCTTGCCCGCGCCCGGATCGCCGAGCAGCACATAAGCGTCAAGCCCACGCCAGTCGGCCAAGAATCGCGTCTGGGGCTGGCCCTGGGCGTCGATGGTGGTGGCGCGGCGCGGCACCCGGTACGGTGCGTCTGGCGGCGGTGAGGTCGGCGCGTCCATGGTCGGCAGGCAGCGTCACTGCATCCAGAACGCGGCGCTGCGACCCAAGAATTCGCCCAGCGGTAACGCGTCGCTGCCGACCAGACAGCGTCTGGCCTGCGGGTGTCGCCGGCAAAACTCGTCCAAGCCACGGTGTCCGGTCACGCCGGGCGTGGTCTTGACCTCGATCGCCGCCAATTGACCTAAGCGTTCGACGATGAAATCGACCTCCATGCCGGCGTCGCGCCAGTAGTGGATGTGGGTGTCGCTGTCGGCGCTGGTGACCAGGTGCGCGCCGACCGCGCTTTCGACCAACCGTCCCCAGTGGCTGCGGTCGGCCCGCGCCTGGGCAAAGTCGTGGCTGCTCGCGGCCGTCATCAAGGCGTTGTTGTGGACCTGGAATTTGGGCGGCGAGGCGCGCTGGCGGAGGATCTGGCCGGCAAACTTTTGCAGCCCGCCGATCAGACCAGCCTGCGCCAGCAATGTCATGTGGTGGGCCAGCGTGAGGGTGTGACCACGGCCCAGGTTGCAGCTGACCTTGTCCAGCGACACGATCTGACCGGAGTAGTCGCAGGCCAGCTCGAACAAGCGCCGCAGCAGTGCCGGCTTGTCGACCCGGGTCATCGCCAGCACATCTTTGGCGATGCTGGGCTCGATCAGCGCGTCGCGCAGGTAGGCGCGCCAGCGTGGCTCGTCGTCGATGGTGCTGGCGCTGCCCGGGTAGCCGCCGAAGTGGATGAACTGGTCGAGCGTCCAGCCGAAGGCATCGTTCATCTCATCAAACGACCAGTGCGACATCCGGATCAGTTCGTAGCGCCCGGTCAAACTCTCGCTCAGGCCCTGCTGGACCAACAGCGGTGCCGAGCCCAACAGCAGCACATGCAATGGCGCGCCCCGCGCCCGCGCCCGGTCCCACAGCGCTTTGACGGTGCTGGACCAATCCGCCACCTGTTGCACTTCATCGACCACCAAAACATAGGGCAGTTGCTGCGCCAGTGGGTGGCGGCTGTCCTGCCAGACCAGCGCGGCCCGCTCGGCGTGGTCCCAGACCTGGGTCAGCCAGCCGACGCTGTTTGCGGCGGGGCGGATGGAACCGTCCGACAACCCGCCAGCGGCCAGGCCGATTGCCGGGTGGGACAGGCCGTCGGCGACCGCGAAGTAGGACGCGGTCGGTCGGTCAGCGAGTATTTGCTGAACCAGCGTGGTTTTGCCGACCTGGCGCGGGCCGGCCAAGATCTGCAGCCGTTTTGGGGACTCGGCCAGGCGCGCCAGCAAGGCGCTGGCAATGGCGCGGCGGTAGGGTGTAAGCGAACTCGGCATCTACTGAGATAATTTACTCAGTAGATGCATAAAAGTCAATCGGTGGGCGCAATCACCGCTGACTCCGGGCCGATGACCGCCCCATTTGCCCTGGCTACTGTCAGCCCGCCGGCTCCAGCACATGGATCACCCGGCTGGCCAGCAGCGGACGGGTCTTGGCGGCGTAGGCGGCCATGTGCGGCGCGGCGGCGTGGGCTTGCAGCGCGGCGATGCTGGCCCATTTCTCGACCACCGCGAAGCTGTCCTCGCCGAGGCTGCCCTTGGAGGTCGGGAAACCCGCCGCGTCGACCGTGGCGATGTACTCGATGCAGCCGTCTTCGGCCAGAACTGCGGGCACGTTGGCGAGGAAGGCGGCGAGCACCTCGGCGCGCTTGCCGGGCAGGGTGGTGAGCATGGCGACGACGTGGATCATGGTCTTTCGGTCCTGGTGGTGAGGGGGTGGTTGGTGGGGGGCATTCTGACCGGGCGGGTGCTGCCCTGGGCCTGGCGCGCCCGCAATTGGCCGCAGCCACCCTCGACATCCTGCCCGGCCGATTGGCGCAGCCGGGTCAGGATGCCCTGGCGGTTCAGGGCCGCGCACATGGCCGCCGCGCGGTCGGCGGACGGGCGTTGCCAGGGCAGGTCATCGACCCGGTTGTAGGGGATCAAGTTCATCATCGCGTACTTGCCGCGCAGCAGCCGGGCGATGCCCTCGACTTCGTCCGGGCCATCGTTGAGGCCGGCGATCAGGGTCCATTGGTACTGGATCGGATAGCCGCTGGCGCGGGCATAGGCCTGCCCCAGTTCGACCAGTTCGTCGGGCGTGATGCGCGGCGCGCGCGGCAGCAACTCGGCGCGCCGCGCCGCCTGGCTGCTGTGCAGCGACAGCGCCAGCGCCGGCTTGACCGCCAGCAACGGCAGGCGCTCGAACACGCGCAGGTCGCCGACGGTCGAGAAGACCAGGTTCTTGTGGCCTATGCCGCCGGCCGTGCCGAGCAACTCGATTGCCTCGGTCACCATGTCGAGGTTGTGCGCCGGCTCGCCCATGCCCATGAAGACGACGCGCTTGACCGGCCGCAAGCTCCGCGCCAGGGCAACTTGGGCGGCGATCTCGGCGCTGCCGATCTGGCGGATCAGGCCGTCGCGCCCGGTCATGCAGAACACGCAGCCGACCGCACAGCCGACCTGGGTCGAGACGCACAACCCGTCCTTGGGCAGCAGCACGGCCTCGGCGGTCTGGCCGTCGCGCAGGCCGAGCAGCAGGCGGACTGCACCGTCCTGGGCCGGGTGCTGCGAGCGCAGCTGCACCAGGGCGCGCAGTTCGGGCAGCAGCGTTGCCCACTCCGCCCGCAGCGACTTGGACAGGCTGTGCTCGGGCGCGCTGGGGCCGCCGGGGCTGTCCTTGGCGTGCAGCCACTGGCGCAGCAAGCGCTGCAACTGCGCCGGCTTGGCGCCGCCCGCCCGCAGGCGGCTCAGGACCTCGGCGATGCGCATGGTGCCGGCCTGGCCGCGTGGGTATGCACAAGGGTGATGGCGATCGCGCGCGGGCGTCGGGCGGGTGTGGGCATGGCGCGGGCGAATGTAGCAGCGCGCTCAGCGCCGCACTTTGGCCGCAGCGACGGGTCGGCCCACAGGCCCGGCGGCTAACATCGCCGGCCATGCCCGCCCCGCGACAGCGCCTGATCCGTTCGAGCCCGCTGGCGCGGCGTTCGACCGCAGGGTTGCGGGCGTGAACGGCTGGGCGCTGGTCACCGGCGCCGCCGGTCGCGGTGGCGGGGCGATTGCCCAGGCGCTGCACGCACGCGGGCTGGGGGTGGTGGTCCACCACTCGCCGCGCTCGCAGGCCGGCGCGGATGAACTGGCCGCAGCGCTGAACGCCCGGCGCGGCGCTTCGGCCCGTACCTGGTGCGCCGACTTTGCCCTGCCGCCGCTGGCATTGCCGGATTGGTTGCTCGGCCTGGCGCCCCAAGTGCTGGTGTGCAACGCCTCGCACTTTGCGCCCAGCGGTCTGGCCGACGCGGCGCAGGCGGCGCTGGACTGGCAGGTGCATGTAGGCGCGCACGCCGCGATCCTGGCGGCGCTGCTGCCGCATCCGCCCCAGCCGGCCGCGCCGCCGGCGCTGCGCGCGGTGGTGGCGGTGACCGACATCCACGTCGAGCGCCCGCTGCGCGGCCACCTCTGGTACGTGGCGACCAAGGCGGCGTTGCAGGCGCTGACGCTGGCGCTGGCGGTGGAATGGGCGCCCCAGGTGCGCTTCAACGTGGTCCAGCCCGGCACGCTGCCGCTGCCCGCCCACTGGACCGACGCCGCGCACGCCGGGCGCATCGCCGCATCGATCCCGATGCAGCGCCTGGGCAGTTTCGAAGAGTTGGCGCGCGCCGTGGCCTGGCTGGCGCTGGACGCCGACTACGTCACCGGCCAGGTGCTGGCGGTCGATGGCGGACGCAGCCGACATCTGCTCTAGCGCCGGGCGCAGCCGGCCGATACTTGCGCCATGCCCCACCCGCGTGCCCTGCTGCTGACCGATCTGGTGGACAGCGCAGCGCTGGCGGCGCGCCTGGGCGATGCCGCGATGGCGGCGCTGGGGGCCGAGCACGAGCGGCTGGCGCGCGACCTGCTGCGCACCTGGCGCGGCCGCGAGATCGACAAGACCGACGGCTTTTTGCTGCTGTTCGACGCTGCCGCCGACGCCCTGGGCTACGCCCTGGACTACCACCGTGCCCTGGCCGCGCTGGCGCCGCCGTTGGTGGCGCGCTGCGGCCTGCATGTCGGCCCGGTGACGCTGCGCCAGACGCCCGCCGCCGATGTCGCCCTGGGGGCCAAGCCGCTGGAGGTCGACGGCCTGGCCAAGCTGGTCGCCGCGCGGGTGATGGCGACCGCGCTGGGCGGGCAAATCTTGCTCACGGCTGCCGCCCTGGCGGCGATCGGCATGCCGGCCCATCGGGGTGAGGTCAGGGTCATGGCGCATGGCTTCTGGCGCTTCAAGGGCCTGCCCGAGCCGCTGGCCTTGTACGAGATTGGCGACGAGCACGCGCCCTTCGTCGCCCCGCCGGATGTGGACAAGGCCTACCGGGTGGTCAGCGGCGGGCCGGCCGGCCAGGTCGATGGTGACGCCGACGGCGCTGCCGCCGGGGCCGACCTGTGGGTGCCGCTGCGCGCCATCCGCCACAGCCTGCCGGCCGAGCGCGATGCCTTCATCGGCCGGCAAGCCGGGCTGGCCGATCTGGCGCGCCGGTTTGAGAGCGGCGCCAGGCTGGTCTCGCTGCTGGGCATGGGTGGCACGGGCAAGACCCGGCTGGCGACCCGCTTCGGTTGGTCGGCGCTGGGCGACTTTGCCGGCGGCGTCTGGTTCTGCGACCTGGCGGTGGCGCGTGACATCGACGGCCTGACCTATGCCGTGGCGCAAGGCCTGGGCCTGCCCCTGGGCAGCGAAGACCCGGTCGCGCAGATCGGCCACGCCATCGCCGGGCGCGGTGCCTGCCTGCTGATCCTGGACAACTTCGAGCAGATCGCGCGCCTGGCCGAGGCCAGCCTGGGCCAGTGGCTGGGCCGGGCCGCGCAGGCGCGGTTCCTGGTCACAAGCCGCGAGGTGCTGGGCATTGCCGGCGAAGAGGCGCTGGCGCTGGCGCCGCTGCCGCAGGACGATGCCGAGGTGCTGTTCCGCCGCCGGGCGCTGGCGGCGCGGCGCGACTTCATGCCCGGTGCCGACGACGAGGACGCGATCGCGCCGCTGGTCAGGCTGCTCGACGGCCTGCCGCTGGCCATCGAGATGGCGGCGGCGCGGGTGCGCACGCTGGGCCCCAGGGCGATGCTGGCGCGCATCGGTGAACGCTTCAAGCTGCTGCGCGCCTCGGGCCACCGGCTGGAGCGGCAGTCGACCCTGAGGCTGGCGTTCGACTGGTCCTGGGACATGCTGGGCGACGCCGACCGCAGCGCCTTTGCCCAGTTGTCGGTGATGGAAGGGGCCTTCAGTCTGGAGGCGGCCGAACACGTGATCGCGCTGCACGATCTGCCCGAGGCCGCGCGCGGCGCCTGGTCGGTCGACCTGGTCCAGTCGCTGGTCGACAAATCCTTGCTGCGCAGCCTGCCGGGCGAGCGCTTTGCGATGCTGCTCAGCGTCCAGGCCTATGCCGACGACCAGTTGCACCAGCCCGGCCGCTACCCCGGCAGCGGGCCGGCGGCACGGGCGGCGGCGCAGGCCCGGCACAGCGCCTGGTACGCCGCCTTGGGGCCGCTGCGGGCGGTCGAACAAGGCTGCGCCGACCTCGACAACCTGGTCATGGCCTGCCGCCGCGCCGTCGCCGCCGGACAGGCCGACCTGGCCTGCGGTGCCCTGGTCGGCGCCTGGGCGGCGCTGGCCCTTCTGGGCCCCTACCAGGCCGGGGTGGACCTGGCCCAGGCGGTGTGCGACATGCCTGGCCTGGCCGGCGCCGATGCCGCCCTGGCGCTCTGCACCCTGGGCAACGCGCTGGACGCAGCCGGGCGCTGGGCGCAGGCGCGGGCCGAGCACGAGCGGGCGCTGGGCCACTTCGGCAGCGGAGCGGGCGCTGCCTGCGAGATCGAGGTGCTGAACAGCCTGGGCGGCCTGATGAGCCGCGCCGGCCAGAGCGACCCGGCCCGCCAGACGCTGCTACGCGCCCTGGATCTGGCGCAGACGCAGGGGCTGACCCTGCTGGCGGGCAATGCCCTCAACGGCCTGGGCAACCTCGAGTTCAGCCAGGGGCGCATGGACGAATCGCTGGGCCACTATCAGGCGGCGCTGGCGCTGGCCAGGCGCTCTGGCAACCGGCGCGGCGAATGCAGCGTGCTCGGCAACATCGGCAACCTCAATGCCAATTGCGGGCGGCTGGACGAGGCACGCAGCATGTCCGAGCAGGCGCTGGCGCTGGCCCGTGAACTCGGCGACCGGCGGCGCGAGGGCAACACGCTGAGCAACCTGGCGATGCTGCACTGGACCCAGGGCCGGCTCGACCAGGCGCGCAGTGCCTGCGACGCCGCCCTGGCGCTGGCCCGCGACCTGGGCCGGCCGCAGTTGGAGAGCGTGGCCCTGTGCAACCTCGGGCTGATCCTGCAGGCCCTGGGCCAGGCCGAAGCCGCCAGCCACCACCTCGAGGCGGCGCTGCTGCTGGCGCGGCGCATGGGCGACAGCCGCGCCGAGGGCCAACTGCTGGGCTACCTGGGCTGGATCGACGCCGGCCAGGGCCGGTTCGAGCAGGCCCGCAGTCGGCTCGATACCGGCCAGGCCCTGCTGCGCGAGGTGGCCGACGCGCTCAGCCTGGGCGTGCTGCTGTGCCAACTGGCCGAGTGCGATGGCCTGTCCGGCCAACGCGACGCCGCCCTGCGGGGTCTGGCCGAGGCCCGGCAGATGGCCGAGCGCACCGGCGGCGCTGCGGCGGCCGGCTCGGAGCTGGGCCAGGCGATAGCGCGGGTGGCGGCGATGCTCGCCAAAGCGGCACAGCCGGCCTGAGCCGGCGCCTCAGTCGTTCTGCACGAACGGGTCCAGCGGCGCCAGGGCCTTGTTCGTCGCGGTGTCGATCAGCAGCACGTCGTACTTGTACTTGGCGCCCTTGTCGTGGCCCAGCTTGGCGCAGCGAAAGCGTTTGCCGTCGCCGTGGGCGGCGCAACTGTGTTTGCCGTTGGAGGCGATGCGGATGCCGGCGGCGGCGAAGGCGTAGCCAGGCTGGGCGATCCGCCAGACCAGGGCGCCATGGGCGGCGCTGGTGTGGGCGATCTCCTCCTTGACCACGGCCCGGCCGTTGACGACCGTGACCTCGATGTCCTGCCGGTCGGGCTTGCCCTGCGCCAGCGCGCCGGCCGCAGCCAGCATCGACATCATCACCAGCAGCAGCAGCAGCGCCGCAGATTTGTGCTTGTTCCCCATCATGAAACCTCCAAAGTTGTTGTGCTTGTTGGCGCGGGTTGGCCGGCGCGGATCATGCCTGCGATGGCGCTGCGGCCCGGGACCAACCCGCCGACAGCCAGCTCAGCGCTCGTCGAAGCTCAGCACCACCCGCTCCGACAGCGGATGGGCCTGGCAGGTGAGGACAAATCCTGCCGCCACCTCGGCCGCCGAGAGCGCGAAGTTGCGCTCCATCCGCACCTGGCCTTGCAGGCATTTGGCGCGGCAGGTGCCGCACACGCCCGAGGTGCAGGAGAACGGCACTTCCAGGCCGGCGGCCGAGGCGGCGTCGAGGATGCTGGGTTGGTGCTTGAGAAACTCGAACTCGCGGCGCAGGCCATCGCGCTGGATCTCCACCCGGGCGATCTCGGCGTCGCCGCTGGCGGCCTGGTGGACGACCGCATCGGCGCCGGCCTGGGCCGAGGGCACGATGCCGAAGCGCTCGATGTGGATGCGCCCGCCGTCCACCCCGGCGGCCAGCAGGGCGGCCTCGGCCTCGTCGTTCATCTGGTAGGGGCCGCAGATGTAGGCATGGTCCAGCCGATCGGCCGAGACGGCGCCGCGGGCGAAGAACGCGCCGAGCTTGTGGCGGTCCATCAGCCCGCTGTGCAGATCGGACTCGCTGGGCTCGTCGGAGAACACATGGTGGATCGCCAGCCGGCTCAGGTAGCGGTTCTTCAAGTCTTCGAGTTCTTCCTTGAACATCGTGCTCTGCAGCCGGCGGTTGGCGTAGAGCAGGCAGAAGCTGGAGCGGGTTTCGCGCGCCAGCACCGTCTTCATGATCGACAGGATCGGGGTGATGCCGCTGCCGCCGGCGATGCCCAGGTGCAGGCGCCGCGCCTGGGGTGCGATCGGCACGAAGAAGCGGCCCTGTGGCGCCATCACCTCCAGGCTGTCGCCGGGCCGGAGGCTGGTGTTGATCCAATTGCTGAAGGTGCCGCCCTGGACCTTGCGCACGCCGACCCGCAACTCGCCGTCGTCGACCCCGGCGCAGATCGAATACGAGCGGCGCAGGTCCTGGCCGTCGATCTGGTGGCGCAGCGTCAGGTACTGGCCCTGGGTGAAGCCAAAGACCTGGCGCAGCGGCTCGGGCACGGCGAAGCTGACGATCACCGCCTCGGCGGTGTCGGGCTCGATCCGCTCGACCCTCAGGGCGTGGAACAGCGGGCTCATATCGGCTTGAAATGCTCGAACGGTTCGCGGCAATCGATGCAGCGGTAGAGCGCCTTGCAGGCCGTGCCGCCGAAGACCGCCAGCAGCTCGGTGCGCGCGCTGGCGCAGCGCGGGCAGGGCATGGTCGGCGGCCGGCGCAGCAGCCGCAGCGGCTGGCTGGCTGCCGCAGCCGCCGGCCCGGGCGGGGCGATGCCATAGGCCAGCAGCTTGGCCCGGCCGGCGGCGCTGATCCAGTCGCTGCTCCAGGCCGGCGCACGCTGCAGGTGCGTCCGCGTCGGCCCCAGGCCGGCGGCGTCCAGGGCCTGCACCACGCTGGCGGCGATCACCTCGGTGGCCGGGCAGCCGGAGTAGGTCGGCGTCAGCGCCACCTCGCTGCCGGCGGCGCTGACGCTGACGCTGCGGACCACGCCCAGGTCGCACAGCGACAGCGCCGGCAGCTCGGGGTCGGGCAGCTCGGCCAGCAGGGCCCAGGCTTGGGCCAGGCGCGGGTCGGACGCGGCCACCGGGCTCACCATTTGCCCCCGGGATAGGACCGCTGCAGCGACTGCAGGGTGGCCAGCAGCGGGCCCATGTGCTCGCTGTGCAGGCCGCGGCTGCCGGCACTGCGAAACCGCCCCCAGGCCGGCGCCGGCAATCCACCGGCGGCCATCACCGGTGCCAATTCAGCGGCCCAGGCTGGGTGCAGATCGGCCCAGCGCGGGCCTAAGCCGCTGGCCTGGGCGGCGTCGTCGACCGCGTCGCTGTCGAACAGCTCGGCGGCGTAGCGCCATTGCCCGGCCAGCGCCGCCGCGCAGCGCTGGCGCGACTCGGTTGTGCCATCGGCCAGGCGCAGCCACCAGTCGGCGGCGTGGCGCTGGTGGTAGCGGGCTTCCTTGACGGCCTGGCCGGCGATTGCCGCCAGCGCCGGGTCGGTCGAGTCGGCCAGGCGCTGCCAGAGCAGCTTCAGCCAGGTCGCCACCGCCAGGTTGCGCAGCACCGTGAAGGCGAAGTCGCCACGCGGCAACTCCACCAGGCAGGGGTTGTAGTAGTCGCGCTCGTCGCGCAAGAAGGCGAGCTGGTCCTCATCGTGTACGCCAGCATCGCCAGCGGTCAGGGTTCCGGCGTGGGTCAGCAGCGCGCGGGCCTGGCCGATCAAGTCCAGCGCCATGTTCGACAACGCGATGTCCTCTTCGAGCATGGGCGCATGGCCGCTCCACTCGCCCAGGCGCTGGCCCAGGATCAGGCAACTGTCGGCGATGCGCAGCAGGTACTGCGTGGTCGGCGTCTTGGCGATGCGGATCGATGCCTGCACGCTTGGCGCTCAGAGGTGGTCTACCGCCGCCGGCAGCTTGTAGAAGGTCGGGTGGCGGTAGACCTTGTCGGCCGCCGGATCGAAGTTGCTGGCCCTGTCGCCGGGGTCGCTGGCGACGATCTGATCCGAGCGCACGACCCAGATGCTGATGCCCTCCTGGCGCCGGGTGTAAACGTCGCGCGCCAGTTGCAGCGCCAGCGCCGGGTCGGGCGCATGCAGGCTGCCGCAGTGCTTGTGGTCCAGCCCGGCGCGGCTGCGCACGAACACCTCCCACAGCGGCCATTCGCTGTCCGCAGCTTCGGGCTTGGGGTCGTCGTTGCCGCTCATGCCGTCACCTCGCTGATGTCTTCCTGGCCTTGCTGGCGACGCGCAGGGGCCGGAGCCTGCTGGCGACGCGCGTGGGCCAGCGCCGCCTCGCGCACCCAGGCGCCGTCGTTCCAGGCCTTGACCCGGGCGGCCAGGCGCTCCTGGTTGCAGGGCCCGTCGCCGCCGACCACCTGCCAGAACTCGGCCCAGTCGATGGCGCCGAAATCCCAATGCTGGCGCGCCTCGTTCCAGTGCAGGTCCGGGTCCGGCAGGCTCACCCCCAGCACCTTGGCCTGCACGACCGCCGCGTCGACGAACTTCTGCCGCAGCTCGTCGTTGGACACCCGCTTGATCCCCCAGCGCATGCCCTGGGCCGAGTTCGGGCTCTGGTCGTCGGGCGGGCCGAACATCATCAGGCAGGGCCACCACCAGCGGTTGACCGCGTCCTGGACCATCTCGCGCTGGGCGGCGCTGCCGCCTTGCATCATCGTCAGCAGGCTGTCGAAGCCCTGGCGCTGGTGGAAGCTTTCTTCGCGGCAGATGCGGATCATCGCCCGGGCATAGGGGCCGTAGCTGCAGCGGCAGATCGGCACCTGGTTCATGATCGCCGCGCCATCGACCAGCCAGCCGATGGTGCCGACATCGGCCCAGCTCAGCGTCGGGTAGTTGAAGATCGAGCTGTACTTGGCCCGGCCGCTGTGCAGCGCCGCCAGCATCTGGTCGCGGCTCTGGCCCAGCGTCTCGGCGGCGGCGTAGAGGTACAGGCCGTGGCCGGCCTCGTCCTGCACCTTGGCCAGCAGGATCGCCTTGCGCTTGAGCGTAGGGGCGCGGGCGATCCAGTGGCCCTCGGGCAGCATGCCGACGAACTCGGAATGGGCATGCTGGCTGATCTGGCGCAGCAGGGTCTTGCGGTAGTCGCCGGGCATCCAGTCCTTGGCCTCGATGAAATCGCCGGCATCGATGCGGGCGTCAAAGCGGCGCTGCAGGCCCGGGTCTTCAGGCCCGCCGCGCTCCGCCGCGCTGGTGTCCATGCTCTGGGTGTACATGCCCGTTGCCCCTTTTTAGCGTGGCCGCTGGTCGACGACACGGCGGGCCTTGCCGACGAGGGTGCGTTCGATCGCCCCTGGCGGCAAGACCTCGATCCTGGTGCTGATGCCGACCAAGGTCTTGATGCGCTGCGCCAGCCAGAGCCCGACCGCGTCGCGCTCGGCCTGCGGCGCGTCGGCATTGGCGACATTGAGCTCGGTGCGCACCACCACCTGGTCGAGCGCGCCGTCGCGGCTGACGACGATCTGGTACTGGCCGGCGAGCTTGTCGGCCTGCAGCACGATCTCCTCGATCTGGGTCGGAAAGACATTGACGCCGCGGATGATCAGCATGTCGTCAGAGCGGCCGACGATCTTGCCCATGCGCCTGAAGCTGCGCGAAGTGGGCGGCAGCAGCCGGGTCAGGTCGCGGGTGCGGTAGCGCACCATCGGCAGCGCCTGCTTGGTCAAGGTGGTGAAGACCAGTTCGCCCTCGGCGCCGTCGGGCAGCACCGCGCCGCTCTCGGGGTCGATGATCTCGGGGTAGAAATGGTCCTCCCAGATGACCGGGCCGTCGCGGCTCTCGATGCATTCGCAGGCCACGCCCGGGCCCATCACCTCGGACAGGCCGTAGATGTCGACGGCAGCGATGTCGGCGCTGGTCTCGATCTCGCGGCGCATCGCCTCGGTCCAGGGCTCGGCGCCAAAGATGCCAACCTGCACGCTCATCTGCCGCGGGTCCAGGCCCTGGCGGCGGAACTCCTCGATCAGCACCTGCATGTAGCTGGGCGTGACCATGATGATGTCGGGCTTGAAATCGACGATCAACTGGACCTGCTTTTCGGTCTGGCCGCCGCCCATGGGCACGACCGTGCAGCCCAGCCGCTCGGCGCCGTAGTGCGCGCCCAGGCCACCGGTGAACAGGCCGTAGCCGTAGGCCACATGGACCATGTCGCCGCGGCGGCCACCGGCGGCGCGGATCGAACGCGCCACCAGATCGGCCCAGACCTCGATGTCGGCCTGGGTGTAGCCGACCACGGTGGGCTTGCCGGTGGTGCCGGAGGAGGCATGGATGCGCGCCAGTTGCTGGCGCGGCACCGCCAGCAGGCCGAAGGGGTAGTTGTCGCGCAGGTCGGCCTTGCTGCTGAACGGGAACCTGGCCAGGTCGCTCAAGCTGCGGCAGTCCTGCGGCTGCACGCCGGCAGCGTCGAACTTGGCCCGGGTGTGGGGCACCTGGTCATAGGCGTGCTGCAGGCTGGCGCGCAGGCGGGTGAGCTGCAGCGCGGTGATCTCGTCGCGGCTGGCAGTCTCGATCGGCTCCAGGTCGCCGGGGGCGGGGCGGCGTACGGGCATCGTCGCGGCCTCGCGCTCAGAGCGCCGTCACCGGCCTGCCGCGCGCGGTGTGCGAGCGGCCGCGGAACACCGCCACGCACTCGCCGCGCTGGTTGCTGACGGTGGCGTCGTAGAGCCCGCTGCGGCCACCCTTGCTGACCTCGACGCAGTGGGCGCTGAGCAAATCGCCCTCGCGGCTGGGGGCCAGCAGTTCGATCGCAAAGCTCGACGCCACGCTGATCTCGTTGTAGGCATTGCAGGCGAAAGCGAAGGCGGTGTCGGCCAGCGTCGCGACAAAGCCGCCGTGGCAGATGTCATGGCTGTTGAGCATGTCGGCGCGCACCACCATCTGCGCCTGCGCGCTGCCCGGGCCGACTTCGCCGACCACGATGCCCATCATCCGGGTGGCGCGGTCGTTGGCAAGCATCGCGTCGCGCACCTGTTCGGCAAGGCTGGCCGCTTTCAGGGTGGTCATCGCGTGGCGCTCAGGGCTGGGCAGGTTCGCAAAGTCTACTTTCGACCGCTCATTCGATAAATCATAAGCCATGGTCTGACCCGCCGGGCACAGCGCCTGGACAGCCCGCCGCTGGGTGCATTTTTCACACCGCCGGCCCCCTCTACAGCCTGGGCAAATAGGCGCCTAATGGCGCGGCCTCGGCCCAGGTGACCTGCCATCCCGGCAGCCGACCGACCAGGCTCAACAAGGAGATTGCGCCATGAATTCCTCCAATGCAGGGTTCCGGCGTCCGGCAGACGCCGCAACCCCGGGCTGCCACTGCTTCATCATTCCGCCGCATGTGCTGCGCCAGTATTCGGCCGACGCCAGTCTGGACGATGCCACCCGCAAGTCGCTGCGCGACACCTATGTCGAGACTGAGCGTTTGCGCGGTCTGCGCGAGGCCCACCGAGTGGCGGCGATCGGCGACGTCAACCGCTTTGCCATCGACGGCCTGGTCCACACCCCGGCCCTGACCGAGTACGACTGCCAGCACCGCCAGGCGCTGCCCGGCAAGCTGGTCGCCAGGCCGACCGCCGGCTTCAAGACGGTGCAGGACACCACCGCCAAGGTGGTCGAGTTCTACGCCAAGGTGCTGGGCCGCAACTCGGTCGACAACAAGGGCCTTGACCTGGTCTCCAGCCTGCACTACAGCCGCAACTACGACAACGCCTTCTGGAACGGCCACCAGATGGTCTACGGCGACGGCGACAACAGGCTGTTCCTGGAGATGTACCTCTCGCCCGACGTGATCGGCCACGAGATCAGCCATGGCCTGACGCAGTACGAGAGCGGCCTGCGCTACCAGGGCGAATCGGGGGCGCTCAACGAGAGCTTCAGCGACGTGATCGGCGCGGTCTTCAACCAGTGGCTGAACAACTGGGCGGTGACCGAGCCCAGGGGCTGGCTGGTCGGTGCCGGCATCATGGCTGCGCCGGCCCAGGCCAAGGGTTTTACCTGCCTGCGCGACATGCTGGCAC
The DNA here is from genome assembly GCA_025350145.1 of Burkholderiales bacterium. Taxonomy (GTDB): domain Bacteria; phylum Pseudomonadota; class Gammaproteobacteria; order Burkholderiales; family Burkholderiaceae_C; genus Pseudaquabacterium. The sequence goes on along the minus strand of JANXYH010000191.1, from coordinate 561 downwards.
CGTCGGCCAAACACTGCCTGTCGCCCCAGCCCGAGCGCTACAGCCAGCTCGACCCCAGCGCCGATGTGCATGTCAACAGCGGCGTGCCGAACAAGGCCTTTGCGATGTTTGCCCGCGCCGTCGGCGGCCAGGCGGCGACCCAGGCGGTCAAGGTCTGGTACGACACCGCCACCAACCGGGCGCTGCGCAGCGACGCCAGGATGCAGGAGTTCGCCGCCCTGACCGTGGCCAGCGCGACCAAGCTCGGCGGTGCGTCCCTGGCCGGCAAGTGCCGTGGCGCCTGGGCCGAGGTCGAAATCAGCGCCTGATGTCGACCGATCCAGCCTCGGCTCGGCCGGATCTGCGCTTGCGGATCGAGCGCTCGGGCGGGCTGGCCGGGCTGCGGCTGCGGCGGGAGATTGACACTGCGGCCCTGACGCCGGCCCAGCGCCGGGCGCTGGCCGGCCTGGGTTCGGGGCAGCTTGCCGCCGCCGCTGCGCCCTGCGGCGCCGACCGCTTCCACTACCGCATCACCTGGCTGCAGGGCCAGGGCGAACTGCACAGCCTGGACTTGGACGAGGA
>JANXYH010000088.1 GCA_025350145.1 Burkholderiales bacterium | reverse complement strand
GGACTGCGCCGCCGCACGCCGTTCCTGAGCCACCCGGTGTTCAACCGGCACCACAGCGAGACCGAGATGCTGCGCTACATCCGCAGCCTCTCAGACAAGGATCTGGCGCTGGACCGCAGCATGATCCCGCTCGGCTCATGCACCATGAAGCTCAACGCCAGCAGCGAGATGCTGCCCATCACTTGGCCCGAGTTCGGCCAGATCCACCCGTTCGCCCCGGCCGAGCAGCGCGCCGGCTACACCGCGCTCGACCAGCAGCTCTGCGCCTGGCTGGCCCAGGCCACCGGCTATGCCGGCGTCAGCCTGCAGCCCAATGCCGGCTCGCAGGGCGAATACGCCGGCCTGCTGGTGATCCGCGCCTGGCATGCGGCGCGCGGCCAGGCCGGGCGCGATGTCTGCCTGATACCCGAATCGGCCCACGGCACCAACCCGGCATCGGCGCAGATGGTGGGCATGCGGGTGGTGGCGGTCAAGTGCGATGCCCAGGGCAGCGTCGACCTCGCCGACCTGCAGGCCAAGTGCGAGCAGCATGCCGACGCGCTGGCGGCGGTGATGGTCACTTACCCCAGCACCTACGGGGTGTTCGATCCCCACATCCGCGCGCTCTGCGACTGCGTCCACCGTTTCGGTGGCCGGGTCTATGTCGATGGCGCCAACATGAACGCCCTGGTCGGCCTGGCCGCGCCGGGCGAGTTCGGCGGTGACGTCAGCCACCTCAACCTGCACAAGACCTTCTGCATCCCCCATGGCGGCGGCGGCCCAGGTGTCGGCCCGGTCTGCGTGGTCGAGGATCTGCTGCCGTTCCTGCCCGCCCACCGCAGCGGCGGTGTCGGTGGCGCGCAGAGCGTGGGCGCGGTCTCGGCAGCGCCGCTGGGCAACGCCGGGGTGCTGCCGATCAGCTGGATGTACATGCGCATGATGGGCGCCCAAGGGCTGCGCGAGGCCACCGAGGTGGCGATCCTGTCGGCCAACTACGTCGCCGCGCGGCTGGCGCCGCACTACGACATCCACTACAGCGGCGGGATCGCTGGCGTGGCCGGCGGCGGCGTGGCGCATGAATGCATCCTCGACCTGAGGCCGCTCAAGGACAGCGCCGGGGTCAGCGCCGAGGATGTCGCCAAGCGCTTGATCGACTACGGCTTCCATGCGCCGACGCTGAGCTTCCCGGTGGCCGGCACGCTGATGGTCGAGCCGACCGAGAGCGAGCCGCTGGTCGAGCTCGACCGCTTCTGCGACGCCATGGTCGCGATCCGCCAGGAGATCGCCAAGATCGAACGTGGCGAGTGGCCGCGCACCGATCACCCGCTGCAACATGCCCCGCACACCGCCGCAGCGGTCAGTGCCGACACCTGGGCGCATGCCTACAGCCGCGAGGCGGCGGCCTTCCCCTTGCACGCCCTGCGCGCCGGCAAGTACTGGTCGCCGGTCGGCCGGATCGACAACGTCTGTGGCGACCGCAACCTTTTTTGCAGTTGTATCCCGATGGCTGAAGTCGCCGAAGCCGAAGAAGTCGATCAGCTCGACCCGGCTGCGCAATCCGTCACGGCCTGAGGCCGAATTCGGCCCTGGGCGACGCCCTCGCCCGTCCGCCAGCCCCTCCCCCACCGGCGCCGCCGCCGCCGCGCGGCTACACAAGTCTCAGGCTGTTACCCCGCAAGGGGGGATGGCCCGGCGCTGGCCGCCGTGTTGAACTGGCACCATCGCCGCTGCTGACCTTCCCGTCCGGCAGCGGCCGATCCGGGCCACCGCCCTGCCCCACTTTCAACCCACCCAAGGAGCATTCCAAAATGAACCGATCGATCCTTGCCTCAGCCGTGCTGTCGGCGATGGCTGCGTTGCCCATGTCTGCTGGCGCCAACGACAAAGCCGAGAACCTGAGCGAGCTCAACGAGCCGCCAATGCTGGGCCTGCACTGGAGCCGCGAGACCCATGGTGCGCGGTCCGATCGGGCGGCCTCGATTGGCCGCGCTGCCGCCACCGCCAACATGACCTACCACGGCGGCAAGATCATGCCCACGGTGGTGGCCAAGGCGATCTTCTGGGGCCCGAGCTGGGCCAGCGCCGCCTATGTCGGCGACAAGATCAGCGGGCTGGATTCTTTCTACGTCGGTCACAACGGCTCCAACTACGCCAAGACCGTCAATGAATACACCGGCAGCAACGGCACGGTCGGCGCCAGCCTCACCTACCAGGGCCATGTCGTCGACACCAGCACCGCCAGCGGCGGCAGCCGGACATCAACGATCCTCAACGAGGTCTGCAAGATGGTCACCGCCGGCCAGATCAGCCCCGATCCAGCAGGCAATGGCTACTACCCGGTCTACACCGACATCAAGCGCGGCAACGCTGGCTACTGCGCCTGGCACAGCGCCGGCAGTTGCGGCGGCGTCAATCTCCAGTTCGCCTACTTCTTCGACCTGACCAACGACGCCGGCTGCAACCCGAGCGACAGCCAGACCGGCCACTCCCAGCCATTGGCCGCACTGGCCAACGTCAGCGCCCATGAGTTGGAGGAAGCCCGCTCCGACCCCGCCAATCCGGGCGCCTGGTATGACGCCAGCGGCGCCGAGAACGGCGACAAGTGCGCCTGGACCTTCAACGTCCCCTTTGTCACCTTCACCAACGGCTCGATCTGGAAGCTGCAGGGTGAGTGGTCGAACAAGGCCTACAGCGCCGGCACCGGTTACGCCAACGCCTCCGGACAGAAGGGCTGCATTGACGGCCATTGAGCGCTGCGGCTGGACTGCGCGGCGGCTGGCGGCCTGGCTGCTGGCCGTTGCAGCGCTGTCGGCAGCCGCGCAAGCGCCTCTGCCGGCCGGGGTTCGCGGGCCGGACGGGCTGCCCTCGGCCAGACCCGGCGCCATGGCCACACGCAGCGTCGCCTTGTATCTGGAGCGCGAGCGCGGATTGGCCGCAGCGCTGGCCAGGCGCGACCGGGCGGCGGTACGCGGCCAGTTGGCCGATGATTTCGTCGCGCGCAGCGCGGCCAGCCAGGATGTCGATTCCGCCGACCCCTGGCTGCGCCGCGAGACCGCCCCAGGCCTGGCCGCCGGCCAGGTCCGCGAGCTCTCAGTGCTGGAGGTCGACGACCTCGCGGTGGTGAGCTTTCTGCTCGACCGCGCTGCCCCTGGCAAGTCAGGCGCAGGCGTCGAGTTCGTGGTCGATGTCTGGCGTCAATCGAGCCAGCGACTGCTCAGCCGCTCGGTCAGCCAGGCCACCAAGGCGCCACCGCGCCCGCCCCGGCCCAGCGGCCGCGAATAGCCGCTGCCCAGTCTGGTCGGGCCGCAGCCGAGCGCACGAAGCAGGCGTGCCCGGTTCACGCTTCTTGCGCGGTGGCTGCGGCGAAGATCGTCAGCTTGAGCTCGCTGTCATCGACAAGTTGGTACTCCGGGCGCTTGCCAGAAAGGCGCTCACTCGTCGCCAGGACGATGGACACGCCCTCACCGCGCTTGTCCATGATGTGCTGCCGGTGGGCCGCCAGTGTGTCGTCGACGATCGGGCAGCGCGCCAGCAGGCTGGTCAGTGCCTCGTTGCGGGCTGCTTGCCTGAAGGGCAGGCTTTCGGGCGTCATCGTGTTGGGCAACATACCCGGTGAGTACAGCTCCAGGCGATCATCGAACAAGCGCAAGCGCACCTTCGCGCCGGCCATCGAGTAGTCCCGGTGAGCCACCGCGTTGGTCACTGCCTCGAACACCGCCGACATCGCGAACTGGGGAAGATCCTCTCGCCCACCTTGCGCAAGCTTGCGTGCGGCCATCTGCATGTTCTTGCGCACGAACGCGCAGGCGTCGAGGATCTGCTGATCCAGAGGCCCCACGATGTCCTGAGCGTCACGCTGATACGCTCCCTCGCCGGAGGGCACAACATCCTTGCCCTGATAGGCCACTGCCTGGATGAACGCGCCAGGCAGGAACTGCTGGGCAACTGAACTGCCCAGCAAGAGGCCCGCGACGGTGGGGCGCCACTCGCCTTGCGCGTCTCGGGCAGCCATCGCCAGCTTGCTCATCAGCACCTCGGGCGCTTCACCACGGGGCTGAGGCACGAACCGCCGCCACAGCGCTTCGTTCAAGTCGCCCAAGGTGGCCCGAGGCACTGGCGTTTCGTCGAAGCGGATCAAACGCGACTGGCTGCGCTGCTGGAACAGCCTCGCCAACTGATCCGGCGCAATCGGGCGTTTGGAAGAGCCAACTCGATGCAGGTAGCCACCGGGGCTCTGATGCACAAAAAGGCTGCGCTCAATCGCGAGCCGAATGACTGGCTGCTCAACACCGCCGCCATCAGGCAAGGTCATGCGTTCGATGATGGGCGCCAGCGGTGGCTTGATGGACTGCTCACACGCCTGACGGACCCGTTGTTCCACATCATCGAGTTGATCTACCGGTATGCCCAGCACCTGACGGCTGGTGTCTTCCACGCCAAGCAGCAGCACACCGCCCGCACTGTTGGCAAACGCCGCCAATTCATCGGCCAGTCCGTCCTGCGACGGCCCCCTGACTTTCCCTCCCGCGAACTTCACCTCTTTGAGTTCGAGGAAGGTGTCTTCGCCAAGCCTGATTTTTTCCAACAATTCACTGCGTGTTGCAAACACGTCAGACCTCCCGGCCTAGCCGCATCCAGCGGCGTTCGAAGGCATCGCGGCCTCCCTCCATCACACGACAGACCTCATCGCGCACCGCCTTGTCCTGCAGACCACCGCTTTGCTGCACAAAACATTGCCCTCGGCCGAACGCCATCACGTGCACCAGTTCGGCGTCGCCGTTCACCACCACATTCGGGTTGTGCGTCACAACGATGAGTTGACGCCGCAGCTTGTTTTCCCTGATCTGTTGAACGATGAGTTCGTAGATCAGGTGGTTGTCCAAATCGTCCTCAGGCTGGTCCAGCACGATGGGATCTTCACCGAAGGCCAGCAGGAAGGCCAACAGGGCAGCCGAGCGCTGTCCTTGTGAGCCTTGGCTGATGGCGGCCCAACGGCCATCGCGCTGATACTCGATTCGCAAGTCGTCCTCAGGGGACCAGGTCGCGATGCGATCAGCAAACTCTGGCTTCTCATGCTGCCGCTGCAGATAGTTGCGCAGTCGGCCACCCAAGTCGGGATCGGTCGTCAGCAAGCGCTGGCGGACCGTTTCGACCACCTGAGCCCTGGCTGCGTCATCGGCATGCGCCAGATCGAAGGCCATCCCACCCGATGCATCGTCTTTCAGGATGTCGTCGGCAAACCGGTCGTCGGTGACATCGATCAGCTCTCGCAGCTCGCGCTCAAGCTGCTTGGCTTCGAAGCCGAACGGAACGACGGATATCCGAACATGCGGGTTTCCGTCCAGCGCTTGCTGGACAAAAGCCTCCCGGGCCTGCGTCACGGCACGCCGCCTCTCATCGAACAATGTGCGTTGGGTGTCGATCTGCCTCAGCAAAACCTCACGGTCGCCTTGCATGTGCTGCAGCGTCTTGCGCTGCGCTTCCAGTTGCTGGCGATCCTGAGTCAAGCGGGCAAAGGCCAGTGGGTCGCTGACGCCTTGCGCCGCAAGTTGCGTTTGAAGTGCTGCGTGTGCTTGTTGAGCCGCCTGCGCCCGCCCTTGCCACTGCACATACCGCTCATCTGCCTGTGCAGACTCGACGAGCGCGGCAAACTTGCGCGCGCGCTCCAGCAAATCAATGCGAACCTGCTCAAGTTGCGCATCGAGTCCCTGGCGCCAGGAGAGCAAATCTGCATCATGCTCGGTGAAGTGCTGGTTCGACCAGTCATCCAACACCAGTTGCGCTGGCAAGTCGGCAATGCGTTTGCTGGCTGCCAGCAACTGGTCAAGCAGGCCCTGCACTTCACGCGCTTGATGTTGGGCCTGGGCGTAGGCGCGAAGAACAGCGGCGTGATCAGCCCGTGAAAGCGCGGCCAGCTTTCGCCCCAACTCGTCCAACTTCCGGTCCACTTCGGCCAAACCAGCCAATTTGCCGTCCATTTCACGCAAGCGCGCGCGCTGGGTGAAGTAGGTGCGTCGGGCTTCCTCGACCGCCTGCCTGATTGGTTCGATCTGGGCTGCCTCGTCAATGATGCCCAATAAGGTTTGCCGCCCGCTGCCTGCAAGCGCCGCAATCTGCCCCTGAGAAAAGATGCGCAGTGGGAACCTTGTGGCATTGACGCTCTGGCTGGAGGAGGCCTCCCAGCGGTCACCACGCCACTCCTCCACCACGGTGCCTTGACCGTCGGCCCGCCACAGCAGCCGCAGGCGATCCGCATCATGTTGCCATTCGACCCGAATCACGGTGTCGGCCCGAATCGCCCCCTTGTCATCGCGGCCAGTGGCCACCTTCCGGAACGCATCAAACTGGGCGCGCGGTTCGCTGCCTGCCGGCAATGCGGCCAGCTCCTGATCACGGCGTGCGGCCAGGCGCAGCGCGTGGACCACGGTGGATTTGCCCGTGCCACGGCCACCCACGATGGCGTTGAAGAACGGGGTGCAATCCAAACGGGCCGATGCGCCGTTGCCCATGACGCGGGCGTGCTCGACTTCGATAGCCAAAACCAGGTGTGCCGGCAGGCGAAACGGATCGAATGCAACCTCGTCACTGCGGCGGATGGCGACACCATCGCCGTCAAGCAGTGCCAGTCGCAGGCCTTCGAGCCTGGGGCTTCCCATCTTGACCCAGGTATAGCGGCTGCCAGGGACTCCGGGGCCCTGAAAGGTGTGGCAATCACTGCCCAGGACTCTGGCCAGCTTGTCAACCTGCGCCTGCACGCAGGTCGGCGGGCTCCGGGTCAAGTCTTCCCACTCGACCGCCAGGATCTGCGCACTGTCGAAGATGCCGCGCAGCGTGTTCGCGTCCAGACGGCTTGCATTGCTGTCGTTGCACCGCGCCAAAAGGCCCTTGCCGCTGTCGCCGGGCCGGTCCGCATGCGCGGGTATAGCGATGCCGCCCGCTGCCAGGACGGCCTGAAAAACACCTACCGCCCCTTCACTCGTCACGGCGTCGCTGTCACCATCCGTGCCTTGGTAGCAAACCGCCGCCAGAAGGTCGGTGATGGTGCGCGTTGTTTGGCTGGGGTCGAAAATGGCCAGCAGATGGAATCCACTGGTGACCGAGATCTCCACGCCTGGGAACAAGGTCAGCGCCCGAAAGCCAGCCGGCGCTTGCCCATTGCCGGCCAATGCCTTCATCTCTGCGTACGCCGCCTTCAACGGGTCGATCCAGGCGCCGCTGTTGTGGTCGGTAATGGCCACGCAGTCGATGCCCGCCGCCATGTACTTCAGCAGCCAATCCTGTGGCGTCAGCGTCAGGCCCTGGCGATGCCAAGGCGTGTCTGCAGAGGCCGGCGTATGGGTATGGAAGTCAAACTTCCACCAGCGCGAACCGGGATACGGCCAGGCGATTTCTGGCATAGCTTCTCGTCCTTCAGAGGTCCAACTGCGACTCCGGGCCAATCACGCCGGCCTCGGTTGCGGTTCGCTCGACGTCACGCCAGGCCGTGACCAGTTCGCTGCAGGCGTCTCAGCGGTACAAGGTCTGCGCCAGCGCCCAGGCCTGGTCGGCCAGCGGCCGGGTGCGTTTGCCGGTCTCCAGGGCTTGGGGGTTGGAGGCATTGCCCTGCAGCGCGCGGGCGGTGATGCCCTGCAAGATGCCGGCCAGGCGGAACATGTTGAAGACCAGGTAGTAGCCCCATTCGTTGGCATCGACCTGGCGCAGGTCTGCGCCCACGCGCGACAGGTACAGGCGCAGGTAGGCCGGCTCGGCGGGAATGCCCAGCCCGGCCAGGTCTTGTCCGCCCAGGCCGCGGCTGGTCGGGCCGTTGTGCATGTGCCAGGTCATGCAGTGGTAGGCGAAGTCGACCATCGGGTCGCCCAGGGTCGAGAGCTCCCAGTCCAGCACCGCCAGGATGCGCGGCTCGGTCGGGTGGAACATGACGTTGTCCAGGCGGTAGTCGCCATGGACGATGCGCGTCAGCCCTTCTGGCGGCAGGTGCTGCGGCAGCCAGGCTATCAGCGCGTCCATGGCCGCCATGCTCTCGGTCTCGGCGGCGCGGTATTGCTGGGTCCAGCGCCTGACCTGGCGCTCGACATAGCCGCCGGTCTTGCCGTAGTCGCCCAGGCCGACGGCGACCGGATCGACCTTGTGCAGTTCGCCGATGACGCGGTTGAGTTCGTCGTAGATCTCGCCGCGCTGGTGCGTGGCCATGTCGGGCAGGGTCGGGTCCCACAGCACCCGGCCTTCGACACAGTCCATGATGTAGAAGGCGGTGCCGATCACGCCCGCGTCCTCGCACAGTGCATAGGTCTTGGCCACCGGCACTGCCGTGCCGGCCAGGGCGGTGATGACGCGGTACTCGCGGTCGACCGCGTGTGCCGAAGGCAAGAGCACGCCAGGCGGTTTGCGGCGCATCACATAGCGCCTGCCGGCGGTGTCGGTCAGGCGAAATGTCGGGTTCGACTGCCCGCCCTTGAACTGCTCGACCTGCAGGCCGCCGGCAAATCCCGCCACCCGGGCCTGCATGAATTCGGCCAGCCTGGCCTGGTCGAAGGCGTGCTGCGGGGCGATCGGGCGGGTGCCGCTGAATTGATCGTAGTTGCTCATCGTGGTACCTCGGTGGCTCGCCGGGCCATTGGCGCAAATGCCGCTGGCTTCAGGTGAAGGACTTGCCGGCCTCGGCCAGGCTGAGCAGCAGCGGCGCCGGCTGCCACGACGGGTCGGCGCCGGGCTCGGCGGCAAAGCGGCGCAGTGCCCGCAGCACATTGGCCAGCCCGACCTCGTCGGCATAGCGCATCGGCCCGCCGCGGTGCTGCGGGAAGCCGTAGCCATTGAGGTAGACCACGTCGATGTCCGAGGCCCGGGCGGCGATGCCCTCGGCCAGGATCCGGGCGCCCTCGTTGACCAGGGCGTAGATGCAGCGCTGCACCACCTCCTCGGCGCTGACCTGGCGCGGCGTGATGCCCAGCGCCTGGCGCTGCGCAGCGATGATGGCGTCGGTGGCGGGGTCGGCGATGGGCTCGCGCTTGCCGGCCTCGTAGCGGTACCAGCCCGAGCCGGTCTTTTGGCCGAAGCGGCCGGCCTCGCAGAGGCGGTCGGCCACCCCCGGCTTGAGCGCCTGGCCGCTCTCGGCGGCGCGGCGCTTGCGCGTCGCCCAGCCGATGTCCAGGCCGGCCAGGTCGCCCATGCGAAACGGCCCCATCGCCAGGCCGAAGCCCTGCAAGGCACTGTCCACCGCCTGCGGCGTGGCGCCGACGTCGATCAGCCCGCTGGCTGCGGCGCCGTAGCGCGCCAGCATGCGGTTGCCGATGAAACCGTCGCAGACGCCGGCCACGACCGCGATCTTCTTGATCTTCTTGGCCAGCGCCATCGAGGTCGCCAGCACGTCCGGGGCGGTTGCCTCGCCGCGCACGATCTCCAGCAGGCGCATCACATTGGCCGGACTGAAGAAATGCAGGCCAACCACGTCGGCCGGGCGCCGGGTGAAACCGGCGATTCGGTTCAGGTCCAGGTAGGAGGTGTTGGACGCCAGGATCGCGCCGGGCTTGAGCACCGCGTCGAGCTGGCGAAACACCGTCTCCTTGACATCGATCGACTCGAACACCGCCTCGACCACCAGGTCGACCTTGGCCAGCGCGGCGTATTCCAGGGCAGGCGTGATCAATCCCAGCCGCTGGTCGCGCTGCTCGGGCTTGAGCTTGCCCTTCTTGACCGAGGACTCGTAGTTGCGGGCAATCGTCGCCAGGCCCTTGTCCAGCGCCGCCTGCGAGGTCTCGAGCAGCACCACTGGCAGGCCGGCGTTGATGAAGTTCATGGTGATGCCGCCACCCATCGTGCCGGCACCGATCACGCCGACCGAGGCGATGCTGCGCAGCGCCGTGTCGGCCGGCAGGTCGGGCAACTTGGAGGCGGCGCGCTCGGCGGCAAAAATGTGGCGCAGGGCGCGCGACTGCGGGCTTTGCATCAGCGCCAGAAAGATCTCGCGCTCGGCCGCCAGGCCCTGGTCCCAGGGCAATTTGACTGCCGCTGCAATCGCCTCGACACACTTCAGCGGCGCCGGGAAATGCTTCGCCGTGGCCGCCACCATGTTGCGGGCAAAGGCGATGAAGGCCTCGGCATTGGCCTCGGTGATGCGCCGCGCCCGCACCTGCGGGATTGGCCTGTCGGCGACTTCCTCGGCCAGGGCGATGGCGGCGTAGACCACACCGTCCTCGACCACCGCATCGAGCAAGGCCGTGCCGGCCAGTTTGGCGGCGGCCACCGGCGCGCCGCCGACCACCATGTTCAGAGCCGTCTCGACCCCGACCAGGCGCGGCAGCCGCTGGGTGCCGCTGGCGCCGGGGATCAGCCCGAGCTTGACCTCGGGCAGGCCGAGTGCGGCCTTGGCATGGGCCACCCGGTAGTGGCAGGCCATCGCCAGCTCCAGCCCACCGCCCAGGCAGTTGCCCGAGATCGCGGCGACCACCGGTTTGGCCGATTCCTCTACCGCCGCCAGCACCGCCAGCAAGTTGGGCGCGATGCCTGACTTGGGCGTGCCGAACTCGCGCACATCGGCGCCGCCGGAGAAGGCGCTGTCGCTGCCGGTGAGCACGATCGCCCGGATCGCCGGGTCAGACTGGGCGGCGTCGATTGCGGCGACGATGCCGCTGCGCAAGGCCAGCCCCAGGCCATTGACCGGCGGGTTGTCCATGCTCAGGATGGCGACCGAGCCTTGGGTACGGGTGTGGACAGCGGTGTTCATGCGGTTGTCTCCATCACAGCAGGGTTCAGCAGGGTCAGCGGCGCGCCGCTGCCATCGATTGGGCGATCTCGGTCTGGCCCTGGGCCGCGCCGCTGCCGGGCACGCTGTCGCCTTGGCGGTCGCTGACCTGAGCCCAGGACTGGGCCAGGCGCTCGGGGGTGTCAGCGTCCAGCCCGAGGAACAGGCCCTGGCTGAGGGTGATATGGGCGGCGGAGAAGGTGCCGGCACCGGCGCAGGCGATGGCGCGGGTCGGGGCATCACTGCTGGCCAGCCAAAGCAGCGCCGGTACCACGGCCTCGGGCTGGAGTGCCGCCAGCACCGCCGGTGGCAGCAGCCCTTCGGTCATGCGGGTGGCGGCCGTAGGCGCCAGGCAGTTGACGCGGATGTCGTTCTTCGCACCCTCGATCGCCAGCGTCTGCATCAGGCCGACCAAGGCCATCTTGGCCGCGCCGTAGTTGCTCTGGCCAAAGTTGCCGTACAGGCCGGTGGAGGATGTGGTCATCACGATCCGGCCGTATTTGCGCTCGTTCATCACCGGCCAGACCGCCTTGCAGCAATGCACCGCGCCCATCAGGTGCACGTCCACCACCTGGCGGAAGTCGGCCAGCGTCATCTTGGCAAAGCTCTTGTCGCGCAGGATGCCGGCGTTGTTCACCAGGATGTCGACCTGGCCCCAGGCGGCCAGTGCCTGATCGACCATCGCCTGCACCGCCTCGGCATCGTCGACCGAGGCGCCATTGGCCAGCGCCTGACCACCGGCCGCGTTGATCTCGTCGACCACCGCCTGGGCGCCGCCCAGATCATTGACCAGCACCCTGGCGCCGCGCGCGGCCAGGCCCAGGGCATGCAATCGGCCCAGGCCGCCGCCCGCGCCGGTGACGATGGCCACGCGGCCGCTGAAATCCAGTCCCATCGATGTCCCCTTGCTGCCCGGGCAGCCAAAGCCGGCGGTTATACCGTAACTACCGATGGCGGCCGGCCTGCCGAGCGGCAAACATCGGCGCCTCAGCTACCCGCCCTCCACCCCCGTCAGGACCACAACCCATGAGCTTGTTTGACCTCTCCGGCCAGGTGGCCGTGATCACCGGAAGTTCGCGCGGCATCGGCCGCGCCATCGCCATCCGCATGGCCGAGCAGGGCGCGCGGGTGGTGATCTCCTCGCGCAAGCAACTGCCCTGCGACGAACTCGCGGCCGAGATCAATGCCCAGCACGGCGTCGGCCGGGCGATTGCCGTGGCGGCCAACATCTCGTCCAAGGAAGCCCTGCAGGGCCTGATCGACCAGACCATGGCAGCCTTCGGCCGGATCGACACCCTGGTCTGCAACGCCGCCAGCAACCCCTACTACGGCCCGCTGGGCGGGATCAGCGACGACCAGTTCCGCAAGATCCTGGACAACAACATCGTTGCCAACCACTGGCTGGTCGGCATGGTCGCGCCGCAGATGCGCGCGCGCAAGGCCGGCTCGATCGTCATCGTCTCGTCGATTGGCGGCCTGCGCGGCTCGTCCATCCTCGGCGCCTACTGCATCAGCAAGGCCGCCGACATGCAGTTGGCGCGCAACCTGGCGGTCGAATTCGGCCCGGACAACATCCGGGTCAACTGCATCGCCCCGGGGCTGATCCGCACCGACTTTGCCCGGGCGCTCTGGGACAACCCCGAACTGCTGGCCGCGCGCAACGCCGAGACCCCGCTGCGGCGCATCGGCGACCCCGACGAGATCGCCGGTGCGGCGGTCTACCTGGCCTCGCCGGCGGGCAGCTTCATGACCGGGCAGACGCTGGTGATCGACGGTGGCGTGACGATCTGAAGCCGCCGGCCCCCAGGTCGCCGCGCTGGCGCTCGACGGGCACGCCGCAGCGATGTCAGCACCCGCCCTGCCCTGGGTCAGCGACGACGAACCCCTGCCGCCCGCGGCCAGCGCCCTGGGGCCAGACAGCGACGCCCCTGGCCTGCTGGCGATAGGGCCGGCAGTCAACCCGCAGCGCCTGGAGGAGGCCTACCACCAGGGCGTCTTCCCCTGGTACAGCCCGGGCCAGCCGCCGCTGTGGTGGAGCCCGGACCCGCGAATGGTGCTGGCGCTGGCCGACTTCAGGCTCTCGCGCAGCCTGCGCAAGACGCTGCGCCGGTTCATCGCCGAGCCGGGCTGCCAGGTCCGCATCGACACTGCGTTTGAACGCGTGATGCGGGCCTGCGCCCAGGTGCCGCGCGCGGGCCAGAACGGCACCTGGATCGTGCCCGAGCTGATCGCCGGCTATTGCAAGTGGCATGGCCTGGGCCGGGCGCACAGCGTCGAGACCTGGGTCGATGGTGAACTCGTAGGCGGGCTCTACGGCGTCGGCATCGGCCGGATGTTCTTCGGCGAATCGATGTTTGCGCACCGCACCGACGCCTCGAAGATCGCCCTGGCGGCGCTGGTGGCGTTCTGCCGTGCCCATGGCATCACCCTGATCGACTGCCAGCAGCACAGCGGGCACCTGGCCAGCTTGGGTGCGCGCGAGATCACGCGAGGCGCGTTCGCGGCCCATCTGGGTGCGGTGCTGGGGCAGGCTCCGCCGCAAGATTGGACTTACCATCCCCGGCACTGGGCTGAGCTTGGCATCGCGGCCGCAGATGGCCCAATCCCCCACCCCGTCGGGCGCGCGTGACCTACCCCAAAGAACTCCCGCTGTCGTCGCTGCAGTTCTACGCCACGGCGCCCTACCCCTGCAGCTACCTGCCCAGCCGCCAAGCCCGTTCGCAGGTCGCCACGCCCAGCCACCTGATCCATGCCGACGCCTACTCCGGGCTGGTCGCCAATGGCTTTCGGCGCAGTGGCATGTTCACCTACCGGCCGTTCTGCGACAACTGCCGGGCCTGCGTCCCGCTGCGCGTGCCGGTGGCCGGCTTCGTGCCCAGCCGCAGCCAGCGCCGCGCCTGGGCCCAGCATGCGGGCCTGAAGTCACGGGTCCTGCGGCTGGGCTTCGTGCCCGAGCATTACCAGCTCTACCTGCGCTACCAGGCCGGCCGCCATGCCGGCGGCGGCATGGACAACGACAGCGTCGACCAGTACACCCAGTTCCTGCTGCAGAGCCGGGTCAACTCGCGGCTGGTCGAGTTCCGCGAGCCCAGCGCTGCGCCCGACGGCGACCTGGGCGCGCTGCGCATGGTCGCCATCGTCGACGTGCTCAACGACGGCATTTCCGCCGTTTACACCTACTACGACCCCGACCTCAGAGGCAGCCTGGGCACCTTCGGCATCCTCTGGCAGATCGAGCAGGTCAAGCGGCTGAACCTGCCGCACCTGTACCTGGGCTACTGGATTGCGGGCAGCGACAAGATGACCTACAAGGCGACCTTCGGGCCGCACCAACTCTTGGTCGACGGTGCCTGGATCTGGCCTCAGGCGGTGCCGCAGCCGACGGCCACGGCCAGCGACTGAAGCCTCGCCCGGCACCCCGCCACCTACAATCCGGGGATGGCAATATCCCCTGTTCCTGAGCTGGTCGCCGAGCTGGCAGCCGGCCGCATGGTGGTGCTGGTCGACGAGGAAGACCGCGAGAACGAGGGCGATCTGGTGCTCGCGGCCGACCATGTCACGCCCGAGGCGATCAACTTCATGGCCCGCTTCGGGCGCGGCCTGATCTGTCTGACCTTGACCCGCGAACGCTGCGAGCGTTTGCAACTGCGCCCGATGGCGGCGCGCAATGGCACCGTCCACGGCACCGCGTTCACGGTCTCGATTGAGGCCGCCAGCGGCGTCTCGACCGGCATCTCGGCCGCCGACCGGGCGCGCACCGTGGCTGCGGCGGTGGCGCGCGACGCCACGGCGGCGTCGCTGGTCCAGCCCGGCCACATCTTTCCGCTGCAGGCCCAGGACGGCGGGGTGCTGATGCGCGCCGGCCATACCGAGGCCGGTTGCGACTTGGCGGCGATGGCCGGACTGACCCCGGCGGCGGTGATCTGCGAGATCATGAACGACGACGGAACGATGGCGCGTCTGCCTGACTTGCAGCGTTTCTGCGCCGAGCATGGTCTGAAGATCGGCACCATCGCCGACCTGATCGCCCACCGCAGCCACAACGAGACCCTGATCGAGCGCCTGGGCGAACGGCCGCTGGCCACTGCGCAGGGCGAGTTCCGTTGCATCGCCTACCGCGACCGGTCGGGCGGCCTGCACCTGGCCTTGTGCCTGGGGACTGCGCCGCCGCCCAGTGATGTGCTGGTGCGGGTACACGAGCCGTTCACCGTGATGGATCTGCTCGACGTTGGCCGCAGTGCCCACGCCTGGCCGCTGCCGCAGGCCCTGGCCGCGATCCAGCAGGCCGGCAGCGGCGTGGCGGTGCTGCTGAACTGCGACCATGACCCCGCCACCTTGCTGCCGCAGTTGCTGCCGGCGCTGGCCAGCCCGCCGCCACGGGCGACGCAGTTGGACCTGCGCACCTACGGCGTGGGGGCGCAGATCCTGCGCGACCTGGGCATCACCCGGATGCGCCTGCTGGGCACGCCCCGGCGCATGCCCAGCATGGTCGGCTACGGCCTGGAAGTGTCCAGCTTCATCGCTGCGGGGGGCTGAGCGCCGTGCACAACGCCAACCAAGGACAAAGCCGCCCGCTGCGCGGCAAGGGGCTGCGGATTGCGATCGTGCAGGCCCGCTTCAATGCCGACATCACCGACCGCCTGGCCCAGGCTTGCCTGAGCGAGTTGGCCGAACTGGGGGTGAGCGATGACCACGTCGAGCACCTGAAGGTGCCCGGCGCGCTGGAGCTGCCACTGCTGCTGAAGGTGCTGGCCGAGAGTGGCGATTACGACGCGCTGATCGCCCTGGGCTGCATCGTCCGCGGCCAGACCTACCACTTCGAACTGGTCGCCAACGAGAGCGGCGCCGGCGTCAGCCGGGTCAGCCTGGACCACACCGTGCCGATCGCCAACGCCATCCTGACAGTCGAGAACGAGGCCCAGGCGCTGGAGCGCAGCGACGACAAGGGCCGGGACGCCGCCCGGGTGGCGGTGGAAATGGCGAACTTGCTGGACGACCTGCTGTGAGCGACAGACCCGCTGCGCCCCGCGTCGACAAGCCTGCCCGCGCGCCATCGCCACGGCGGCGCTCGCGCGAACTGGCGATGCAGGGCCTGTACCAGTGGCTGCTGGGTGGCGCCGAGGTGGCGGTGATCGACGCCCAGTTGCGCGAGCCGGGCGAGTTCAGCGAACAGGTCGATTACGCCAAGTGCGACCAGGCGCACTTCGAAGCGCTGCTGCACGGCGTGGTCGGCGACGCGGCCGAACTGGACGCGGTGCTGGCCCGCCATGTCGACCGCAAGACCAGTCTGCTGTCGCCGGTCGAGCACGCGGTGCTGCTGATCGGCGCCTATGAGCTGCGCAACTGCCTGGACATCCCCTACCGGGTGGTGATCAACGAGGCGGTCGAGCTGGCCAAGTCCTTTGGCGGCACCGACGGCCACAAGTACGTCAACGGCGTGCTCGACAAGGCGGCGGGCGACCTGCGCCCGGCCGAGGTCGCGGCGCGGCGGGCCACCAGGCTGGGCTGAAGGGCAGGCTGCAGGACGGGCCGCAGCGCCGTCCGTGCAGTATTCAACGGCTGTTCCGGCGCGCCGCCGGGCCGGCGCAGCGGGTCGGCTTTCGTGCCAGCTTTTCACGCCCCGGCACCGGCGGACCGGGCCTAGAGTGCGCCTACAGTGAACCCCAAGCCAGCGTCAATCCAGCTCGACCCGACCGCCCCGATGGCGGCCGTGGGGCGACACTTTGATGCGACCGATGTCGACCCCCGTCCCGACGCCCGCGCACGCCTGGTGCACGACCGCGCGCAGGTCGACTTTGGCGACGACAACCTGCTCTTCAACCAGCCCGAGAGCGCGGCGATGCCGCTGGATCCGGGCTCAGACCTGGGCCCGGACCTGAGCCAGGGCCTGGACCTGGTGCTGGAGGGCGCACCTGCGGCCAAGCCGGCCCACAGCAGCCATGTCGGACGCTACCGCCTGCGCGAATGCCTGGGCGAAGGCCGCAGCGGCCGGCTCTACGCCGCCTGGGACCCGATGTTCTCGCGCGCGCTGGTGCTCAAGCTGCTGCACCCTGGCGAGCCGGGTCTGAGCAGCCTGCAGCGTGCCACCCAGGATGCATTGACGCTGCGCCAGGCGCGCGCCGTCTCGGGCCTGAACCACAGCGGCATCGTCCGGGTGTTCGACGTCGGCAGCTCGACCCAGGGCATTTTTCTGACGATGGCGCGCCCGGCCGGCTGTGATCTGCGCCAGTTGTTGGCCGAAGGCTGGCGCAGCGACGCTGCCAACGCCGCCAAGCTGGTGCGGCGCCTGGCCGACGCGCTGGCCTACGCCCACGGGAACGGCGTGCTGCACGGCCAGATCCAGCCTGCCCACATCTTCATGCGTGATCGGCGCCGGCCCAAACTGCTGGACTTCATGCTCTCGGCGCGGACCTCGCCGGCCGCACGCCTGACCGCCACCGCACCCGACCCGGTCAGGCTGGCCCATGGCGGCACCGACCTGCATCCCCTGCACTACCGCTCGCCCGAGCAGTTGCGCGGTGCTGCGCCTGACGCCCGCAGCGATGTCTATGCGCTCGGGGTGGTGTTGTACGAGTTGCTTGCCGGCGTGCGCGCCTTCGAGGGCAGCAGCACCGGTGCCCTGGTCCAGGCGGTATTGCAGCAGCCGGTGCCGCCTGCCCACAGCGTCAGTCCGGGCGTGCCGCCGGAGCTGTCGCTGATCGCCGCCCGGGCCATGGCCAGGATGCCGGCCCAGCGCTATTCCAGTGCCCGAGCCCTGGCCGACGCCCTGCGGGCCTGGACCGCCAGGCTAGAACGCGACTCGCCACCGCTGGCGTTTGCGCCACCGGGCGTGCGCACCAGCACCGCGCCGATCGCGCGGCAGCGCCCTGCTCGTGCCTGGCCGTGGTTTGCCCGCTGGCGGGGCGCGTTGGCTGCCACGGCAGCCGTCCGCAGCAGCCCGCACCGACCCCAGGACCCGTCCGCCGCCTGGGCCAGGCTGCGCTGCAATCCGGCCATGCCGGTGCTCGGCGTGCTCGCCCTCGCCGCCCTGATCACGGCCCTGCTGGCGCTCGGCTGAGGAGCGCAACGCCTGGACGCTCAGCCTGCGGCGGCAGGCCCCGGCCGGACTGCGGTCGATGAGCCGCAGCGGCCGACCGCCGCGACGCTGGCGCCAGGGTCGCTGGGCTATCATCGCCCGCGACCGATGTCCGACGCCCGCACTGCAAGCCGCCCTGTCGGCCGTACCACCAGCCCGTATCGCCACCGCCTGCGGGTGTACTGGGAAGATACCGATGCCGGCGGCGTGGTGTTCTACGCCAACTACCTGAAGTACTTCGAGCGCGCCCGCACCGAGTGGCTGCGCGCTCTGGGGGTTGGCCAGCAGCGTCTGCGCGAGGACAGCGGCGCCATCTTCATCGTCAGCGAAACCGCCCTGCGCTACCTCGCGCCGGCCCGG
>JANXYH010000125.1 GCA_025350145.1 Burkholderiales bacterium | reverse complement strand
GACTACTCGAACGCCGGCGCGGATGTCATCAGGTAGCTTCATGTATTCCTCGATATTCATCACCAAGGTAGCTCTAAACAGCCTGCTCCGCACCAGCGTGCAGAACTTGAACTGCATGGCGCCAGTCACCGCTCGGTCCGGACGAACAATCACGATCTCGCATTCAATGAAGGCACAGTGGAGTAAAGTGCATCCCGACAGGTAGATGTTCCCAGGACCCATCAAGTCGCATTGCTCAAACCTTACATTTTCCGTCGGTTTGAAGAATGGGTGATAGAAGTCGTGAAGTTGAATGCGCTCATGGGTGTGGGTAGGGCTGAGAACATTTGTGCCCTGTGCCAAGCCCTTCGACCGGAGGTACTGTGCGTACGCCAGTCGATTTCGTCCGAACCCTAGCATCGCTACCGCAGCACCAATCGCAAGTACGGCCAGTAAGCCAACGGCGCCCAAAACGATCGGGCCGTATGCCATAAAAAATGCCGAGACGCTCGCCAGATAAGCAAAGCCACCACCGCCAAGTATTGCAGTCAAGATGACTGGCCATCGCTCAATCAGCTGGTCTACTAGCCAGTTTAACGCTGCTTTTAACCAGGGCATCGTGGTTTCCTTCTAGTAGCGAAAGATCTCATTCTTACAGACTTCAGTTTGGTATCCCAGCACTTCTGCCCTTCTTCCCGCCACGGTAGCACGCAGTGAGGCCCAACTCGGGGCAAAGGGTCTCCCATTTCCCCTAATCCCCGCCCCTCTCCCGCGCCGCGATCAACCGGCTGACGTGTGACACCGACAGCCCCGCCAACGCAGCCAGCCGGGTCATCGTGAAGCCGCCGCTGCGGTAGGCGCAGAACAATGCGGCATTGCGGTCGCCGTGGCTCGACCGCAGATGCCCGTCCCAGCTCTGGGCGGGCACCCGCTGCGCTTTGGGAACCGCAGTAGCGGCCAGCCTGGCCGGTTCGGCTTGGGCCTGCATGCGCTACACGAAGGCCTCGTCACCGAGGTAGACCTGTTCGCGCAAGGCGGCGTGCCAGAAGCTGCCGTCGTCCTCACGGGCCTGATCGACCAATTCGGCATAGCGCGATGCCGCCTGACTGCGGTCCGTGGCACCTTTGATCGGCCGGGCGAGCAGGCAGGCCAGCAAGGCATTGCTGTCGAGCCAGCTCGGTGCGGCAGTGATACCGGCATGGGCTTGAAAGCTTGACCACGGCCAATCAGCCGGCCGCAGCACCAGGCCGGCCGCCACCGGGTTGCGTTCGACGTACCGGCAAAGCGCCAGCAGGTAGGCATCGCGGTCGACCAGGATGGCCTTGAACCGCCCCTGAAAAAGATGGCCCACCAGACCATGGCGCCGATTGAACGCCTGGGTGTAGACGCGCCCTCGCTGATGGCGGTGACGGTGCTGGAGGAACTGCGGCGCGACATCCCGAGCAGTTCAGCGATTCGGTGCTGCGCACGTTGCAGCGCCGGGTCAGCCAGTGGCGTGCTCAGCAAGGCGACGAGCATCAAGCCCTTGCGCGTCAAGCACTGGCGCGTCGCATATTCCGGTTGCAGAAACCCGCGCAGGGCGAGCTTGCCGAATGTTGGCAAATTTGCCATACTCAATCGATGGCGGTGAGGCTATGCGGGCGACAACAACAAGACCGATCCAATGGATCAAAGCGGCGCTGAAGGCGTTCGAGGCGTTCCCCGAGGGCTCAAAGCTGGAGGGCTTGCGGGCCTTGACGATAGCGGCCGAGGGCAGCAAGGCGGACATTGCCAAGCCGTTAAAGGGCTTCGATGGCGGCGTGATGGAGATCGTGCTGAAGCATCGGGGCGATGCCTTCCGTGTCGTCTATGCCGTACAGATTGCAGACGCGGTATGGGTCATTCATGCTTTCCAGAAGAAGTCGACCGAAGGCATCAAGACCCCGAAACACGAGATCGACCTGGTGCATGACCGCCTCAAACGCCTGAAGGAGATGCTGACATGAACGTGGATCCCATCGAGATCGTCCGAGGCAGCGGCAATGTGTTCGCTGATCTTGGCTACCCTAACGCAGTAGGTGAGCAGCTAAAGACTTTGCTGGCGAGCGAGATCATCAAGGCTATGGATGCCGCGTCGATGACGGCACGGGCCGCCGAAGCTCGCACTGGCATCGCTGCAACGGATTTTTCGCGCATCCGGCATGTCAAGCTGGATCGCTTCACGATTGACCGGCTAATCGCCATCTTGGAGCGGCTGGATACTGACGTGAATGTACAGGTGACCGTGCAGCCGCGACATCCGCCGCGCCTGGCCGCGCAGCCGGCGAAGGCTGCGTTGTCGTGAAGCAGGGCGGCTGCCCGGCCTCGCACGCACCGCTACGCAAGCGCCTCGCGAACGACCTCTGGGTGCTTGCGTGCAATGCGAATAAGCGCTTGCGCCGCACCCGAAGGTGACCTGCGACCTTGCTCCCACTCTTGAAGCGTTCGCTTCGAGATACTCAAGGCGGACGCAAACTCCGACTGCGATAACCCGGTGCCTTGGCGAGCCTCGACCACTTCATTGACCGCCACTTCAGTCGCGCGGGCAAAGTTGCGTGCCTTCATTTGTCGGACGGACTCGAGGAGTTTGAGGCCCAGCACCTCTGCAGAGGACTGGCCCTTGGTGGACTTACGTGTGGTCATCTTCGATCTCCTTGCGGATGGCTTTCAGAATGTGGCCAGGGATCGTGTCCTTCTCGGCCTTTGGGTACACGAGCAGCATGCACAACCCGCCTGCTTCCGGGCGGTTGAAGTAAATGACCCGAGCGCCTCCTTGTTTGCCCATTCCAGGGCGAGACCACCGAACCTTGCGGCATCCGCCGCTCCCGGGAATGACCGAGCCAGCTTCGGGTTCGCCAGCAATCCAGGCAAAGAACTCAAGTCGCTCGTCGGTCGACCAGATCCGGCTGGCTTCAGCAACGAAGACAGGCGTTTCGTAGATGGTGAGCACAAGAAATCATACGTCAAAGACGTATTGCACAGTAGGCCTTCGCGCGGCCAGACCGTCAAGTGTCACCAGGTTGTAGACCCACTTGACGAATAGTTCAGGTCGTTTGCCTGCCACCTTTTCTTGCCTGACACGGTTCTCAGCGCCCGGTCCGCGCCCGCCAGGCGGCGTAGTCCTGCCGGCTTTGTTCATCGGTCGGCGGGTACAGCCCCAGGATGGAGCGGCCGCCCAGCACCTGTTCGCTGACGAAGTCTTCGAACGCGGTCATCTCGACCGCCTCGGCGGCGATCTCGTCGGCCATCGCCGCAGGAATCACGACCACGCCCTCGGCGTCGCCGACCAGGATGTCGCCCGGCCAGACCGCGACATCGCCGCAGGCGACGGCCAAGCCGATGTCGACCGGCTGGTGCAGGGTCAGGTTGGTCGGTGCGCTCGGGCGCTGGTGGTAGCTGTGGAACGGCAGCCTGGCGATCTCGGGTGAGTCGCGAAAGCCGCCGTCGGTGACCACCCCGGCGACGCCGCGGACCATCAATCGGGTCACCAAAATCGCCCCGGCCGAGGCCGCGCGGGCGTCCTTGCGGCTGTCTATCACCAGCACCGCCCCGGGCGGGCATTCTTCAACCGCCCTGCGCTGCGGATGCGCCCGGTCGTTGAACACGCTGATCGGGTTCAGGTCCTCGCGCGCGGGAATAGTGCGCAAGGTGTAGGCCGGCCCGACCATGTTGCCGGCCAGGCCGGGGTTGAGCGGCCGCAGCGCCTGGATGAACTGCTGGCGCAGGCCGCGTTTGAACAAGGCGGTGCAGAGCGTGGCGACGCTGACACCCAGCAGGCGTTGGCGCAGGTCGGGATCCAGGGTGTCGGTCATGGGCTGCAGCCTCAGAAAATATCGGGTTCGGCCACGGCCTGGCCGAAGCCGGTTTCAAGAAAGTCGAAATCGCAGCCCTGGTCGGCCTGCAGGACATGGCGGCCGAACAACCAGCCATAGCCGCGCTGGTAACGCGGCGGCGGCGGCTGCCAGGCGGCGCGGCGGGCCGCCAAGGCCTCGTCGCTGAGTTCCAGGTGGATGCGCCTGGCGGGCACATCGACGCTGATGAAATCGCCGCTCCTGAGCAGCGCCAGCGGGCCACCGACCGCCGCCTCGGGCGCGCAGTGCAGCAGGCAGCCGCCGTAGCTGGTGCCGCTCATGCGCGCGTCGCTCAGGCGCAGCATGTCGGTGACGCCGGCCTTGAGCAGCTTGGTCGGGATCGGCAGCATGCCCCACTCGGGCATGCCCGCGCCCAGCGGGCCGGCATAGCGCAGCACCAGGATGTCGTCGCCACTGACCTCCAGTTCGGGGTCTTCGACCGCCCGCTTCAGCGCCGGGTAGTCGTCAAAGACCAGCGCCCGGCCACGGTGCTGCAGCAGGTGCGGGGCGCAGGCGCTGGGCTTGATGACCACGCCGCCCGGCGCCAGGTTGCCGCGCAGCACCGCCAGCGCACCCTCGGCGTAGATGGGATTGTCCAGCGGCCGGATCACGTCGGTGTTGTAGGTCTCGGCGGCGGCGATGTTCGCGCCCAGGGTCTGGCCATTGACGGTCAGCGCCTCGGTGTCGAGGTGTTGGGCGATCACACGCAGCAGCGCCGGCAGGCCGCCGGCGTAATAGAAATCCTCCATCAGGTAGCGCTCACCGCTGGGCCGGATGTTGGCGACCACAGGCACCCGGCGGCTGGCCGCGTCGAAATCGTCCAGGCCGACCGCGCAATCGGCGCCGGCACGGCGCGACAGCGCGATCAGGTGAATGATCGCGTTGGTCGAGCAGCCCATCGCCATGGCGCAGGCGATGCCGTTGATGAAGCTGCTGCGGCGCAGCAACCTGGCCGGCGTCAGCTCCTCCCAGACCATGGCGACGCTGCGCCGCCCGCATTCGGCGCTCATGCGGATGTGGTGGGCATCGGCGGCCGGAATGCTGCTGGCCCCGGGCAGGGTCAGGCCGATGGCCTCGGCGATGCCCATCATGGTCGCGGCGGTGCCCATGGTCATGCAGGTGCCGTGGCTGCGGGCGATGCCGGCCTGCATCTCGCCCCAAGCCAGCGCCGGCAGGCGGCCGGCGCGGCGCTCGTCCCAGTACTTGAAGGCGTCCGAGCCCGAGCCCAGCACCTGGCCGCGCCAATGGCCGCGCAGCATCGGCCCGGCCGGCAGGTAGATGCAGGGCAGGCCGGCCGAGAAGGCGCCCATCAGCAGGCCGGGCGTGGTCTTGTCGCAGCCGCCCATCAGCACCGCGCCGTCGACCGGGTGGCTGCGCAACAGCTCCTCGGTCTCCATCGCCAGGAAGTTGCGATAAAGCATCGTGGTCGGCTTGACCAGCGACTCCGACAGGCTGATCGCCGGCAACTCCAGCGGGAAGCCGCCGGCCTGCAGCACGCCGCGCTTGACATCCTCGACCCGCTGCCTGAAGTGCTGGTGGCACTGGTTGGCGTCGCTCCAGGTGTTGATGATGGCGATCACCGGTTTGCCGAGGTAGTCGGCGTCGCCATAGCCCATCTGCATCACCCGCGAACGGTGGCCGAAGCTGCGTAAATCGTCGGCGGCGAACCAGCGCGCACTGCGCAGGCTGGCGGGGTTGCGCACGGGCGGCGGCGCAGCCACGGCTCAGGCGTAGCGCTGCCGCGCCAGGGCCGCACCGGCGCCGAGTGCGCGCAGCTTGGCCTGGGCGACTTGGCGCGACATCGGCGCCAGGCCACAGTTGGTGCAGCAGATCAGCCGCTCGGGCGGCACGAACTGCAGCGCCCGGCCAACCGTGTCGGCCACCTCCTCGGCCGTCTCGATCTGGTCGCTGGCGACATCGATCACCCCGACCATCACATCCTTGCCGCGCAGCAGCGCCATCAGCTCGGGCGGCACCTGGCTGTGGATGCACTCCAGGCTGACCTGGTCGATGCGGCTGGCCGCCAGCGCCGGAAAAATCTGCTCGTACTGCCGCCACTGCCCGCCCAGCGTCTTCTTCCAATCGTTGTTGGCTTGGATGCCATAGCCGTAGCAGATGTGCACCGCCGTCTGGCAGCGCCGGCCGGTCAGCGGGTCGGGCTGGTCCAGGCCCTGAGCGGCACGCTCAAGCGCCCGCACGCCCCAGGCGGCGGCATCTTCCATGTAGACATTGAAGGCCGGCTCGTCGAACTGGACCACATCGACACCGTCGGCGCGCAGCGCCAGCGCCTCGGCATTGAGCAACTCGGCAAAGGCCATCGCAAGCGCCACCCGGTCGCCATAGAACTTGTCGGCCACGGTGTCGACAATGGTCATCGGCCCGGGCAAGGTGAATTTGATCTTGCGCTGGCTGTGGGCGCGCAGCAAACGCGCCTCGGCGGCATGGACACGGCCCTTGAGCCGCAAGGCCGAGACCACCTGCGGCACCATCGCCTTGTAGCGGTCGCGGCGGATGCCGATCTCGACCTTGTGGTCGAAGTCGATGCCCTCGACCTGCTCCAGAAAACCATGGACGAAATGCTGGCGCGACTGCTCGCCGTCGCCGATCAGGTCCAGCCCGGCATCCTCCTGCTGCTTGATCCACAGCAAGGTGGCGTCGAGCTTGGCCTGGGCCAGATCGGCGCCCTCGGGCAGCCAGCGCGGCCAGAGCTTGCCGGTCTCGGCCAGCCAGGCGGGTTTGGGCAGGCTGCCGGCGATGGTGGACTCGAACATGGCTGGGCGATTCCTTCAAGCTGTGGGCCGGTGCCCGGGGCGCTACGGTAGCACCGCGCTGGCGCTGAGCAGGTCGATCTGATCGACCGATTCGGCCGATTCGGCCGATTCGACCATCTCGACTGCCTCGGCCTGGCCGTCGGGTTCGAGCAGGGCCGCCAACCAGGCCGGATCGGCGTCGCTGCCCTTGTCCGCGCCGGCCAGCGGGTCTTGCGGCAGCAGGCGGTGGCGAATCACGAGTTGGGCGATGCGCATGCGCCGGGCCGAGCCGCAGCGGCCGGCCTCCCAGGCCATGGCGATCGCGCTGCTGAGGTGGTACAGGGCCGAGGCGGCGGTGCGCGCCGCCGCGTCGGATTGGCCGCCAGTCGCGTCGGCGGTGCGCTGGGCCAGGGCGATGCCGCGCGCCAGCACCGCCCGCGCCACCGCGCCGGCCTGCGGCTGCCAGGGCGTATCGCCGAGCAGGCCCAGCAAATGCGCCTGCAATACCGGCAGCGCCGCCTCGCGGCGGATCGCGCGAATGACATCCAGCGCCACGATGTTGCTGGTGCCCTCCCAGATCGAGCCCAGGTGGGCGTCGCGCAGCAGCCGCGGATCGCTCCACTCCTCGATGTAACCGCAGCCGCCGCGCAGTTCCATCGCGTCGCCGGTGACACGGCGGGCGTCGCGGCAGGCGCGGAACTTGATCAGCGGCGTCAGGATGCGGGTCAGCGGGTAGGCGTCGGCCTGGCCGGCGTCGCTGCGGCGCAGTGCCTCGGCGGCCTGGAACAGCAGAGTCCGTGCCTGCTCGGTCGGCAGCAGCAGCTTGAGCAACTGCCGGCGCATCAGCGGCAGATCGATCAAGCGCCGGCCAAAGGCCTGGCGGCGGCGGGCGACGAACCAGGCCTCGGCGCAGGCCCGGCGCATCAGCCCGGCGGCGCGCATGCCGTTGGACAGACGCGAGTTGTTGACCATGTCGGCGAGTTGCTGGAAGCCGCGCCCGGCCTGGCCGACCAGCCAGGCGCGCGCGCCCTCCAGGCGGATCTCGCCGCTGGCCATCGAGCGCGAGCCGAGCTTGTCCTTGAGCCGCAGGATGCGGTAGGCGTTGGCCGAGCCGTCGGGCAAATTGCGCGGCAGCAGGAACAGCGAGACCCCGGCCATGCCAGCCGGCGCACCGGCTATCCGCGCCAGCACCATCGCCAGGCCGGCGTCGGGGTTGGAGCAGAACCATTTGTCGCCGTGCAGCAAGAAGGCGTCGCCGTCGGCCTCGGCGCGGGTCGCGGTGGCGGCCACGTCCGAGCCCGCGCCCTGCTCGGTCATGAACATCGCGCCCTGGCAGAGCGCGTCCAGATCCTGGCTCAGGAGCTGTGGCAGGTAGCGCTGTTGCAGCGCCGGGCTGCCGAACTTGCGCAAGGTGCGGCTCAGCGAATCGGTCATCGACAGCGGGCAACACAGGCCGAATTCGGCCTGCACGAAGACATAGCTGAGCGCGTACTTGGCCGCAGGCGGCATCGCCGCGTCCCAGCCCAGCACGCCGCCGCGGTGCGACATCGCCGCCAGACCGTAGTCGGCAAAGGCCACCCGCTCCAGTTCGACATAGGCCGGGTGCTTGTCGATGCGCTGCACATCCAGGCCGCTGCGGCTGCGCTGCTGCAGGGTCGGCGGGTGCCGGTCTGCGCTCAGCGCCAGGCTGTCCAACCGTCCACCGGCGAGTTCACCCAGGCGCTGCAGCGGCGCCTGCAGGTGGGCACACAGCGCTGGCTCCAGGTACAGCGGCAGCAGCGCTTGCAGCTCATGGTCCTCGGCGTAGAGGTTCTGGCCGTGGGCGTCGGGAATCGGGTGAATGGCCATGCTGGCTGAGTGCGGCGTGCGAGCTCAATCGGCGACGGCGCCGGCCACCGTCAGGCGCCTCGCCGACTGGCCCACCTCGACCGACGCGGCGGCAAGCGGCAAGTTCGGCGAGCGTGGTGTCATGGTGCGGGTGCGGGAGCGGGTGCGGTCAAACAGCGGCGTCTGCTGGCGATGCTGCCACAGCCGGCCACTAGACCGGGGGCGGCACAGCGCGCCCCGGCCGCTGACTTGAGTCGCTTGGCAGAGGGCGACGGTGCAGAACGCTGACGTCCTTGACTTCGGCACAAGCACCTTCGGCGGGGTGCTGGCGGTGTCGTTCAAGGTGGACGTATGCGCCCTGGCCAGCGCCACGCTGTCCGGCATGATCGTCAGCGGTCCCATGCGCTCGATCGGCATGGGCAGCACTGCGGCGCGGGCGGTCGTCGCAAGGCGACCGACAATGCCGCTGCCCGACCACCGGCCCGCAGGCCTACATGCCCGACCCCAAGACCCCCAGCACTGGCGCCGAACCGACCTCGCCGGCTGCGCCTGATGCCAGTGCGATCACCTCCCGCACCCGGCCGCTGGACGAGACGCCGACACTGGCGGCGATGGCGGTGGAATTGATCCGCACCCCGACGGCGCTGGTGCAGCTCAGCGCCGACGAGGCCCGGCAGGTGGTGGCCTTCATGCGCATGGTGGTCGTGCCCAAGGACACGGTGCTGTTGCGCGAGGGCGATGCCGGCAGTGTCAACACCATGCTGCTCCTGCTCGAAGGCCAGGTGGCGGTCGATACCGGCCTGGCTGGCGGTGCGCCGGGCCTGGAGATCGCGGTGATCGGCCCGGGCAGCATCATTGGCGAGATGTCCCTGCTCGACGGCGCGCCGCGTTCGGCCAGTTGCACCACCGTCTCGATCGTCAAGGCCGCCGGCCTGTCTCGCGGCGGGCTGGAGCGGCTGATCGAGGAGCACCCCCGGGTCGCCGCCAAGCTGATGGTCGGCGTGGCCCAGCGCATCGCCGAGCGGCTGCGCAGCCTCGGCCAGCAGTTGCTCGTCTATTCGCAGATCGCTGCCTCGCTGCAGGCCCGCCTGGACCAACAGCGCCACGAGACCTGAGCCAGCCTGGCGCCAGGCCGCCGTGGCAGCACCCGCGCCATCGGCCATGGCCTATGGCCACGTAAGATCGGCCCGAATCGCCCGCCCCGCCATGATGACCCCGCTGCGCCCGCTGCAACTTCGCCGTCCAGGCTGGGCCTGGCTGCTGTGGCTGGCGCTGCTGGCACTGCCGCTGGCGCAGGCCGCCGGCCATATGCACAGCATGTCGCATGGCATGTCTTACGGCATGTCGCACGGCATGTCGCACACCGGCGCGGCGGCGGCGGCCGCCACTGACAACACCGACAAGCAGGCCAGCCAGCTCGCGCATTGCGAGCATTGCCTGGGCGCAGCCGCCTTGGGCACGGCTGCCAGCGCCGGCCCGAACACGCTGGCGCTGCACGCTGCCCTGCGCCAACCGGCGCCTGGCCGCAGCCGCGCCGGGCCGTGGATTGCCCCGCCACCGCGCGCCTACCGCAGCCGCGCCCCCCCGCACGCCCCGCACTGACCGCTGAGCCCGGCCCTGCGCCCACCCCGGTGGGCGGTCCGGGCTGCCCCTTGGTTTTTTGCATGGAGTGCTTCGTCATGAACTCGCGCTTGTCCGCGCCGACCCTGGCCTGGGCCATGGTCGCCACAACCCTGGGCGCAGCCGCCCAGACCCCTTTGGCCCCGGCCGCCGACTTGCAGGCCCTGCGCCAGGAACTGGCGACCTTGCGTGCCGACTACGAAGGCCGAGTGCAGGCGCTGGAGCAGCGCCTGCTGGCGGCCGAGGCGGCGGTGGCCAGTCCACCGCCACCCCCACCACCGCCGGCCACAGCCACGGCCGCCAACGCCTTCAACCCAGCCCTGTCGCTGGTGCTTTCCGGGCTGTACGGCCGCAGCAGCCGCGACCCGTCCGACTACGCCATCAGCGGCATCCCGCTGCCGGCCTCGGCGCCGGGCGGCCTGGGCACGCGCGGCTTGAGCCTGGCCGAGACCGAGTTGGGCATTGCCGCCAGCATCGACCCCTGGTGGCGCGGCACCGCCAGCCTGTCGTTCCACCCCGACAACACGGTCTCGGTCGAAGAGGCGTTCGTCCAGACCACGGCGCTGGACCACGGTTTCACGCTCAAGGCCGGGCGGTTCTTGTCGGCCCTGGGCTACCTCAACAGCCAGCATGCCCATGCCTGGGATTTCGTCGATGCGCCGCTGGCCTACCAGGCCTTGCTGGGCGGGCAGCACGGCGACGACGGCGTGCAACTGGGCTGGCTGGCGCCGACCGAGCGCTACCTCGAGCTGACGGCCGAGCTCGGCCGCGGCCGTGGCTTTCCTGGCACGGATCGCGGCCGAAACGGCGCCGGCATGCAGGCGCTCAGCGCCCACAGCGGCGGCGACATCGGCGACAGCCAGAGCTGGCGCGCCGGGCTGGCGGTGCTCGGCACACAGGCCAGCGACCAAGACATGGTCGGCCTGGACGGGTCGGGCAGGCGGGTCGGCAGCCTGTTCAACGGCCGCAGCCAGGTCTGGGTCGCCGACGCGGTCTGGAAATGGGCGCCCAACGGCAACGCCACCCGCACCAGCCTCAAGCTCCAGGCCGAGCTGCTGCGCGCCCGCCGCGACGGCAGTCTCACGGCCGATGGCGGCGGCGCGGCGGCAGCCTACCGCGTCCGCCAGAGCGGCGGCTATGTGCAGGCGCTGTGGCAGTTCATGCCGCGCTGGCGGCTGGGCCTGCGCGGCGAGTGGCTGGACGCCGGCCGGCCCGACTACACCAGCTTGGCCGGCCTGTACGCCAGCACCGGCTATGCACCGCGCAAGCACAGCCTGATGCTGGACTTCAGCGCCAGCGAGTTCTCGCGGCTGCGCCTGCAACTGGCCGACGACCGCTCGCGCCAGGGCCAGCCCGACCACCAACTGCTGCTGCAATACCAGATGAGCCTGGGCGCGCATGGCGCCCACGGCTACTGATGGTCGCCCAAGGAAGACCTGAGATGACAGCGAACACTGTTCCCCGGTGGCTGGCCGCCGCGCTGGCTGCGGCGGCCGCGCTGCTGTGCCTGCCGGCCCAGGCCGCCCTGCGCGTGCTGGCCTGCGAACCCGAATGGGGCGCCCTGGCCCAGGCCCTGGGCGGCGACTACGTGGAAGTGGCGGTGGCCAGCAACGCCCTGCAGGATCCGCACCAGATCCAGGCCAGGCCCAGCCTGATCGCCCGCGCCCGCAATGCCGACCTGGTGCTGTGCACCGGCGCCGAGTTGGAGATCGGCTGGCTGCCGCTGCTGCTGCAGCAAAGCGGCAACGCCCGCGTCCAGGCCGGCCAGCCGGGCTACTTTGCCGCCGCCGAGCTCGTCCGCAGGCTCGAAATCCCGACCGCGCTGGACCGCGCCCAGGGCGACGTGCATGCCGCCGGCAACCCGCACATCCAGACCGACCCCAGGCTGATCGCCCAGGTGGCGACGGCCCTGGGCCTGCGGCTGGCGCAGCTCGACCCGGACCACGCTGCCGACTACGCCAGGCGCCAGGCCGATTTCAGCGCCCGCTGGCAGCAGGCCATCGGGCGCTGGACCGCGCAGGCGGCGCCGCTCAAAGGCCTGCCGGTGGTCTCGCAGCACAGGGCCTTCGTCTACCTCTACGACTGGCTGGGCCTGAAGGAGGTGGCGGTGCTCGAGCCCAAGCCCGGCGTCGAGCCCAGCCTGGCGCACCTGCAGACCGTGCTGGCCGCACTCCGCGCCACGCCCGCGAGGATGGTGCTCCATGCCGCCTACCAGGACGGCCGGCCATCGCAATGGCTGGGCCAGAACGCCGCCATTCCGGTCGTGAAGCTGGCCTTCACGGTCGGTGGCAGCGACGCCGCCAAGGACCTGTTCGGCCTCTTCGACGACACGCTGGCCCGGCTGCTGGCCGCTGCTGGCGCCAGTGGCCCGGGCAAGCCATGAACCTCAGCGCGCTCGACTTGGGGCTGCTCGGCCCGGCCCTGCTCGCAGGCTGGCTGGTGCTGGCCACCCATGTGCCGCTGGGCATGCAGGTGCTGGACCGCGGCATCGTCTTCATCGACCTGGCGATTGCCCAGATCGCCGGCCTGGGGGTGATCGGCGCCGACACGCTCGGCCTGCCCGAGGGGGGCCTGGCGGTGCAGGCTGCGGCGGTCACTGCCGCCCTGCTGGGCGCCTGGCTGCTGACCTGGACCGAACGCCGCGCGCCGGCCCAGCAAGAGGCGCTGATCGGGGTGATGTTCATCCTCGCCGCCAGCGCCAGCGTCCTGCTGCTGGCCGGCAACGCCCATGGCGGCGAGCACCTGAAGGACCTGCTGGTCGGGCAGATCCTCTGGGTCAGCCCGGCGCAGATCGGCTGGCTGGCCGGGGTCTCGGCGCTGCTGCTGCTGGCGCTGGCCGCCGGTCGGGTCGAGCGGCTCGGGCGGTTCGGCTTCTACGCCAGCTTCGCGCTGGCGGTGACGGCCTCGGTGCAACTGGTCGGCGTCTACCTGGTGTTCGCCAGCCTGATCATTCCGGCGCTGGCCACGCGGGCCTGGTCGGGGCGGCGCCGGCTGCTGCTGGCCTACGCGCTTGGCGCGCTCGGCTATGCGCTGGGGCTGGGCCTGTCGGCACTGTTCGACCTGCCGTCGGGCGCGGTGGTGGTGTGGGCGCTGGCGCTGTGCGGCCTGGCGACGGCTCGGCTGGCGTCGCTCGCCGGCCCGCGCCATGCGGGTATGTCGCCACCATCGGCCTGACCGGCTTGGCTACGATCACCGGCTCGCAGCCTCCACCGAAAGCCCTAAGCCCATGAAAGCCGCCGTCCTCTACCAAGCCCGCAGCCCGCTCGTGATCGAGGACATCGCGATCGACAAGCCCGGTCCGCGCGAGGTGCTGCTGCGCAACGCCGCCTGCGGCGCCTGCCACTCCGACCTGCATTTCCTCGACGGCATCTACCCCACGCCGCTGCCCTTCGTGCCCGGGCACGAGGCCGCCGGCGTGATCGAGCAGGTCGGCGCGCAGGTCCGCGGGCTCAAGGTCGGCGACCATGTGGTGACCTGCCTGTCGGTGTTCTGCGGCCACTGCGAGCATTGCCTGACCGGCCGTTTGTCGCTCTGCGTCAGCCCCGAGACCAAGCGCGGCAAAGATGACGCGCCGAGGCTGACCCTGGTCGGCGGCGCGGCCCTGACGCCGATGGCCCAACTCGGCGCCTTTGCCGAGCAAATGCTGGTGCACGAGAACGCCTGCGTGGTCATAAACCGCGACATGCCGCTGGACCGCGCCGCGCTGATCGGCTGCGCGGTAATGACCGGCTATGGCGCCATCACCCACACCGCCCAGGTGCGCCCAGGCGACACCGTGGCCGTGATCGGCTGCGGCGGCATCGGCCTGTCGCTGGTGCAGAGCGCCCGCCTGGCCGGCGCGGCGCGGATCTTTGCCGTCGACCGCATCGCCAGCAAACTGGCCTTGGCCAAGGACTTTGGCGCCACCGACCTGATCGACGCCGGCGCCGCCGACCCGGTCGACCAGGTCAAGGCGCTGACCGCCGGCCAGGGCGTGCACTACAGCTTCGAGGCAATCGGCCTCAAGGCCACCACCGAGCAGGCCTGGCGGATGCTGCGCCGGGGTGGCTGCGCCACCGTGCTGGGCATGATCCCGCCGGGCGTCAAGATCGAGATCCACGGCCCCGATTTCCTTGGCGAGAAGCGCATCCAGGGCAGCCTGATGGGCAGCAACCGCTTCCCGGTGGACATGCCGCGGATCGTCGACCTGTACCTGCAGGGCCGCTTCAAGCTCGACGAGATGATCTCGCAGCGCCTGCCGCTGTCGGCCGTCAACCAGGCCTTTGAAGAGATGCGCAGCGGCGAGCTGGCCCGCTCGGTGGTGGTGTTTTGACTGAAGGCCAGGCTGCGGCCGTAGGCAGCCCTGCCCACGCCCCCGGCCATGCACCAGACAGCGCCTACGCCTGGCTGCGCCTGGCGACCATCCTGGCGCTGATGACCGTCGGCAGTTGCGCGATGTACGTGGTCGCGGTGGTGCTGCCGGCGGTGCAGGCCGAGTTCGGCGTGGCGCGCTCGGACGCCTCGCTGCCCTACACCCTGCTGATGATCGGCTTCGGCCTGGGTGGCGTGGTGATGGGCCGGCTGGCCGACCGGCGCGGCGTGCGCCTGGTGCTGAACATCGGCGCCATTGGCCTGGGCGCGGGCTTCGTCGGCGCTGGCCTGTCGGGCGGGATCTGGAGCTTTGCCCTGATCCACGGCCTGCTGCTCGGCGCCTGCGGCAGCGCGTGCAGCTTTGCGCCGCTGGTGGCCGATGCCTCGCTCTGGTTCGTGCGCCGGCGCGGCACTGCGGTGGCGATTGCGGCGGCGGGCAACTATGTCGCTGGCGCGGTCTGGCCGCCCATCGTGCAGCATTTCGTCACCGCCTACGGCTGGCGCCAGACCTACATCGGCATGGGCCTGTTCTGCTGCGCGGCGATGCTGCTGCTGGCCCGGGGCATGCGCGCCCGCGCGCCTGCGCTGGCCCCGCTGACCGCCGCGACGCTGGCCCGGGCGGTGCCCTCAGACCGGCCCTTCGGCCTGAGCATGGGCCAGGCCCAGACCCTGTTGTGCATCGCCGGCACGGCCTGCTGCGTGGCCATGGCGATGCCGCAGGTGCACATCGTGGCCTATTGCGGCGACCTCGGCTTCGGCGCGGCTCGGGGCGCGCAGATGTTGTCGCTGATGCTCGGCATGGGCATCGTCAGCCGGCTGGTCTCGGGGCTGATCTGCGACCGCATCGGCGGCCTGCGCACCCTGATGCTGGGCTCGGTGCTGCAGGGCCTGGCGCTGCTGCTGTTCATCCCCTTCGATTCGCTGGCCTCGCTGTACCTCGTCTCGGCCCTGTTCGGCCTGTTCCAGGGCGGCATCGTGCCCAGCTACGCGATCATCGTGCGCGAGCA
Source organism: Burkholderiales bacterium (assembly GCA_025350145.1). Taxonomy (GTDB): domain Bacteria; phylum Pseudomonadota; class Gammaproteobacteria; order Burkholderiales; family Burkholderiaceae_C; genus Pseudaquabacterium. Next base: position 22,056 of record JANXYH010000125.1, on the reverse strand, counting down.
CTTCCCGGCCGCCGAGGCCGGTGTGCGGGTCGGCACGGTGCTGATGTTCACCCTCTTCGGCATGGCCCTGGGCGGCTGGATGTCGGGCAAGGTGTTCGACCTCAGCGGCAGCTACCACGCCGCCTTCATCAACGGCCTGGTCTGGAACCTGCTGAACATGGCCATCGCCGCGCTGCTGCTGTGGCGGGTGGCGCGGGCCAGGCCACGGCCGCCGTCGCCACCGTCACCGTTGCCGGCCTGAGCCACTGAGCGCCGGTCATGAACTTGCTGGTCATAGGCGGCACCCGCTTCGTCGGCCGCCATTTTGTCGACGCGGCGCTGGCCGCGGGCCATGCCCTGACCTTGTTCAACCGCGGCCAAAGCGGCGCCGCACCGGCCGGCGTCGTGCAGCGCCTGGGCGACCGCCGCAGCGACCTGTCGGCACTGGCCCAGGGCAGTTGGGATGCGGTCGTCGACACCTGCGGCTACCTCCCCGCCGAGGTCCGGGCGATGGCCGAGGGCCTGCGCGGCCGGGTCGACCGCTATCTCTACATTTCGTCGGTCTCGGCCTATGCCGATGCCAGCACGGCGAACCCCGAGTCCGCCCCGCTGGGCCGCTTCGACAGCCCCGAGGCGGCCCTGACCGAGGTCGTGGATGGCGCCAGCTATGGCCCGCTCAAGGCGCTGTGCGAAGCCCAGGTGCTGGCTGCCTTCGGTGAGCGGGCGCTGATCCTGCGCCCCGGGCTGGTCGTCGGCCCGCACGACCCGACCCAGCGCTTTACCTACTGGCCGGCGCGCCTGGCACGCGCCACGCCGGGCCAGGCGGTGCCGGATCAGCCGGTGCTGATGCCGAATCAGCCAGTGCTGATGCCGAATCACCCGGTGCTGGTGCCAGGCCCGGCCGATGCGGCCGTGCAGTACATCGACGCCCGCGACCTGGCGGGCTTCATGCTGACCCTGCTGGCCCGCCCTGCCGGCGCCGCGCCAGGCATCTTCAATGTCGTCGGCAGGCCCGGCCAGTACACCCGGGCCGACCTGATGCGCGCCTGCGCGGCGGCTGCCGGCACGGCGCCCGATCTGCACTGGGTCGACATCGCCAGGCTGCTGGCGCTGGGCCTGCAAGCCTGGCGCGACCTGCCGCTGGCCCTGCCCGACGAGCCCGGGCTGCGGCGCTTTCTGGAAGTCGACAACCGCCGCGCCACAGCCGCCGGGCTGCTGACGCGGACGCTGGCCGACACCGTCGCCGACACCCTGGCCTGGCACCGCAGCCTGCCGCTTGCCCAACAGGCCTTCGACCAGGCCGGTCTGACGCCCGAGCGCGAGGCCGCAGCGCTCGCCGATCTGGCCGCTGGCCGGGCCTGAAGCCGGGGTCGGCCAGCATCTTCGGCCTGGCCCGGGCGCGACGCGCCGGCCCAGGCGGGGGCTACATCGGCGAATCGACGCTGCAGACCGGATCCGGGCCGTAGGCGCTGTCGACCACCTTGCCGTCGCCACCAACGCCGACCATGAACCACTGGCAGAACGGCGATTCGTAGCGGTACGACCAGACGCTTTGCTGCTGAAACGCCAGCCGCCAGATGGTCGAGGGCCGGCCGAGCTGCAGCAGCACCTCGGAGGCCGCCATGCCGGGCTGGATGCGGTTGAACTGCAACTCGGTCAAGGCCTGGCGCGCGTCCAGCAACTGGCCGGCGGCGTCAAAGCGGAACAGCAGGGTCGATTTGCCGTAGGGGCCGGTGGCGTACTCCAGCGCCTTGCCGCCGTCGGGCGCGGCGTATTCGGCGCTGGCCCGGCCCATCGTCTGCACCACCGACGCGATCGACGCGCCCCGGGCAAAACGGTCGGGGTCGGGGCTGGCACAGCCGCCAAGCATGGCCGCCACCAGCGCTGTCCAGAGGCAAGGTTTCCAGCCCGGTCGTGTCATGTCATGCACCCTCGCGTTGGCCATGGGCCGGGCTTCTACACCGCAGCCAGGGCGCCGTCAATGTCGGCCCTGAGGTCGTCGATGTGCTCGATGCCCACGCACAGCCGCACCGTCTCCTCGCTGACGCCGGATTTGACGAGTTCTTCGGCCGAGAGCTGGCGGTGGGTGGTCGAGGCCGGGTGGGTGGCCAGCGACTTGCAGTCACCGATGTTGACCAGCCGGGTGAAGAGTTGCAGCGCGTCCAGAAAACGGGCGCCGGCCTCGCGTCCGCCGGTCACGCCAAAGGTCAGCAGGCCCGAGGCACGGCCGCCCATCATCGATTGCACCAGCCCATGGTCGGGGTGCTCGGGCAGGCCGGCGTAGTTGACCCAGGCCACCTTGGGATGGGCCTTGAGGTGGCGGGCCACCGCCAGCGCGTTGTCGCAGATCCGGTCCATGCGCAGCGCCAGGGTCTCGACGCCCTGCAGGATCTGCCAGGCGTTGAACGGCGAGATCGCCGCGCCCATGTTGCGCAGCGGCACCACCCGCGCCCGGCCGATGTAGGCCGCCGCGCCCAGCGCCTGGGTGTAGACCACGCCGTGGTAGCTCACGTCGGGCTCGTTCAACCGGGGGAAGCGCTGGGCATGCTCGGCCCAGGGGAATTTGCCCGAGTCGATGATCATGCCGCCGATGCTGGTGCGATGGCCGCCCAGGTACTTGGTCAGCGAATGCACCACGATGTCGGCGCCATGCTCGATCGGCCGGCACAGGTAGGGGCTGGGCACGGTGTTGTCGACGATCAGCGGCACGCCGTGGCGGTGCGCCATCGCCGCGATTGCCGCGATGTCGGTGATGTTGCCCTGCGGGTTGCCCAGCGACTCGACGAAGATCGCCTTGGTGCGGGCATCGATCAGCGGCTCGAAGCTGGCCGGGTCGCGGTAGTCGGCAAAGCGCGTGCTGATGCCGAACTGCGGCAGGGTGTGGGCGAGCAGGTTGTAGCTGCCGCCGTAGAGCGCGCTGCTGGCGACGATGTTGTCGCCGACCTCGGTGATGGTCTGGATCGCGTAGGTCACCGCCGCCTGGCCCGAGGCCAGCGCCAGGCCGGCGATGCCGCCTTCCAGCGCCGCCACCCGCTCCTCTAGGAGCCTGTCGGGCTTAGGCTTGGGTCCGCGCCGGGGAGAGTTTCGGCACCAGACTAGGCGTCGGTGAGGCGTGTGGCAGGCCCCACACAACGAGCCGGCAACGACGTATGGTGCCGAAAATCTCCCCGGTCCAACGCGGACACAAGCCTAAGCCCGACAGGCTCCTGGCACCGCCTGGGTCGGGTTCATGATGCGGGTGTAGATGTTGCCCGCCACCTTCAGGTCGAACAGGTCGGCGCCATGCTGGGCGCTGTCGAAGGCATAGGCCACCGTCTGGTACAGCGGCACGGCCACCGCGTGGGTGGTCGGCTCGGGGCTGTAGCCGGCATGCACCGACTTGGTCTCGAAACGCCATTGGCTGGTATCTCGGGTCATCGCGAAATCTCCTGCTCGGGGTTGGGACGGCGGGTTGGAAAAACCTTGCCCCGCCGAGTCTAGCGGCCGGGCACAGCGGCAACGGGCCATGCCATCATCGGCGCCAGACAGCCGGCAACTGCCCGCACCGGCAACCCGGCCGCGCCTGCCGCCTTGCTGACCTTCTGACCCTGTGCCCTGACCCATGAGCGACGAGCGCGAACGACTCGAGCATGCCATCGCCGCGCTGCAGGCGCAGCGCGCTGCCCTGGGCGCCGACCTGCTGGCGCTGGCCCTGGCGCCGCTGCAAGATCGGCTGGCGTCGCTGCAGGGCGAGGCCGGTGTCCGCCAACTGCGGCTGGTGACGGTGCTGTTCGCCGATGTGGTCGGCTCGACGGCGTTGAGCCAGCACCTCGATCCCGAGGAAATCGGCACGCTGATGGACGGCACGCTGGCGCGCTTCAGCGCGATCGTGCAGGCGCACCAGGGCCGGGTCCTGCAGTACGCCGGGGACAGCCTGCTGGCGGCCTTTGGCACGGCGCAGGCGCATGAGGACGACGCCGAGCGGGCGCTGCTGGCCGGCCTGGCGATCCTGGCGGCCGGGCGCGAAGTTGCCGCTCAGGTGCTGGCCCGCCATGGCCACGACGGCTTCGGCCTTCGGATCGGTGCCGACACCGGCCAGGTGCTGCTCGGCGGCGGCGTTGACGGTGAGGACAGCATCCGCGGCATCACCGTCAACCTGGCGGCGCGGATGGAGCAAACCGCGCCGCCCGGGACGATGCGCATCAGCCAGCACACCTTCCGCCAGGTGCGCGGCAAGTTCGACCTGCTGGCGCAACCGCCGCTGCCGGTCAAGGGCCACGACGAGCCGATCCAGAGCTACCTGGTGCAGGGCCGGCGCGCGGCCGGCAGCGGCCAGTCCGAGCGCGGGGTCGACGGTGTCGCCGTCCACATGGTCGGCCGCCAGGCGCAGCTCGAACAGCTCCAGCAGGCCTACGCCCGGCAGTCCGCCACGCCACGCCCGGGCTTGCAGGGCGTGGCCGTGCAGGGCGACGCCGGCATTGGCAAAACCCGTTTGCTGGCCGAGTTCCGCCACTGGGTCCAGGCCCAGCCCGGCGCCGCCCGCTGGCTGCACGCCCGCGGCGCCGAACCGTCGATGGGCCGGCCCTACGCCATGCTGCGGGCGCTGCTGTGCGAAGCCGTTGGGCTGCCGGGCGCGGATGCGGACTCGGCCCAGGTCGCGGCCGCGCAATGGCTGGCGGCGGCGGCGCCGCTGTTGGTCGACCCGGCTGATGCGGCGGTGCTCGGCCACTTGCTGGGATTCGACTTCTCAGCGCACCCGGCGCTGCGCGCGCTGCACGGCCAGGCGCGGCAATTGCGCGACCAGGCCTACTTCCACGCCAGCCAACTGTTGCGCGCCCTGGCCAGCGGCCCGGATTGCCTGGTGGCGGTGCTGGACGACCTGCACTGGGCCGACGACGCGACCCTGGACTTCCTGGCCTACCTGGTCCAGAGCCAGGCCGACCTGCCGCTGCTGCTGCTGAGCCTGGCGCGGCGCAGCCTGTGGGAGCGCCGGCCGGAGTGGAACCCATCGGCGCCGCCGGCGATGTCGCGGATCGCCCTGGAGCCGCTGGCCGGGGCGCCCGCCCAGGCCCTGGCCGACGCCCTGCTGGCACGCCTGGGGCAGGTGCCGCAGGCGCTGCGCGAACTCGTCGCCGGCCGCGCCGAGGGCAACCCCTTCTACATGGAGGAATTGGTCAACATGCTGCTCGACCAGGGCGTGATCCTGGCCGAGGCCGGCGTCTGGCAATTGCAGCCGGCGCGGCTGCGCGCCCTGAGCCTGCCCTCGTCGCTGGTCGGCGTGCTGCAGGCGCGGCTGGATGCGCTGCCCGAGCCCGAGCGCCGCACCGCACAGCTCGCCGCCGTGGTCGGGTTCCGCTTCTGGGACGACAGCCTGGTCGCCCTGCGCGCGCCGATGCCGCAGGCCCTGCAGGGCCTGCTGGCGGGCGAACTCGCCCGGGCGCAGCAGCCCAGCAGCCTGCCCGGCATGGGCGAATACGCGTTCAGGCACCAAATGCTGCACCAGGTGGCCTACGACGGCGTGCTCAAGCCCGTCAAGCGCGCCACCCACGCCCAGGTCGCACGCTGGCTGCTGGGCCTGCCCGGCGCGACCCCGCCCGAATGGATCGCCGAGCACGCCGAGCGCGGCGGCGAAACCGCCCTGGCGCTGGACATGTGGCAGCGCGCCGCCGAGGCCGCAGCCGGCCACTTCGCCAACGCCCAGGTGTTGGCCCACGCCGACCGGGCGCTGGCGCTGGCCGGCGCCGACGACTGGCCACGCCGCCACGCGCTGTGCCTGCTGCGCTGCAAGGCGCTCAACCAGATGAGCGCGCCCGAGCGGCTCGGGCCGGAACTGGACATCCTCGACAGCATCGCCGCCCGGCTGGGCGACGCCACCTGGGTCGGCGAGGCGCAATGCCTGCGCGCCCGCCACCACTACAACCGCAGCGACATCGGCCAGGCCATGGCGCTGGCCGAGCGCGTCCTGGCCGGCACACCGCAGACCGCGCTGAGGTGCCATACCGAAGCCCAGGTCCTGCTCGGCCAATGCCTGCTGCGGCTGGGTCAGCATGGCCGGGCCAGGGCCGAACTGCAGCACGCCATGGCGCTGGCCGAGGCCGCCGACGACAAGACGCTCCAGGGCGTGATCCTCAACGACCTGGCGATGCTGGCGCTGGACCAGGGCGACCCGGGCGCGGCGCTGCCGCTGTACGAGCAGGCGCTGCAGCAGCACCGCGAACTTGGCCATCTGCTCAACCAGGGTGGCACCCTGAGCAACCTCGGTTATGTCGCCCTGGTGCTGGGCGACTACGCCACCGCGCGCCAGCAGTTCAGCGTCGCCCGGGCGCTGTGCGCGCGCATCGGCCATCGCCAGAACGAGGCCATCACCCTGGTCAACCTGGCGATCGCCCAGGTCCACCAGGGCCAGGCCGAGGCCGCGCTGGCCAATGCCGGCCTGGCGGTGACGATGCTGCAGGCCGCCAGCGAGCGCTGGGCCCAGGCCGCCGCCTGGCGGGTGATGGGCCAAGCGGCGCTGGGGCTGGGCGACGCCGACGCCGGTTTCACCCATTTCAGCACCTCGTGCGAGATGTTCGAGGGACTGAAGATGCCGCACCTGGCGATCGAGGCGATGGCCGGTCTGGCCGAGGTCGCCGCAGCCCGCCAGGACGGCCCGGCGGCGCTGGCCCAGGTCGACGCGATCCTGCAACGCCTGGCCGGCGGCGTCAGCCTGGACGGCACCGAAGAGCCGATGCGCGTCCACCTGGTCTGCCACCGGGTGCTGGCCGCCGCCGCCGACCCGCGCGCCGCGCCGCTGCTGCAGCACGCCCACCAGGAATTGACGGCCCGCGCCGGGCGGATCAGCGACCCGGCCCGCCGCCGCTCATTTCTTGAGGCGGTGCCGCACCACCGTCAAATCGCCGAGGCCTGGGCGTTGCAGCACCACCAGCCCGGTCGCCACTCCTGAAGCCGCCGCAGCCGGGTCACGGCTGGTTGCTGATTTGCGGGTCGATCACCGCCACGCCGCCCGCGCTATTCTGAACCAGCAATAAAAATGTGAATGAGGTATTGACGGTTTTCGCATCGTCCAGGTCGATACTGCCGTCTTTGTTGCAGGTGTAATCGGGAAACTGTGTCGTCGAGTTGAGGTCACGGGGCGTGAACAACAGTCCGGCCAATGGGTATGTCACGGGCGACGTAGCGTCATCGACCACCGTGATATGCAACTTCAGTTTGCCCGAACCGGTGATGCCGATCACGCCGCGTACGTAGTTGGTACTCACCGGGTTTTGCGGCGGAGTCAAGCTGAGTCGCGTGACTCCGCTGCTCATGTCAGTCAGCGCCGTGGTTTGGAGTTCTTTGATATTGCAGAAGTAGGCATACTTGAAGTCGACGCCACTGCCACTGGCAGGAACCGGCGTCGGCGCCGGATCGGTGAACGGCTTGATCGTGATTTGAACCGCAGCATTTGCCATTTTCAATTCCCCCTGAAGTTTGCAGGCCTGAGGTTTTGAGGCCCGAGTCGCGACCCGCGCACCGCACGATGCGAGGCGCCGGCCAAACCCGGTTGTAGCGCACCGTGAAAGCTTTTGTAAGTGAATTTGCACAGTCTCGCGCAGACGGGGCGGCTGCGGCCGCGCTGCGCTGAGCGGTCAAGCCGCCCTGGCGCGACGGCTCACTTCTTCTTCTTGCCGCGCTCGGGCACCACGGTGGTGACGGTCGGCATCACCGCGCCGGCCGATAACGGCTTGGGCGGCGAGTTGTCCTTCTTCGGCTTCTTGACTTCCTTGGTGCTGCGCTGGCCTTTTGGCATGGTGGGCTCCGGTGGCGGGGGGATGGCAGTCATCATAGGACGCAGCGACCGCAGAATGAGCGGCATGCCGACCCGCCCGCGCCACACCGCTCTGGCCCGCCTGGGCCTGGTGTTGCTGCTGCTGTTGCTGCTCTGGCTGGTGTTCGACCACTTCGGCCTGCGCGCCCAGATCAGCGTGGCCAGCGTGCGCCAGGGCTTTGCCCAGCATTGGCTGCTGGGTCTGGCCAGCTTTGCGCTGCTGTTCGCGCTCGGCAACCTGGTCCACATCCCCGGCTGGGTGTTTCTCGCCGCTGCGGTGTTGGCGCTGGGCCGCAGCCAGGGTGGCCTGGTGACCTATGTCGCCGCCTGCCTGTCGTGCCTGTGTACCTTTGTGGTGGTGCGCCTGGTCGGCGCCGACGCCCTGCGCGGCCTGGACGGCCGCGCCGCGCGCTGGCTGTTTGCCCGGCTCGACGCCCAACCGGTGCGCAGCGTGCTGCTGCTGCGCTTGCTGTTCCAGACCCTGCCGGGGCTGAACTGCGCCCTGGCCCTGTCGGGCGTGGGCTTGGGCGCCTACATGCTCGGCACGCTGCTCGGCCTGCCGCTGCCGATCCTGGCGATGACGCTGCTCTTTGACAGCCTGGCGCACTGGCTGCATTGGGCGCTGTGAGCGCCCCGCCCCGGCGACCGAGAATGCGCCGATGGACCCCCAGCCTTATCACGCCATCCCGTTCGTCAAGGGCCTGCCCCTGGTCGGCAACCTGTTCAAGTTCCTGCGCGACCCGCTGGGCAATGCCCAGGCGCTGGCGCAGCACGGCAGGGTCGTGCGCTCGCGCAGCTTCTTCGAGACCGTGAGCCTGTTCGGGCCCGAGGCCAACCAGTTCGTGTTGCACGACCGCGAGGGCAACTTCTCCAGCCGCGGCGGCTGGAAATACTGGATCGACGCGGTCTTTCCCGGCGCGATCATGGCCATGGACGACCCGGCCCACCGCCAGCAGCGGCGGATCATGCAGGCGGCCTTCAAGCGCTCGGCGATGGAGCGCTATGTCGCCGCCATGGGGCCGGTGATCGAAGCCGCGCTCGACACCTGGCCGACCGGCCCGGCCCAGCCGCTGATGGCGTTTGCCCAGCTCAAGGCGCTGACGCTGAACATCGCCGCCCGGGTCTTCATGGGCATGGCCCTGGGGCCGCAGGCCGACCGCATGAACCAGGCCTTCGTCGACACGGTGCGGGCCTCGCTGGCCTTGATCCGCAAGCCCGTGGCGCCGCTGGCGATGTGGCGCGGCGTGCGCGGGCGGCGCGTGCTGGTCGGGCTGATGCGGTCCAGCCTGGCGGAGAAACGTGCCAGCCCCGGGCCCGACCTGTTCAGCCAGCTCTGCCACGCCGCTGGCGAGGACGGCGAGTCCTTCAGCGACGACGAGGTCGTGGACCACATGATCTTCCTGATGATGGCGGCGCACGACACCACCACCTCGGCGCTGACCACGATGTTCTATTGCCTGGCGCGCCACCCTGAGTGGCAGGAGCGGCTGCGCCAGGACGCCCAGGCCCTGCCCCAGCCGCACCTGGGCTACGCCGATCTGGCCCAGGCCGAGCGCACCGAATGGGTGATGAAGGAGTCGCTGCGGATGTACCCGCCGCTGACCTCGATCCCGCGCAACGCGCAACGCGATTGCAGCTTTGGCGGCTTCCAGATTCCCAAGGGCACACCCGTCGGCATCTCGCCCATCCACACCCACCACATGCCGGACTGGTGGACCGAGCCGACCCGCTTCGACCCCGAGCGCTTCTGCCCCGAGCGCGCCGAGCACCGCCGCCACGCCTACAGCTACCTGCCCTTCGGCGGCGGCGCGCACCTCTGCATAGGCCAGCACTTTGCCGACATGGAGGTCAAGGCGGTGATGCACCAGGTGCTGCGCCGCTTTCGCCTGAGCGTGCCCGAGGGCTACCGCATGCCCTACCAGTTGGTGCCCATCGCCAAGCCCAGGGACGGCCTGCCGATGACCCTGGCGCCGCTCTGATGAGGCCGGGCCGCAAGCTGCGCCGCTAGGGCAGCAGCGGCGCGTTCAGCGCCACCCCCTGCAGCACCACCCCGCCGCGCTCGCCCGGCGTGACGCTGCCGTAGCGCTGGGCATACACCGGTGGCAGCGCCTGGGCCTGCGGCGGTGCCAGCCACAGCCGCAGCAGGTGGCGGCGGCGCTCGGGCTCGGCCCAGTCCTCGAACGCGGTGCGGTCATGCAGCAGGCTGTGGTTGTGGACGAACTGGATGTCGCCCGGCGCCAGCGCCATCGTGAAGTGCAGCGCCGGGTCGTTGCTCAGGGCGTCGAGCTGGTCCAGCGCCTGGCGCTGGCGTTCGCTCAGCCGCGGGGCATCGGCCAGACGCTGGGCCGAGTCGATGTACTGGCGCTGGTAGATCGCCGCGAAGTGGCCGTCGAACCAGTTGAAGACCGGGATCTCGAAGTACGGTTTGCAGCCCGGCGGAATCTCGCCCCGGCGGTCGGTGGCCAGGGGCTGGAACAGCGCCGCCGCCAGGTCCGGCCAGCCGGCGCGCAGGCGGTTGTAGAGCGTCACCGACGAGACCAGCGCCGACAGGCCGCCGGCCCTGGCCGGGTGCAGGCAGAGCAGGCCGACGATGTCGCAGGAATCGGTGTGGAAGGTCTGGCGCTCGTGGGTCTGGTAGATCCGCACCCGTGGGTCGGTGGACGACAGCCCCAAGTCCAGGACATGGCCCAGCACATGGCCCTGGGCGTTCTGCGAGCGGGCGCGGCCGAGGTGCGCCCCCAGGCCGTAGAAGGCCACCGCGCTGCGCCGCCGCCCCCATTCGGCCAGCGGCAGGCCGCGCAGCAGCAAAAAGCCGCGGCCGCGCTGCAACTCGGCCAGCCAGCCGGCCAGGCGCGGCGCCAGGCCCGGCAGCGGGAACTGCGCGGCCGAGCGAATCTGGCTGATGTCGGCGTCGCCGCCCAGCCAGGGCTCGCTGGCGGCAGCGATCTCGGCCAGGTCGGCGGGCGAGAGGGGCAGGCACCACGGCCCGCTGTCGGCGGCCATCGCCGGGCCCAGCCAGGCCGCCGGGCTGTCTATGCGGGCCGGCAGGCCGCTGGGAAATTCAGGCGCGGGGTGATGGGCCATGGCGTCCGAAATTTGGCGTGGCTGGGCTCGCAGGGGGCTTGCCGGCAGCTTGCAGGATCAGGCCAGACCGTCCAGCGCGCGCACCAGGTCAGTCTGGGTCAGGATGCCGACCAGGCGCTGCTCGGCATCGATCACCGGCAGGTGGTGGTGGCCGGTGCCCGAGAACACCGGCACCAGTTCGGCCAGGCTGCGCTCGGCGCTGCAGACCCGCACGCTGCGCGTCATCAACTGCCCGACCACCTCGGGTTTGCTGGAGTTCAGCCCCGGCGTGGCGCGGATCAGGCGGCGCAGGCGCTCGTCGAAATCGGCGTGGCCGTCGAGGTCGGCGTGGCGCATGAAGTCGGCCAGGGTCAGGATGCCGACGACGCGCCGCGAGCGGTCGATCACTGGCAGGGCCTTGACGCCGCGCTGGCGCAGCAGCTCCCAGGCCTGCGCCAGCGGGGTGCCGAATTCGACCGTCTGGACCGGCTGCGACATGATCTCGGCGGCGCTCAGGCCGTCGAGCCGGCGACGATGGGCCTGGGCCTCGGCGGCCTCCAGCAGGGCCTGCAACTGGCCGCGCGGCAGGTCCAGGAATTCATTGCGCCGGGCGAGCACGAAATCGATGTCGCGCGCGGCAAAGCGCGCCGCCGTGGTCGCCGCTGGCGCGGGCAAATAGGGGTAGGCGCGGCCGGTGAGGCGGTTGTAGAGCACCCCGGCCAGCACCAGCAGCAGCGAGTTGGCCAGCACCGGCATGGCCAGGAACTGCCAATCGGGCGCCGCGCTGCCGGCCAGCACCGCCACCAGCACCGTGCCGCCGCCCGGCGGGTGCAGGCAGCGCAGCGCCAGCATCAGGCCCACCGCCAGGCTGACCGCCACGCCGGCCCAGAGCGGCAGCGGCAGCACCATTGCCCCGGCCCAGCCAGCGCGCAATTGCATCACCAGCAGGCCGGCCAGGGCCGAGACGACATTGCCGCCCACCACCGGCCAGGGCTGGGCCAGCGGGCTGGACGGCAGGGCAAACACCAGCACCGCGCTGGCGCCCAGCGGTGCCATCAGCCAGGCGTTGGCGCCCGCCAGTTTGCAGATCGCCGCCGCCAGCAGCACGCCCAAGCCCACCCCCAGCGCCACCCGGACGCGCTCGGCGCGGTCCATCGCCGGCGCGGCCGGCCAGAGCGCGCGCAGCCAGGCCAGTGGCGGGGTCGGCGGCGCGGTCGGTTGCGAGATGGCGCCTTCGCCGGCCGGCAAGGGGTTCAGGCCTTGCTGCTGCAATTGACCATCCATTGCACGCCGAACTTGTCCTTGAAGCTGCCGTAGTAGTCGCCCCAGAACATCTCGCACATCGCCATCTCGACCTGGCCGCCGGCGCTCAAAGCGCCGAACAACCGGTCGGCGTCGGCCCGGCTGTCGGGCGCCAGGCCGATGTGGACATGGTTGCCGAGCTTGAACTTGAAACCCATGGATTCGAGCGCGTCGGTGCCCATCAGCAGGTGGCCGCCAAGGATCGCCAGCGTCACATGCATCACTCCCTGGCGGTCGGCATCGGCCAGCGGCGGCTGGCCGGCGCTGGCCGGCATGTCGCCAAAACGGTGGATGCCACCGATGAATTCGCCGCCGAAGACCGAGCGGTAGAACTCGAACGCCGCCTCGGTGCTGCCGGGAAAGTTCAAGTAGGTGCCGACGCTGGCCATGGTCGTGTCTCCTTGCTGAAAATTCAACGACGCTGGGTCAAAGCCGCGCCGCAGGGGCTAGAAACGCTACATCACGCCGAAGCGGCTGAAGGCCTCGACCGTGGGCATGCCGGCTCGGATCGCGTCGCGCACCAGGTTCTCGGTGCTGGCCTTTTCCAGCGCCCGGCGGACCACCTCCGCCTCGGCGGCACTAGGGATCACCAGCACGCCGTCGAGGTCGCCGAAGATCAAGTCGCCCGGGGCGATCCGCACCCCGCCAATCTCGATGCCGACGCGAAAGTCGATCACCTTGCCGCGCGGGCCCTGGTCCTGCGCATAGCCACCCAGGCTGAAGACCGGGAAGCCGGCGTCGAGGATCTCGGACGTGTCGCGCGAGTAGCCGTCCAGCACCGCCCCGGCGGCCTTGAGGTGCATCGCCCGGGTGGTCATCAGCCCGCCCCAGAGCGCAAACAGCGGGGCGCAGCCGCTGGCGATGTAGACCTCGTCGGCGCGCAGGTCGTCCAGCGCCTCAAACAGCAGGCCGAAGGGCTTGCGGCTGAGCGGCGTCTGGCCGGCGGGTTCGGTCGCGGCAAAGGCGTTGGCCTCGACCACCGGCATGGCCCGCCCCAGCACCACCATGTCCGGCCGCAGCGGCTTGATCTGCGGGCTGAGGAACTGCTTCATCAGGCCCATGCTGTCGAGGATGTCGCCGAGCACCGCCGGGAACAGCCGCGCCCGCATCAGGGCAAAAAGCTCAGCGTCGTCCTGCCACATCAGCGCCTGCCTCGCCCGCCGGTCGTTCAGCGCAGGACCTGGCTGTCCTGGGCCAGCTTGAGCAGCGCCGCCGCGTCCTCGGCCAGCAGGAATCCAGCCTTCTGCGCCCGATCTGCTGCCAGCCTGACCGCCGCGACGTAGCCGTCGTGGTCCTTGTAGCGTGCTTGCAGCGAGGGCCGGATGTCGCCGCGCTGCTGGCGCTCGGCCTCGGTGCGGGCAAACGGCACCATGCCGCCGACGTAGTTGCAGATCTGCCCGGCGTGGAACGGCCGCTCGCCCGCAGCGGTGAGGTTCCAGCCCAGGTAGGTGCCCAGCGGCGCGTCGGCCAGCACCACCGGCACGCCGCCCAACTCGTTGCCGTCGGCGTCGACCTTGGGCGCGAGCATGCGGATCGCGCGGCGGATGGTGGGCGGGGCCTTGTCGGGCACACCGCTGGCGTCCATGGCGTTGAACTGCGGGCCGAAGTCGTAGTCCAGCACCGGCATGATGAAGCCCGGCTCGGGCAAGGTAGTGCGCAGGCCGGGCAGGGCCGGCATGCCCAGCGCCGCCTGGTGGGCGTCGGCCAATTGCGACGCCTGGCCGGCACCCGGGTTCAGTCGTGGCCAGACGCTGTCGGGCGGCAGCACGCCGCGCTGCACCCAGTGGCGAAAGTGCAGCCGCAGCGCGTTGACCGTCTGAGTGTGGGGCATCGGGTTACTCGGCAACACGCCGATGCCGAAGTTGTTGCCCGGGCATTGCGCGCCCACGCTCGGCAAGGCCGCGCCGGGGAGGCTGGTGTCGAAGCCGCCCGCCCCGCCGCCGTGGTTGGAGCTGGCGATGTAGTAGCGGCGCACGTTCGGCGGCAGGGCTAAGTCGGCAGCGGCGTCGGTGCCCACCCACTCGGGCGTGAGTTTCAGGGCCCAGACCTCGGCCGAACCGAAGTGCTCGATGATCTTCGGGCAGGTGCGGCTGGCGGTGCAGCGGTCAAGGATGCCGCCGGGCGGGCCGCCGCGCACCGGGTCGGGCGCGGGCAGCCACCATTGCGGCCCCTCGCTGCCGGCCTGGTACAGCTCCAGCACCCCGTCGGGCTGGGCCCAACGAAAGTTCAACGCGATCCGCCGCCCGGCAATGATCGGCCACAGCCCGTCGTGTACCGCCTGGCCGTTCTCGCCGCGGTTGAAGCCCAGGTGCAGCCAGCCGCGCAGGAAGTTGCCCGATTGCGACACCCCCCGGCCAATGCTGTGGCTGAGCACCAGTTTGCCGTCGATCGCCAAGGGGTTGGCGGTACCGGCGTCGTCCTTGGCGGCGGTCTTGAAGAACTGGCCGACATCGCGCCAGGCTGCAAAGCCCATGCCCAGCACATAGGGGTCCTGGGCGGTGAAGACCACCTGGTAGAGCTTGGCGGCGTCGAAGCCCGACTTCAGGCAGATCTGCGTGGCATCGGGCGCGCCGGGGAAGGGGTTGCCGGCCGAACATTTGGCCCAGGCCCAGTCGCCGGACTTGATCTCCTGCTCGCCGCGGACCTGGCCGTCGGTGGACTCAAAGTCGCGCGACACCAGCCGCGCCTGCGCAGTGTCCAGCGAGACCGGCTTGTACGGCACTGGGTTGGTCTGGACGATCAGCGGCTGCGAATCCGGCCCGCTGCGGTTGACGATCCGGCCCAGCACCAGCCCGCTGACGGCGCCGCCATCAGGCCGCCTGGCCACCGGCAGTTGCAGCCAGTGTTTGCCGTCGGCCTGCATGCTGGTCTTGACCGCCGTGTTGCCGGCGTTGTCGCCCTGCCAGGCGCTGGCCAGCAGCACGTCGCCGGCGGCCAACTCCTGCGGCGCCGGGCCGAAGAAGTTGCCCCGGTTCGGCACGTCGTGCCACATCAGCCCGCTGGCCTTGGCCAGGTCCAGCGGCTTGACGATCTGAAAGCTGGCGACATAGCGCGCCCGGCCATCGGCCTCCCGGCCCAAGGCAATGTCCTGGATGATGGCGTTGCCCGGCAGGGCCGGGTCGAGTTCACCAAAGGCCCGGCCAAAGACCTGCTCGTAGGCGATCACCGAGCCCGGCGCCGGCGCCAGGGCGACGCGTTCGTCGATGACGATGCGGGTGACGCGGGCAGCGGCGGCGGTGCTGACCAGGGCGATGGCAGCGGCGGCGACTAGCAGGCCGATGGCGCGCTGCGGATGGGATGGGGTCATGGCATTGGCGTTGAGGTGCGGCAGCGGACAACGCTAACCCAGGCCGGCGCGGTGGCGCATCGGGTTCGACCCGGGCGGCTGGCTGGCCTAAGCCGTGTTGGGGGACAGTCGCTGCTGCGCTGCAGCGGGCAATCTGCCCTTGATCCTCATGCGCCGGGCTGCGCCGGCTGTGCGCTGAACGTCACGCCCAGCGCCTTGGCGACCTTGAGTACGGTGTCGAACCGAGGTTTTGCACCGGGAGCCAACGCCTTGTAAAGGCTTTCCCGGCCCAGCCCTGAGTCTTTGGCGATCTGGCTCATGCCCTTCGCGCGGGCGATGTCGCCCAGGGCCAGGAGTAGGAGCTCAGTGTCGCCCTCCTCAAGGATGGCGGACAGGTACTCGGCGACCGCTGTGTCGTCGCTGAGATAGCGCGCCGCGTCGAATGGATGAAGCTTGCGCACTGGCCTAGCTTTGGTCATCGGTGTCCTCCAGTTCAGACAAGATCGTTGCGGCGCGGCGAATGTCCCGCTGCTGCGAGCCCTTCGCACCACCGCAGAGCAGGACGATCACGACACTTGCTCGCCGGGTGAAATAGATGCGATACCCCGGGCCGAAGTGGATTCGGAGTTCGGCCAGCGGACCTGCGATCGGACTCCAGTCGCCGAGATTTCCGGCGCCGACGCTGCGAAGGCGGGCAGCGATCCGAACCTGCGCCTTCTGGTCCTTCAAACCGTCGAGCCAAGCGCGGAACTCATCGGTCTCCTGGATCAGATACATGCGTGATTGTATCTGCATGGATACGGTCTGTCGAGCGCATGCCAACTTTCTTGGCCACCTGGGTCATGCCCTTGGCGCAGGCGATGTCACCGACTGCCCGCCCGATCCCGGCGGCGTCGTTCGGCGCCTCCTTGAACCAGGCATCGAGGTAGGCCGCCATGTCCTCGGGGGTTAGCAGGTGCTCGGTCACGTCGTAAGGCGCGGTCATAAGCTTTACGGGTGTCGCGACTGCTTTGGCTTTGGTCATGACCTTCACTCCATCAACTTTCGACTGAGCCCAAGGGCCTTGGCGATGTCCCTGGCCTGCCAGGTGCCGAGGGTGTTGCACCCCGTGTTGAACCGACATAGTGCTGTAGCCGTGCGGACTCTTGAAAGTGGCGTCAGGCGGCAAGGGCTTTGGCGAGTGCCACTTGGGCCAAGGTGTTGATGCTCTTGCCTTCGGCCTGGGCGGCTATGGCGAGCTTCTCATGCCGTTCCGGAGGAATGCGAAGGTTGAACTTCCCGGAGTAGTTGCGCCGGGGTTCGATGCCCTTCTCCTTGCAGACCTCAAGGAAGACCGCCAAGGATTTTTTGAATTCAGCCCTGAGTTTCATTGGCGTTTTGCCATGAAAGTCGGCGCCGCCGGTGAGGCCAAGAATCTCCCCCCTTAACATGTCAATCTCGGGGTCATATTCGATCTTTGCGTTGTATCCGTCGTCCGTCATCACGTTCATGGCCTCGCTCCATGTTGCTCAAGCCATTTCCTCACAGACACGACTGCAGCCTTGTCGGTCTTTGGCGATGGCTGCGGCCTGTGGAAGACGCGCAGCTCGCTCAATAGCACGATGGGCACGATGGGCACGATGGGCACGACGGCGACCCGACTGCCTTCACGCCCAGTGACATCTTCGCCAAGCCCCGTCAGCAGTGCTGCCAAGTCCTTCCAGGCGATGTTCGCGCTGGTCGGATGAGCGAAGACAGATTCAAGTGTCTTCGGGTGGGCGCGCTTCACAGCGCGCACGGTACCAAATGATGGTACCGGATACAACGACTGCTGGATTCTGTGGATCGTGCCCCAGTGCGCGGTAGGCGTCCCTGAGCCTGGGAGGGCCGGATGCGCGGTACTCAGCGCTGCACGGCAGGCAGGCGCGTGGGCGCGGGTGTGGCGTGGAGTTGCAGGCCCAGGGCCGCGACGACTTTGAGAATGGTGGCGAATTCGGGATTGCCGGCGGGAGACAGTGCCTTGTACAGACTCTCGCGACCGAGGCCGGCATCGCGTGCGACTTGGGTCATACCTTTGGCTCGGGCAATGTCGCCCAGCGCTGCGGCGACGACGGCAGGATCGCCGTCCTCCAGCGCTCGGCTCATTGGCTGCGGGCGCAGCAGTGTTTGGAGGTACAAAGCGCGCCGGACATCATGGGTATTCGGCGGTGTAGCGCAGTAATTGCATAATCCGGTCCTTTGCAATCGTGATTCGATACGATGCGACTGACAAGGTTGCAGAGCTGCCGTTCCGCTCGTAAGTCCAGTGCTGAGCGATGAACCGGTCTTCTGATTCTCGAAAGCGCAGCCACTTTTGCTGCGACTCGACAAGCGCTGCGCGGGCTGGACCTTGCAGCTTGGTAAGCAGTTCCCGATAAGCGGCATTCAGCGCCTTTTCGAGAAAATCTGAATAAGTCTGCCCGGCATGAATCGACGCGCTGCCACCGTCTGTATCAGCGAGCCGTTTCTCGAGTGGTGCAGCGCGACGCTGGAAGGCCGCCACCCTGTCGGGAGCATCAGGGTTATCAATTGCATAAGCATCTATTGGCAAGCCTGAGAAGCTGAGCAGTATCGCGGCCAGCAGCAGTCGAGTTTGCATAAGGCGATCACCAAAGCCCATAGATTGCACTTGTGTAGATGCGCCACTCGGCCGCACGTCGGTTGGCCAGCCCCTGGTTGACATCACCTTGTGATTTGTTCCAAGACTTCCAGGCGACCTCGAGCGACGATTGACCCGCCTGGGAATTCGAGCCATTGATGAGTTTGGCCACTGTCGAGTCGCGAAAACCCTGAGCTCCGATATTGAAGGCCAGGATGACCATGGCGTCGAATTGATGCTGTTGCACGCCAACGGATATCGCTTCTCCCACGGCGCGCTCGAAAGGCTCTGCGTCTGATTTGAAGAGTGAATCTGCCTGTATCGCAGTGATGCCGGCGACATACGAAGTCCATTCGGCTCTGGAAATAAGGTGACCGTACCCGATGGTGGCCCCTTTGACCCAATTTGCTGTGTCCTTGCCAGTCTGATCATCATAGGGCTTCAAGCGCAGCCTTTCGATGGCCTGCAGCAGGGCCACCGCCTCCGGTGACATCGTCAATGCCGAAGCTGCAAAGCCGTCGCCCCGGGAGTAGTGGTGCCATTGGCGAGACGCTGAAGCTGGAGGCGCTGTGCAGATTGGGCCGGGTGGCGGCGTACACCAACGCACGAGCGTGCCGTCATCTATCGCGGGCGAGTTGCTCACACACCAGCGGGCCTGGAATGCGGAAGCTGGCCATAAATCTTCTCTCCAGAGAGTGTGTATGTCTTACCGTTGAATGATGTCGCTGCGCGGAGCGCGCCTCAAGGCCACTCCCTGGAAGTATGGTCCCCATCCGCGCCGACGATCCTGGCGTGCGAACGGGTGCAAGCTAACGCGGGGGCGAGGACCATGGCAGACCATCCGGATCTCTACGGCTTGAAGTTTCTTTTTATCCAGCATGTGTCGCGCAAGCCCTGGACGATGCCGGCCTTGATCCGTGCGCCCAAGGTCAGCCGGCTGCCCGCCATCGTCAGCGTGAACGGTGTGGACGCGGCGCCCGCATGCGGGCGCAGGTGCGCGACGCCAGGGGCAAGCCCGACCGGTTGGTGCCGCCGTGCCAGGACAACAGTCCATCGCGCCAGGGTGCAAACGTCGCCGCCAGGGGTAACCGCCTGACTGCGCCAGCGCGTCAGCCCACCAGCCGCAGCGGCAACCGCCGCAGCCGCTGCCCGGTCAGCGCCGCCAAAGCGTTGGCCACCGCCGGCGCTACCGGCGGGGTGGCTGGCTCGCCGACGCCGCCTGGGGGCAGGGCGCTGGCGACGATGTGGACATCGATCTGCGGCATGGCGGCCAGGCCCAGCAGCCGATAGTCGCCGAAGTTGCTCTGCACTACCCGGCCCTTGGCGATGCTGATTTCGCCGTACAGGGCCGCTGTCAGGCCGAAGACGATGGCGCTGTGGACCTGGGCGGCGACGGTGTCGGGGTTGACGACGCTGCCGCAGTCGATGGCGCAGACGATGCGGTGCACGCGCGCTTGGCCGTCTTCGACCGAGACCTCGGCGACCTGGGCGCAGATCGCCGCAAAGCTCTCGTGCAGGGCCACGCCACGGGCGCGGCCCGCGGGCAGGGCGCTGCCCCAGCCGGCCTGTTTGGCGGCCAGGTCCAGCACCGCCTGGTGGCGCGGGTGGGCGTCGAGCAGGCGGCGGCGGTAGGCCACCGCGTCCTGCTTGGCGGACTGCGCCAGTTCGTCGATGAAGCACTCGGTGAAGAAGGCGTTGTAGGAATGGCCGACGCTGCGCCAGGAGCCGACCGGCACCGGCGTGGCCACCCGCAGTTGGCGCACGCTGAGGTTGGGCACCGCGTAGGCCAGGTCGAAGGCACCCTCGATCTGGTTCTTGTCGGGCATGTCCATCGCCAGGGCGGGCAGCAACCGGCTCATGGTGCCCAGGCCGATCGATGGCGCGGCGACTTTGTTGAGCCAGGCCAGTGGTGCGCCGCTGGCGTCCAGCGCGGCCGTGAACCGGGCCACCGCCGCCGGGCGGTACATGTCGTGCTGCATGTCTTCTTCGCGGCTCCAGACCAGCTTGACCGGCGCGCCCTGGCTGCGCAGGGCGATCGCCACCGCCTGCTCGACCATGTCGGTCTCCAGGCGCCGGCCGAAACCGCCGCCCAGGTAGGGCAGGTGCAGGGTCACCGCGTCGGTGCTGATGCCGGCCGCCTGGGCCGCCTTCCAGCGTGCCAGCGAGGGCACCTGGGTGGCGCACCAGAGGCTCAGCTTGCCGTCCTTGAACTGGGCCGTGCAGTTGACCGGCTCGAGCGCGGCGTGGGCCAGGAAGGGGACTTCGTACTCGGCCTCAATGCGCTGCGCGGCGCCGGCCAGCACCGCCGCCGCGTCGCCCTGGCTGCGAAAGCCGGTGCCGCTGGATTCGTCTAGCGCGCGGCGCAGGTTAGAGCTGATCGCGGCTGAATCGAGCGCCGCGTGGGCGCCTTCGTCCCAGTCGATTTCGACCCCGGCCAGGGCGGTCTTGGCGCGCCAGTAGCTGTCGGCCAGCACCACCACGGCGGTGTTGCCCAGGCCGAACACGTCTTTTATGCCGCGCGCCGACCGGGCCGCGCCGGCATTGAAGCCGCGCAGGCTGCCGCCGAACACCGGGCACTGGCGGATCGCGGCATAGAGCAGGCCGGGCGGGCGCACGTCGATGCCGAACTGCGCCGCGCCGGTGGTCTTGGCGGGGATGTCCAGGCGTGGCACTGCGGTGCCTATGAGTTTGAAGGCCTTGGGCGATTTCAGCGCCACCTCGCTGGGCGGGGCCAGCTTGGCGGCGGCGCTGGCGAGCGCGCCGAAGCTGGCCTGGCGCCGGCTGGCGGCGTGGCTGACCCGGCCCTTGGCCACGGAGCAACTGCCCGGCGGCACAGCCCATTGCTCGGCAGCGGCCTGGACCAGCATGGCGCGTGCCGAGGCACCGGCCAGGCGCATCGGCTCCCAGGCATCGCGCACGCTGGACGAGCCGCCGGTGACCTGCAGCGACAACCAGTAGCCGAGCCGCTGCATCGAGGCCCGCGCCAGGCGCGCGACCAGGCCGTCGTCGTCGGACAAAAACGGCACGACGTTGAGCATCAGCGCCGGGTTGGCGTAGATGCGCGCCACCGGCGCGGCCTCGGCGCGCACCAGCGCCCAGTCGGCGTCCAGTTCCTCGGCCACCAGCATCGCCAACGCGGTGTGCACGCCCTGGCCCATCTCGGCGCGCGGCACGGCCACGCTGACCACCCCGTCGGGGCTGATCTTGACCCAGCCGTTGAGGCCGATCTGGTCACCCTCGGGGTTGAACTGTGCCGCCGTGCCCAGCCGCGACTGTGGCGCCGGGGCGCCGCAGCCGACCAACAGGCCACCGCCGGCGGCCATGCCGGCGAGCAGAAAGCCGCGCCGCTGGAGCGTGGCGGCAACGCCCTGGGTTTGGCTCATGCGGCACCCCCGGTCGCCTTGGCAGCCGCACCACCCAGCGCCTTCGCCGCAGCAACATCGAGCGCCTTGGCAGCCGCACCACCCAGCGCCTTGGCAGCCGCGTGCAACGCCGGCCTGACCCGGCCATAGGTGCCGCAGCGGCAGAGGTTGGTGATTGCGGCGTCGATCTCGGCGTCGCTGGGCGCCGGGTTGCGGCGCAGCAGGGCGGCGCTGGCCAGGATCATGCCGCTCTGGCAGTAGCCGCATTGCGGCACCTGGCCCGCCACCCAGGCAGCCTGCACCGCCGCCACGGCGGCATCGGCGGCGCCCTCGATGGTGCGGATCGGCCGGTCGGCCACCGCCGACCAGGGGGTGATGCAGGCGCGCATCGCCACCCCGTCCACGTCCACCGTGCAGGCGCCGCAGGCGCCGATGCCGCAGCCGAACTTGGTGCCGGTCAGGCCGAGCTCGTCGCGCAGCAGCCACAGCAGCGGCATCGCCGGCTCGGCATCGGTCTGGCGCGGCTGGCCGTTGATCGTCAAGGTGGGCATGGGCGTGGACTCCTTGGGGGGTGTCGTGTCAGAGGCTGAGAGGCAATCCCATGCACCCGCGTAAGCCCCGAATTCAAGCCCAGCGCACAGCGCAGACGGGTTGCTGGACC
>JANXYH010000040.1 GCA_025350145.1 Burkholderiales bacterium | reverse complement strand
GCTTGCTCGCCCTGCCCCGTCTGATCGGAGCCGATCTCGGGCGCGGTGTTGTCCAGCTGGTCGAGGGCGCGCGCATGCGCCCAGCCCAGCACAGCCACCAGGCCGACCGCCAGAGCCGCGACGATGAGCCCCCTCACAGCACGTTTTCCTCAAGGTCGGCGTACAGGATGAGTTGCGTATTCACAGCCGAACTGCTGATGCAAAAGCCATAGCCGCCCGCGCTTTGCAGCGCGATCGGACTGGTCAACAGCACCTCGGTCGGCGTGTTGGCCGACAGCAGAAGCTGACCGTAGTTTGTGACCCCCGGAAGCTCGATCGATGTCGGCGCCGCCCCTGCCGCATAGCCGCGCAATCCCCGCGTCACGCCCAGCGCCTGGCCAACGAGTTTGGGCGCTGTGGCGTTGGCGTAGTTGGCCGCGTTGTTCGTCGGGTCGCCGTTGCAGGCCCACATGCTCACCTGCCCGGCCAGGCTGGCCATGATCTGCAGCCGCTTGATGTAGACGTTCTTCGTGACTGCGCGCAGGCCCGCGATGCTGAACAGGCCGGCGTTGGCTGCTACCGGACACAGCGCCAGGTATTGGGAACCCGCGTTTGTCAGGTCGCGCGACTGGTCGATCACGCGCACCGTGCCAGGCGAGCGGCGCGATCCGCCATTGCCGGCGCCGTAAAGGATGGTGACGTTCTGCGCCACGCCATAGGTGTTGGTGATCTCGAAGCGCACAAACGGGCCGCTGACGTAGGTCCCGGACAGGACCGCATTCAGTTCGAGGTCTTTGGTCCTCGAGCCGTTGCGGTCGTAGAAGTTGACGCTGATCGCGCCGGTCGAGTCGATGATCTCGAAGTAGGCGCCGGCGCTGTCGAACACCTTGGTTTCGGTGGTGCCGAGCGCGATGATGAGTTGCTGCATGTGGCGGTCTCAGGTACGGGTCACAACGAGCAGTAGCGCCAGGCCGGCGGCGCAGGCGATGGCAATCATGGGCACGCTGAAGCCGGGCGCCTGCGCTACTGGTTGGGCGCTCGGTGCGTAGGCCTGGATGGCGTTCGCGGCGACGGACTGCGCCGATGCGCTGACGCCGGCCGTGGTGGTCATCAGCCGGTCGAGCAGCTCGCCCGCCACGTCCACGGTATGGCCCCAAGCCTTGCCGGCCTCGGCGCTGCCGGTGGCGTAGAGGTCGGTCGCGGCCTGCGCCTGCGTGGTGATCGCGTTGCTGCCGAACTTGGCGATGGCGGTAACGGTGTCGCCCTGGCTCTCTGCGATGGCCTGCTGCAGGCCTGCGGTCAGGCGCGCCGAATGGTCGGCCAGTTCTATGGCGCCGGGATCGAACGCGTTGTAGGTGGTGGTGGTGGTGTTGTTGGCGTTGCTGGCGATGCTGCCGGACTGGCCCACCTGAGTGGCGTTGTTGCCCAGCACCACGCGGTTGTCGGCCTGGTTGGTGGTGGTGGCGGATTGGCTGCTGCTGCTCTTCCTGCCGCCAAAGAACAGCGGCGCGATTGCAAAGCAAAAGAGCGCACGCCAGAAGCTCAGCCAGTGCATGCGATGGCCTTTTGCATGATCCAACCAGTGACCACAAAGCCGCGCGCTTGGAGCTTTCGCACCAGTCCGGAGCGGCCGGTTTGCAGGCCGATGCGGCGCAGTCCCTGGCGCTGGGCATGCTCGGTGATTTGCCAATTGGCGGCGTCGGTCAGGTCATGCTCGGCATGCCCGCGCATCGCGTCGATCCACAGGCAATCGCCCAGCTCGGCCAGCACCACAGCGCCGCCCTCGATGTCGAAGCACTGCCCGGCCTGGCACATGGCCGGAATGTCGGCCGCGGTCGTCAGCCCGCGCGGATCCAGCGACTCGCAGCCGGCCAGGCGCTCGGCGGCCTCGATGGCGGTAATCGGGGTCATGCCAGCTTGCCCTTGAAGATCTTCCAGCCGATCACAACCAGCAGCGCCACAGTCGCCCAGGGCGGAAGCCCCAGGCCGGCCTGAACCGGCGCCAGGCTCGTGCCCAGCGGATTCGCCTGGCGGTCGACCGGATACTGGGCATTGCTGGTGCTGGTGGGCGTGGCGGTCTGGTTGCCGGCGCCGAAGTTGATCGACCAGCCGGTGTTTCCCAGCGTGGTGCCATACGTGGCTGCGCTGGCCGAAGACACCAGCGGCCCGCCAGAGTCGCCCCCGAGGGCGGCCCCAAGGCCTTTGCCGAGCGACGAACCGAACGCGGTGCCTATCGGCCCGAACATCGAGCCCAGGCCGCCGCCGGCCAGCCCGCCCACATCTGCGGCGCCGTCGGTCATGGGTCAGCCCTTGTGGAGCGCAAACAGCAAGATGGCCGCGCCGGCCAACAGCACCACCGGCCAGCCGCCAAGCGACTGCGCGGCCTGGTTGACGTTGACCACGCCGGCCGGCGTCGGCGGTGCGGCCTGGCTGCCGCGCTGGTCGTAGGTCCGACCGTTCTGGCCGGCGAACGAGCCGGGCTTGGTGTTGCCCTGGATGCCGCTGGCCTGCTGCCCGGGCAGGGTGTTGTCGATGGCCTTGCTGATGCCGAACTTGATCAGGTTCTGCCACCAAGCATCGTTGCTGGTCGCGTCGGTGCTGGGCGTGTAGACCTGCATCTTGCGCCACTCGGCCAGGTCCGAATCGGTCAGCGTGATCCGGTTCGTGGTGGCGATGGGGTCGCCGTTGTCGTCGGTTTCGCCTGCGTCCATTTGTCGTGTCCTCGGTGGGCCTGGCCAGGTTCGACCAGGTCAGCCCCGGTCTGGCCTGGCCGGGCCTGGCATCACAGTTGCGAGTTCAGGCTGTAGCTCTCGGTGTAGACCGTGAGCGTGTCGGCTGCCGACGTGGTGACACGGATGTCGAGGTTGGCCACCGGCACCGGCTTGCCACCCACGGACACCTGGGCCGTGTTGAAGGCGTTGCTCTGAAGCGTGTCGGGCATGAAGTCCATCATGAAGTAGCCCGCCTGGGGCACCCGGCCGAAGTCGGTCAAGCGCTGGTTCATCAGCGCCAGCGGCAGGTCTTCGAAGAAGTCCACGCCATCGCGGCGCACCCGGATGCTGGTGATGTTCGCGTGCTTGATCATCACCCGCTTGACCTGGTAGCCGTTCATCCCGAAGGGCAGGAAAATCTGCTCGGTGGCGGCTGCGGCAATGGTCTTCTGCTGCACCTGAACCCGGTTGATGATCGGGTTGGCGCTGGGCGCCTCCACGTCGGCAAACGCCACGATCGTGCTGGCCGCAACCTGGGTGTAAACGCCCAGGTCGAACTCAATCGTGAAGTCCTGCACCCCGGCGACATCGGTAGCGGCGATGGTGCCCAGCTTCATGGCCACTTCGTCGCGGGCGAAGCGCTCGGTGAAGTCAAAGATCAGGTAACTGGTGCCACTGGCG
Source organism: Burkholderiales bacterium (assembly GCA_025350145.1). GTDB lineage: Bacteria > Pseudomonadota > Gammaproteobacteria > Burkholderiales > Burkholderiaceae_C > Pseudaquabacterium. The sequence continues at coordinate 4,970 of JANXYH010000040.1, read as the reverse complement.
TTGGTCTTGTAGCTCAGCATCGCCTGCATGTCGGCGGCAGAGTTCCAGCGGATGAATTCCTTGTTGTTGATCCGCATCACGATGTTCGTGATGAGGGACTGCAGGATGTTGGTGCCCAGGATCAGGTAAATCTTCTCGTAGACGTAGCCCAGCGGCATCCGCAGCGAGGCGCGGTTGCCGGTGTTGACGTTCTGGACGGCCGGAAGGCGAATGCAGCGCATGGGGTGGGTCCTGAGTGATGGGGTGTCGGTGCGGCGATCAGCCGTGCAGCGCCTGGTTCACCACATCCTTGGCGCCGGGCACCTGGCGCAGCACGTAGATGGTGGCCAGCACGATGGCGGTGGTGATCGCCGCGTTCTTGAGGTGGGCAGTCATGGCAAGTCCTTGCAATGGTGGATGGACGAAGGCGCCCATTGCAAGCCGCCAGGCCGGTACGTCGCAAGCCCTTGGCCCTGTACGTAGGTGCGACGTTGCTAGGCCCGGCGCTTGATGCGCTCGGTGTGGGTTTTGGTCCACCCGGCCCGAAAGTCGCGCTCGATGTAGGTCATCACGGCGCCCTTGTCGTCCTCAACCGTCGCCAGCTCGGCGATCCTGGCCAGCGGTACATCCATCGCCCCGGCCATCGCGGCGCGGTCCTGCGGGTAGCGCAGGGTGAAGCAGCGGATGTAGGTGCAGCCCCCCAAAAAGTTCTTGTCCACCTGCGCCGGGCGCTGGCTGGCGGCGATGATCGACAGCCCGGCATGTCGGCCCTGCGTGGTCAGCTTGCGCCAGGACAGCGGCGCCCAGCTCGGCGAAGTCACTTCGCCCAGCTCCTCGACCAGCACCGTGCAGGCGCCCAGGCGAAACGCCAGCGCACAGAACAGCTCAAAGGCGGCGCGGTAGTCGGTACCCGGCCTGGGCGTGTAGGCGATCGCCACCCGGCCGGCACCGGCCTTGGCCACGGCCCGCACCAGCTCGGGCAGGGCGTGCACGGCGCGTGCAAAGTCGGCGTACTCGGCCAGCGGGTCCCACACCAGCAGCCGCGCCGGCCTGGCCTGGCGCAGGTGGGCGCGAATGCTGACGCCCTTGCCCGAGCCGGTGGCGCCGATGTAGGCCCGGATGTCCGGGCGGTTGGCGTTACTGAGGCTCGCCACTGGCGGCAGCGCCGGCGGCGCTGGCCTTGGCCTGGCGCGCCTGGGCCGCCAGCGACGCCTTGTGCGCACCGATGGCCTGGTACGTTGCGACGCACGGCGGCGCGGTGGCCAGCGCCAGGCCGACATAAGGCCCCCACTTGGCCATCAGGTCGCCCATCGTCCAGCCATGCTTGATGCAGACCTCGGCGCCGGCCTGCGCGATCTGGCGAATCTGCGCATCGCTCCACACGGTGCCGAAGTCCGGCCACCAGCCGAACATCGGCCTGACCAGCAGCCGCGCCAGTTGCAGCGCGCCGGCCAGCTCGGCCGCTTCTGCGGCGACCGCGACCGGATCGACTGTCGGCGCACCTTGGGCCAGAGCGCCGGGCGCTGCTGCTGCGGCCGGGCCCTCGATCGCTGCGGCCTGCGCCTCGAGGTCGGCAAAGTCGGCGCCATCGGCCTGGTCGCCTGGCGTGCCGTCGCTCATGTCAAGCCCCCAAAGCCCCAGCTCGGCCGGCGCGCCGGTGCCGGGTGCGCTGCTGCTGCTGCAGCGGCGGCGACGGGCGCCTGCAGGTGCTTGTCGGGCGGCGGTTTCGGTGCAGTGGCCTGCTCGGGCAGGTGCATGCCGCGCATCAGTGCATCCGCCTGGTCACCCCGCGCGAACGCCTGCGTGTGGCAACCGTCGCAGGTGATGTAGGCCAGGTGACGCGCGCTGATCCGCAGCCGGGCGGCCTGCGAGTTGCACACCGGGCACCGACACCGCCCGATCTCGTTGTCGCGGGCGGCGGTGGCCACCTGGTCAGCCCCCGGTTGCGACCGGCGTGGCAGGGTCAGCCGGCGGGTCCGGCGGCAAGGTCGCGGCCAGCGCGTCCATGAACTCCGCCATGGTCAGCACCAGCTCCGTGAGGTTGACCGCGACATACGCGTCGGCGGCGTCGTCGATCTGGGCGCGGGCGTCGGCCGCGATGGTGCGGGGGGTGCGTGCGGTGCGTTCGGGCATATGGCAAGCCTCGGTTGGCGCCCCCGCGTCCGGCCGGGAGTTTGGCACATCCCGGGTACTGTGGTTGCGGCCTAAAATCGCGCCCATGGACCAGCCGAAGAAACCGCAGCCCGCGCCACGGGGTCACAAGTCGCAGGCTTCGATTGCCAAGATCGACGCCTCGGTTGAGGCTGCGCGCGGGTCGCCCGGCTTCGAGCTGGTGCGCGCCATCGGCGAGGTGGCCAAGCTCGGCCCCTACAAGATCGGGCGCCCGTTCAACGTCAAGATGCGGCCGCAAGGTTGATCCTGCTTGACACCTCGGTTGTCATCGAGCTGGTCGAAGTAGGCACCGGCTGGGCTGTATGCGCGGCCAACCTGCAGCGCTTCGAACAGCGCGACGTCCACGTCAGCGCGATCACCATCTTCGAGGTTGAGGTCGGGCAGTTCGACCGCTCGCCGAACGTCAGGCGGCGGCGCGCCCGGTGGGACCAGTTCCTCAAGCTGATCCTGACCGAACTGGTCACAGACGGCATCGCCAGCCAGGCGGCCCGCATCGTCCGCGAGACCGCCAAACGCGGCGTGCAGCTCGGCGCGATGGATGCGCTGATCGCGGCCACGGCGCTGCAATGGGATCTGACCGTTGCCACCCGAGACCGGGACTTTGACCGCGTGCCCGGCCTGAAGGTCGAACACTGGCGCTAAAGCCCCGCAGAGCGGCTTTTGCCCTTCTGCCCAAGCCCAGGTAGCCGCCGCCCCCGAAAAATCGCTCCTGGGTGCCGTTCTGGCCCTTGCCGGCGCCTTCGACTCGGTCCGGCCGATCTGGTGGCGTTGGTTTTCGGCTGTTTGGCTGTTGGCTGTTCACCCTGGAAGCGGTATTCGCCTTTCAGCGGCGCATCGGGCAGCTGCGGCCAGCGCCAGCGGCACGGCGGCGCCGCTTCGTCCATCCATTGATGGTCTTCGGCTGTTCGGGGTGAGGGATCGCTCCAGGCGATACCGAGGGCGCAGCCCTGGGGGGCGTGCCCGCGCAGCGGGCCATGTTCTAGCCCCCTTGGGGGCTCTATTCCTACCCCCGCGCTGCGTGGCCAGCGAGCTTGACGCGAAGCGCTTTGAGGTCTTGCAGGCCTTGCCTGGCTGCTGTGGATAACTTGTTGTCCACAAGGGGTAGGGGATATGAATTCTTCTCTGATACCAGGGGGGGAGTTGAGGGGGGGAGTTTCGCCCTTTTCTCCTGGGAAACGGAGGGGGCGAGTTCAGGGGGTAGTTTTCTAGCGGGCATGCTTGCGCGCGTCCTGGGCGGCACGTGAAAAAAAATGGCTTTTCGGCGGTCGCTGGCGGTCTTGTCCACGGCCACCAAGAGCAGCGCCTCGAGCTTGCGGATCGAGGCCTTCACGTCGTCGCGCGACGGTGCCCACAGGCGCGGCCCACGCTCTGGCTGGTCAGGCGTGAGGCTGGTGATCAGCTCGCCGTAGCCGGTGCGGCCGTGGCCGGTGCGGAAGTCGCTGCAGGCCAGCAGCACAAGGAACAGCCTGGTCACCCAGGCCTCGAGCCCGCCCAGCTGGCGCCACTCGTGGTCGGTGACCAGCAGCCAGGCCGCTGTCGGGCGATTGAAGGCGAAGGCGGCGACCTGCTTCACGGCGTCATCTCGGCCGTGGGGATGGCGCCCACGTGGCGCAGCTCGCCGCGTCGGTCAACGGCCGGCGCGGCGGCATTGGCACGCGCAGCCGCACGCGGGTTCGTCAGGCAGGAACGCCCAGCCGGCCAGCGACACCATGCCGGCCAGGTACAGCAGCACGAACCAGCCGGCCAGGTTGGCGCGGCACATGAACCCCAGGCCGATGGCGCTGGTGCAGGCGCTTATGGTGATCATGGCGGCGGTCATGGCGCATTTAGCTCGATGGGCGTGGCGTCGATCTCGGCCACCAGCTCCGCGGCTTCGGCCAGCTCGGCCACCAGGTGCCCGATCTGCTCGACGGTCAGCGATAGGCGGAAGACGTAGCGCACCAAGGTGCTCAGCGGCACCAGCACATGCACCAGGCCATCGCTCTGGTCGACCACCAGGTCAACGCCCAGGGGTTGAATGCGCGGCACGTCATTGATCAGGATGCACGCGAGGCCCTGCGGACAGGGATTGGACACGGTGATCATTGATCGGCCTCCACGATGGCGGGCTCGGCGCCCATTTGCTCGATGGCGCGCGGGATGCGGTGCAGGGCCTTGGCCGCTTCGGTTTGGTTGAAGCGGCGCGCCCTCGCACGTTTGTTGGTGACGGTGAACCCGCCGCCATGGTTGAGCCTCTTGACGTACATGGCGCGCGCCGGCATCACAGGGTTCGTGAAGCGGATCACGTGCATGGGTACTGCTGGAGCGGCCACTGTGAACCCCCGTTCGTTGGCTGGCCCCCATTCCAAAACCCAGAACCAAAGGCGCGCCCGGCTTGGAGCGGGGGCTAACAAGGACCGGGCGCGCCCGGCTAGTGTACCCATCATTGAATGACGGGTCCATACGGAGATGGTCTTGCGTGCTGTTGGGTACAGGTGCAGACTCCCACCTGGTGCAACATGAGCGGGGGTTCTAAATGCTGACCACAAGCGGGTTACTCGCGGCCGCCAAATCGGCGCAAGGTATTCCATCGAATTACAAACTCTCCCGGGTATTGGATGTACCCGAAAATACTGTTCGACGGTGGAATACCGGCCGAAACAGGCCCGACGACGAAATGTGCAAGCGCCTGGCCGAACTGGCCGGCCTCGATGTCGGCCTGGTCGTGGCGTCGATCCGCGCAGAGCGGGAGGCAGACAGCCCCATGGGCGTGGTCTGGGCCAGCGTGGCCGGTCGCCTTGCCCAGGCCGGCGCAGCGGCGGCGGTGGCCTGCCTCGCGG
>JANXYH010000009.1 GCA_025350145.1 Burkholderiales bacterium | reverse complement strand
ATGGCGCGGCGCTGCGCCGGGCGCTGGTGGCCGCGGGCGGCTTTGATGCGGTCGTCAACGCCCTGCCCTACCACCTGGCGGCGGCCACCGCGCAGGCCGCGCGCGACAGCGCCTGCCACTACTTCGACCTGACCGAGGACGTGGCGGCGACGCGGGCGATCCAGGCGCTGGCCGAGGGCGCGGCCACCGCCTTCATGCCGCAGTGCGGGCTGGCGCCGGGCTTCATCGGCATCGTCGCCCACCACCTGGCCCAGGGTTTCGACAGCCTGCACGACGTCAAGATGCGGGTCGGCGCGCTGCCGGCGTTTCCGACCAACGCGCTGAAATACAACCTGACCTGGAGCGTGGACGGGCTGATCAACGAGTATTGCCACCCCTGCGAGGCGATCCACGACGGCCAGCGCCTGGAGCTGCTGGCGCTTGAAGGGCTGGAGCATTTCTCGCTCGACGGCACCGAGTACGAGGCCTTCAACACCTCGGGCGGGCTGGGCACGCTGTGCGAGACCCTGGCCGGCCGGGTCCGCAACCTCGACTACAAGAGCGTGCGCTACCCCGGCCATTGCGCGCTGATGAAGATGCTGCTCGAGGACTTGCAGCTCAAGCGCGAGCCGGAACTGCTCAAAGACATCCTGCGCAAGAGCGTGCCGGGCACGATGCAGGACGTGGTGCTGGTGTTCGTCACCGTCAGCGGGATGCGCGCCGGGCAGTTCATGCAGGAGGTGTTCGCGCGCAAAATCTTTGCCGACCGCGACCCGGCGGCGCCGCTGTCGGCGATCCAGATCACCACCGCCGCCGGCATTTGTGCGGCGCTGGACCTGTTCCGTGAGGGCGCGCTGCCGCAGCGCGGCTTCATCCGCCAGGAGCAACTGGCCTTGCCGGCGTTCCTGCGCAACCGCTTCGGCAGCGCCTACCAGCAGTCGCGGCGGGTCGAGACCATAGGCTGAGGCGGGCTCGGTTCAGGCCACGCCCAGCCATTTGCCGATCGCCTTGACCGGCTCCTCGTCGAACGGCACTAAGCCCGCGACGCGCATCGCCTCCAACCGGCTGCGCCCGTCCTTGGCGGCTTCCAGGCCGCAGAAGTAGTCGCTCACGCGCTCCAGCGTGCCGGCCGGCGCCTTGCCGCTGACCAGCATCTGCTTGATCGGCACCGGCTTGCTGGTGGCGACGATTCGCCCGCCCTTGTCGGTCCAGGCCTTGAGCACCGCGCCCGAGGCGCTGACGCCGGCCGCCGCCAGGCCGTGCTCGACCATAAAGGGCACGGCGTCTTGGTAGCGCACATAGCTCACCGCCGCGTCCGCCGCCAGGCCGGCGTCGCGCAGCGTCGCGCGCAGGATCACCGAGGTGATCGAGTCCTCGTCGGGCGCGCCCAGGCGCTTGCCCCTGAGGTCGGCCAATGCCTTGACTGGCGAATCCTTGTTGACGAACACCGAGGCGCGGTATTCGGTGTAGGCCTTGGTCAGCGCCGCCAGGCGGTAGCCGTTGGCCGTCATGGCGCGGATCGCGTGGTGCGCAGGGTGCACATAGGCGATGGCGTACTGCTGGTTGGCCAGGCCCTTGACCAATTCGTCGTAGCGCGGCACGGCCACCGCCTTGACGGGCGTCTTGAGCAGCTTGGCCAGGTCGTCGCTGATGGCCTGAAATCGCTCCTGCGTCTCGACCGGGTTGACCCGGTAGGTGGCGCCCTCGTTGATGGCCAGCAGCAGCGGCTCGGCCGCGCCGGCACGCAGGCCGGCCAGCGCGGCCGCCGCCCCGCCAAGTTGGCCGACGAAACGTCGCCGGGTCGAGGCCGGGCTGGACGCCATGCTTGTTCTGTTTTTCATGGCGCGGGTGCCCGGTGCTGAACTCATTTGGCCTTGGCCCGGCCGCTGCTGCGCCGGGCCGCGCCATGATAGGCCCGGGCGGGCGAAGACTGGCCCCGCACAGACCCCCGACCGGAGAACCGCGAATGACCGCTGCCGACCTGCTCCACACCCTGGGCGTGCCCGCCGCTGCCCTGAGCGGCGGCGAACTGCGCGCCCGCTCGCCGATCGATGGCCAGACCCTGGCGATGGTGCATGCCGCCACGCCGCAGGCCATGGCTGCGGCGATAGGCCAGGCGCAGGCCGCCTTCCTCGCCTGGCGATTGGTGCCGGCGCCCCGGCGCGGCGAGCTGCTGCGCCTGCTGGGCGCGACGCTGCGTGTACACCAGCCGGCGTTGGCCGAACTGGTCACGCTGGAGGCTGGCAAGGTCCGCAGCGAGGGGCTGGGCGAAGTCCAGGAAATGATCGACATCTGCGACTTCGCGGTCGGCCTGAGCCGGCAGTTGCACGGCCTGACCATCGCCAGCGAGCGCCCCGGCCACCGGATGATGGAGCAGTGGCATCCGCTGGGCGTGGTCGGCGTGATCAGCGCCTTCAATTTCCCGGTCGCGGTCTGGGCCTGGAATGCCGCGCTGGCACTGGTCTGCGGCAATGCGCTGGTCTGGAAGCCGAGCGAGAAGACGCCGCTGACGGCCCTGGCGACGCAGGCCCTGCTGGAGATGGCACTGCGCCAGTTCAACGCCGATGGCGGCATCCCGGCGCCCGGCGGCCTGGCACAAGTCCTCAACGGCCGGGCCGAGGTCGGCCAGGCACTGGCCGACGACCCGCGGGTGGCGCTGCTGTCGGCCACCGGCTCGACCCGCATGGGCCGGGCGGTGGCGCCACGGGTGGCGGCGCGCTTTGGCCGCTGCTTGCTGGAGTTGGGCGGCAACAACGCGGTCATCGTCGCGCCCAGTGCCGACCTTGACCTGGCGCTGCGCGGCATCGCCTTCGGTGCCTGGGGCACGGCCGGCCAGCGCTGCACCAGCACCCGGCGGGTGATCGTGCACAGCAGCATCCAGGCCGAGCTGCTGCAGCGCCTGGAGCGCGCCCGCGCCAGCCTGGGGGTGGGCGATCCGCGCCAGGCCGGGGTGCTGGTCGGGCCGCTGATCGACGGCGCGGCGTTCGAGGCGATGCAGGCCGCCCTGGCCGCCGCGCAGGCCCAGGGCGGCACGGTGCTGGGTGGCGAGCGGCGTTGGCCGCCGGGCTGCGGCGGCGACCTGGCCCACTACGCCGCGCCGGCCCTGGTCAGCATGCCGGCGCAGACCGAGATCGTCTGCCACGAGACCTTTGCGCCGGTGCTGTATGTGCTGGGCTACGACCACTTCGACCAGGCCATCGCCCTGCACAACGGCGTGCCGCAGGGGCTGTCGTCGGCGATCTTCAGCAACGACCTGCGCGAGGCCGAGGCCTTCATGTCGGCCGCCGGCAGCGACTGCGGCATCGCCAACGTCAACATCGGCACCTCGGGCGCCGAAATCGGCGGCGCTTTCGGCGGCGAGAAGGAAACCGGCGGCGGCCGCGAATCGGGCTCGGACGCCTGGCGCAACTACATGCGCCGGGCCACCAATACCGTCAACTACTCGCGCCAACTGCCGCTGGCGCAGGGGGTGAAGTTCGAGCTCTGAGGCGGCCACGCCTTCAGTCGCGGTAACCCGGGTCGCGGGCGTCGACCTGGCGCAGCAGGGCGGCAAACACCAGCGCGCAGACGCCCGCCTCGGCCGGCCCGGCCTCGGCCACGCATTGCGCCAGCACCTGGGCGGGCAGCCGCCGGGTCGGCCCGGCGGCAGCGGCAGCGATCTGGATGTCGCAGGCGCGTTGCATCGTCCACAGGGTCATGAAGGCGTTGGGCAGATCATGGCCCCAGGCCAGCAGGCCGTGGTTGCGCAGGACCACGGCGCGCTTGGCGCCGATGTCGGCCACCATCCGCGCCTGCTCGTCAAGGTTGACGGTGACGCCCTCGAAGTCGTGGTAGGCCACCTGGCCACTGAGCTGCGCGCCATAGAACGAGTCGTGCGACAGCCCGGCTTCGAGGCAGGCCACCGCGCAGCCGCTGGTGGTGTGGGTGTGCATCACGCAATGCGCCTGCGGCAGGGCGCGGTGGATCGCCGCATGGGTGACGAAGCCTGCGCGGTTGATCGGGTAGGGCGTGGGCCTGACCGGGCGGCCCTGCAGGTCTACCGCAACCAGTTTGGAGGCGCTCACTTCGCTGTAATGCAGGCCGAAGGGGTTGATCAGGAAGACGCTCTCGGGTCCGGGCCCGGGCACGCGCAGGCTGATGTGGTTGAAGATCATCTCGGTCCAGCCGAGCAGGTCAAACACCCGGTAGCAGCCGGCCAGTTGCACCCGGGCGGCACGCTCGGCGTCGGTCAGGGCGATGTCGGCAGCGGGGTCGCGTTCGGGCGTGGGTGGGTTCATCAGCAGCGGCATGGCCAGGCTCCGGGGCGGGCGGCCATCATCGCTGATCGACCCCGGCCGGCTCCTAGAATCCGGGTTTGCCCGAAGCCACCGGCCTGCCGCGATGACCTTGTCCGCCTTGACTGCCTTATCGCCGCTGGACGGTCGCTATGCCAGCCGGGTCGCTGCGTTGCGGCCGCTGCTGTCCGAGTTTGGCCTGATGCACCGCCGGGTGCAGGTCGAGGTGGCCTGGTTCACCGCCCTGAGCGACGCCGGGCTGGCCGAGTTCAAGCCGCTGTCGCCGGCCGCGCGGGCGCTGCTGGGCGGCCTGGTGCAGGGCTTTTCGCCGGCCGATGCGCAGGCGATCAAGGACATCGAGCGCCGCACCAACCACGATGTCAAGGCGGTCGAGTACTGGCTCAAGGCGCGCTTCGAGGGCCATGCCGAACTGCTGGCGGCGGCCGAGTTCGTCCACTTCGCCTGCACCAGCGAGGACATCAACAACACCAGCCATGCGCTGATGCTGCAGGCCGCACGCCAGCAGGTGCTGCTGCCGGCCCTGGACGCGGTGCTGGAGAGGTTGCGGGCGATGGCCCATGCCCAGGCCGAGGTGGCGATGCTCAGCCGCACCCATGGCCAGAGTGCCAGCCCGACCACGGTCGGCAAGGAACTGGCCAACGTGGTGGCCCGCTTGCAGACTGCGCGCGAACGCATCGCCGCCGTGCCGCTGCCAGCGAAGATGAATGGCGCGGTCGGCAACTACAACGCCCACCTGGCGGCCTGCCCCGAGATCGATTGGCCGGCCTTCAGCCGCCGCGTGGTCGAGCAGGGCCTGGGCCTGGCCTTCAACCCCCACACCACCCAGATCGAGCCGCACGACGGCATGGCCGAGTTGTTCGACGCGCTGGTGCGCTGCGACACCATCCTGATCGATCTCTGCCGCGACCTCTGGGGCTACATCTCGCTGGGCTATTTCAAGCAGCGGCTCAAGGATGGCGAGGTCGGCTCCTCGACCATGCCGCACAAGGTCAACCCGATCGATTTCGAGAATGCCGAGGGCAACTTCGGCCTGGCCAATGCGCTGCTGAGCCACCTCAGCCAGAAGCTGCCGATCAGCCGCTGGCAGCGCGACCTGACCGACTCGACGGTGCTGCGCAACATGGGCGTGGCGCTGGGCTACGCCGTGCTGGCGCTGGATTCGCTGGCCAAGGGGCTGGACAAGCTTGAGCTCAACGCCGCCGCGCTGGCGGCCGACCTCGACGCCGCCTGGGAGGTCTTGACCGAGGCGGTGCAGACGGTGATGCGCCGCCACGGCCTGCCCGAGCCCTATGAGCAACTCAAGGCCTTCAGCCGTGGCCAGCCCATGACCCGCGCCTTGATGCAGGGCTTTGTCGCCAAGCTGGCGCTGCCCGAGGCGGACAAGGCGCGGCTGCTGGCGCTCACGCCGGCCAGCTACACCGGGCTGGCGGCGCGCCTGGCCGCAGCGGTTTGAGGGGTGCCGACGATGGACTTTCGCGCCCGTCTGCTGGCCGCCGAGCAAACCGCCAATTCGCTGTTATGTGTCGGCCTGGACCCTGAGCCGGCCCGCTTTCCCGGCGCCTGGCGCGACGACCCGGCACGGATCTTCGACTTCTGCGCGGCCATCGTCGATGCCACCCGCGACCTGGTGCTGGCCTACAAACCGCAGATCGCCTACTTCGCCGCCCAAGCCGCCGAGGACCAACTGGAGCGTTTGATCGCCCATATCCGCCGGGTCGCGCCGCAGGTGCCGGTGATCCTGGACGCCAAGCGCGGCGACATCGGCGCCACCGCCGAGCAGTACGCCCGCGAGGCCTTTGTGCGCTACGCCGCCGACGCGGTGACGCTGTCGCCGTTGATGGGCCTGGATTCGCTGGAGCCCTGGTTGCGCTACGACGGCCGCGGCCTGATCCTGCTGTGCCGCACCTCCAACCCCGGCGGCAGCGACCTGCAGGCGCAGATGCTCGCGGCCACCTCGGCGCAGCCCGCCGAGGCCTTGTACGAGCGCATCGCCAGGCTGGCCGCCGGGGCCTGGAACCGCAGCGGCCGGCTGGGCCTGGTGGTCGGCGCGACCTACCCCGAGGAGATCGCCCGGGTGCGGGCCCTGGCACCGACCCTGCCGCTGCTGATCCCGGGCATAGGCGCGCAGGGCGGCGATGCGGCGGCGACGGTGCGGGCCGGCTGGCGCGGCCTCGCTGGCGCGGCCACCACCGGGCCGGTGATGGTCAGCTCGTCGCGGGCGGTGCTGTACGCCAGCGCTGGCGGCGACTTTGCCGACGCCGCGCGCGCCGTCGCCGACCAGACCCGGGTGGCGCTGAACCAGGCGCGCGGCTGAGCGGCGGCCGCGCCAACAGCCAAACCCGGGCCAAACCCGGGACAGACCCGGGACAGACCCGGAACACGGCGCTGTTGGAGGCATGGCCGACGCCCCGAGGCTGCGAAAATTGCGCCCTTGGACGAAGCCTTGACGATGGCCGACAAAGACCCAGACACCCCGACCGACGATGGACTGGCGCAGTTGCGCGGGCACATCGCCAGCGCATTCTTTGGAACCAGCCTGGCCTGCTGCTTGGCCGGCGCGGCGCTGTCCGTCTGGCTGACGACGCCGCAAGCAGGCTGGACCCGCAGCGCCCTGGTGGTGGGCTACCTGGTCGGCGCGGTCTGCTGTGGCCGGGCATTGCGGTTGCCGCACTCAGCCGCGCAACGCGCGGCCCCGGGCGTGTTGCTGATGCTGCTGCTGCTGATCGGCAGCGCCAATGCCGCCAACGGTTGGGGTCTGGCCGCACCGGGCCTGGGCTTCCTGGCGCTGATCAGTTGCATGGCCTGTGCCGTCATGTCGCGGCGCAACGGTCTGCTGGTGGCGGGCATGGCGGCGGCGTTGTCGATTGCGCTGGGCGCCGCGCAATGGCTGGGCTGGATTGGCAGTGGCCCGGGCCCGTCGCAGCCGGCGCGCTTGACGGTGACATTGTTGTCGGTCGTCGCCGGTGTGGCCGCAGGTCTGGCGGTGGCGCGCCAGTTGGCTGCGCATGTCGAGGATGCGGTGGCGCGCCAGTCACGCTTTCAAGGCTTGCTCAGCATCGCCGCCGAGGCCTATTGGGAGGCCGGCCCCGATCTGCGCCTCAAGGGCGCCTGGCTGCGTGACCTGCAAGGCAAGTTCGTTCGGATCACAGGGCCCCGGCCTGAAAAGTTGTTGGCGGTCGACGACGTAAAAATCACCGCCGAGGCGCTCAATACGCTGCGTCAGGCGCTGGTTGTGCGCCAGCCGTTGCGCGACCTGCCAATACGCTGGTGCGACGCCTCTGGGCAGTGGCTGGACGCGCTGGTCAGCGGTCAGCCACGGTTCAGCCTGTCCGGGCAATTCCTTGGCTATTGGGGGGTGGGTCGCGATGTGACCCGGCAGCGCCAGGCCGACCAGGCGCTGCAGCAGTCGCAAGCCTGGCTGCGTGCCCTGGTCTCGACCAGCCCGGATGTGATGACCCTGACCGACCTCAGCACGGGGCGCTACATCGTCGTCAACGCCGCCTTCAGCCAGTTCAGCGGTTGGTCGGCCGAGGAGGCGGTGGGCCGCAGCGCGATGGAGCTGGGCATTTGGGCCGACGCTGGCGAGCGCGAGAAGCTGGTCCGGGCGCTGGCGGTTGACGAAATTGCTGCGGAAATGAGTCTGCGATTTCGCACCCGCTCCGGCGAGGTCAAGGCGCTGATGGTGCTGGCCTCGCGCTTCAGCCAGGACGGCCGGCAGTACCTGGTGATCAACGCCCGCGACCTCAGCCAGAGCCAGCGCGAGCGACAGGAGCGCGACGCGATCTTGGCGAATGCGTCGGTCGGCATCGCCCTGACCCGGGGTGGTCGCTTTGTCATGGCCAACCCGCGATTCGACGAGATCTACGGCTGGCCGCCTGGCGAGTTGGTCGGCCGCGAGCCGCATTCGGTCTGGCCAGATCCGGCCCAGGCGCAGGCCTACAGCGACGAGGTGGCGGCGGGCCTGCGCCAGGGCGAGGCGGTCCAGACCGAACGCTGGACCGAACGCCGTGACGGCACGCCGTTCCTGGTCAAGCTGCGCGGCAAGGCGATAGATCCGCAGCATCCCAGCCAAGGCGGCACGATCTGGATCGCCGAAGACATCACCAGCCAGCGCCGGGCCGAGATCGAACTGGCCCGTGCCCGCGACGCCGCCGAGGCCGCCAACCAAGCCAAGAGCGATTTTCTGGCCAACACCAGCCACGAGTAGCGAACCCCGTTGAACGCGGTCCAGGGCCTGGTCAGGATGGTGCGCCAACCCGGACTGGACCCGGCCAAGCGCGAGCAGTACCTGGCGCAGATCGATGACAGCGCCCAGACCCTGGGCTTGATCGTCTCCGACATCCTTGACCTGTCGAAGATCGAGGCCGGCAAGCTCGATCTGGAGTCCGCCGCGTTCGACCTGCCCGAGCTGCTGGAGAACCTCGGCCAGATCCATGCCGCGCTGGCCGACAACCGCGGACTGGGCTTTCGCACCGAGCTGGAACGCGGCCTGCCGGCGACGGTGCGCGGCGACGCCCTGCGCCTGCGGCAGATCCTGTCGAACTACCTGACCAATGCGCGCAAGTTCACCGAGCAAGGCGAAATCGTGCTGCGGGCCCGTACCGGCGCCGAAGGGATGCTGCGCTTCGAGGTTCAGGACAGCGGGCCGGGGATTGCGCCGGCGACCCAGGCCAGGCTGTTCCACCCCTTCACCCAGGGTGACGAATCGACCACCCGGCGCTTTGGCGGCAGTGGCCTGGGGCTGGCGATATGCCGCCAGCTCGCCACCCTGATGGGCGGCACGGTGGGGGTGGACAGCGCGCCCGGCCGGGGCAGTTGCTTCTTTGCCGAGCTGCCCCTGCCTGCGGCCAGCGACACCGAAGTCGGCGCGCTGCTGGAGGCCCAGCAGGGCGAGGTACTGCAGGGCGCCCGGGTGCTGCTGGTCGAGGACAACCCGGTCAACATGCTGATCGCTGCGGCGCTGCTCGAGAGCTGGCAGATGCAGGTCACCCAGGCCTGTGACGGCTACGCCGCGCTGGCCGAGGTGGCGCGCGCCGCGCAGGCAGGGCAGCCGTTCGCGCTGGTGCTGATGGACGTGCAGATGCCCGGCATCAGCGGCTACGAGGCCACCCGCCGGCTGCGCCAGGACTACAGCGCCACGGCGCTGCCGGTGGTCGCCCTGACCGCCGCAGCGATGGTCTCCGAGCGCGCCCAGGCGCTGGAGGCGGGGATGAACGACTTCCTGACCAAGCCGCTGGACACGCAAAGGATGCGGTTGGTGCTGATCAAGACGCTGCTGGCGGCCCCCGCCGCCGGCTGAGCGCTTGAAGCGCGAGTCTGCCCCGATCCGCGCTGAGGCTGCGGATCAGGCAAATCAGCGCTCACGGATCCCGAGCTTGTCGAGCAGGCCGCCCAACTCGTCGAGCGAGGCAAAGGCAATCGCCACCTCGCCTTGCTCGCCGCGCCGGGTCTTGCGGCTGATGCGGATCTCGACCGTGGCCGCCAGCGCGTCGGCCAGTTGCTCCTCGAGCCGGCGCACGTCGCCAGATTTCTGCGGCTTGGCCCGCAGCAGCGGCGCCTGCCGGCCGAGCGTGGTGCTGCGGGCGACCAGCTTCTCGGCCTCGCGCACGCTCAGCTTCTTGGCCACGATCTCGGTCGCGGTGAGGATCTGCTGGGCTGGGTCCAGCGGCAGCAGTGCCCGGGCATGGCCCATGTCCATATCGCCGGCCAGCAGCATCTGCTGTACCGGCGCGGCCAGGTTCAGCAGCCGCAGCAGGTTGCTGGCGGCACTGCGCGAGCGCCCGACCGCCTGCGCCGCCTGCTCATGGGTGAGCTTGAACTCGTCGACCAGGCGTTGCAGGCCCTGCGCTTCTTCGAGCGGATTCAGGTCCTCGCGCTGGATGTTCTCGATCAGCGCCATCACGGCGGCGGCCTCGTCGGCCACAGCCCGGACCAGCACCGGCACCTCGTCCAGACCGGCCAGACGGGCGGCACGGA
The DNA here is from genome assembly GCA_025350145.1 of Burkholderiales bacterium. GTDB lineage: Bacteria > Pseudomonadota > Gammaproteobacteria > Burkholderiales > Burkholderiaceae_C > Pseudaquabacterium. The sequence continues at coordinate 21,863 of JANXYH010000009.1, read as the reverse complement.
AGCGCCGCTCACCGGCGATGATTTCGTAGGCACCGGCACCCGCAGCCTTGTCCGATGGGCCCAGCGGGCGCACCAGGATGGGCTGCATCAGGCCCTGGCTCTTGATGCTCTCGGCCAGTTCGTAGAGCGAGCCCTCGTCCATGCGGGTGCGCGGCTGGTACTTGCCGGCGCGCAACTGGTCGAGCTTGAGCGTGGTCGGGTAGGCCGAGGGCGCGGCGGCGGTGTCGCTGACCCGCGGGCCCAGCAGTGCCTCCAGGCCCAGCCCCAGGCCCTTGGGTTTCTTGGTCGCCATAGGGGCGGGATTGTCGGCCAGATTGCCGCCGCGGCGGCCCGCCGGCAGTGCCGGTCGCGCCTGCCGCATACTCGCGGGTTTGCACCAACCCGATACCGCCGCCAGGGCAAGCCCTGGCCACCAGGATCCGCCATGACCTACCGCATCTTCGTTGACGGACAAGAGGGCACGACCGGCCTCCAGATCCACGAGATGCTGGCCCGCCGCAGCGACATCGAGGTGCTGCGCATCGATCCCGAATTGCGCAAGAACGCGGCCGAGCGGGCGCGGCTGCTCAACGCCGCCGATGTCGCCTTCCTGTGCCTGCCCGACGCGGCCGCGCGCGAGGCGGTGGCCCTGGTCGACAACCCCGGCACCTGCGTGATCGACGCCAGCAGCGCCCACCGCACGGCACCGGGCTGGGTCTACGGGCTGCCGGAGCTGTCGCCTGGCCAGCGCCGGGCGCTGCGTGGCGCCAAGCGCATCGCCAACCCCGGCTGCCACGCCAGCGGCTTCGTCCTGCTGCTGCGCCCGCTGCTCGACGCCGGCATCGTCGGCGCCGATTTGCTGCTCAGTGCGACCTCGCTCACCGGCTATTCGGGCGGCGGCAAGGCCATGATCGCCAGCTACGAAGGCGGTGGCGACGATCCGGCCGATGCCAGGCTGCAGGCCCCGCGGCCGTACGCCCTGGGCCTGGCGCACAAGCACCTGCCCGAGATGGTGGCCCACACCGGCTTGCGCCAGGCGCCGGTGTTCATGCCCATCATTGCCAGGTTTTACAAGGGCATGGCAGTGAGCGTGCCCTTACATCTGTCGCAACTCAGGGGCGGCACGGATGCGGCCACGATCCACCGGGCGCTGGCCGCGCACTATGCCGACGAGCGCTTCGTCCGCGTCATGCCGCTGTCCAGCGACCCGGCGACGCTGACCGACGCCGGCTACTTCGATGTCCAGGCCTGCAACGGCAGCAACCGCTGCGAGCTGTTCGTGTTTGCCAATGCCAGCCAGGCGGTGTTGATGGCCCGGCTCGACAACCTCGGCAAGGGCGCCAGTGGCGCGGCGGTGCAGTGCATGAACCTGCACCTGGGGCTGGACGAAGGGCTGGGGTTGTAGCCTCCGATTCATACGGTTTCGTATTCGATGCGATAACAAGGCGCGAAGCCGAAGACAGTGCACTGGCACGGCGAGGCGAAGCAACGCGGTTAGCGCGTTGAATGCGAGACCGTATCAGGCGGCCTGCGGGTCGCGGGCCAGATAGTGGTAGCCGTAGGCGTCGGCGAAGCCGAGCCGGCGGTAGACCCGGATCGCGCTGCCGTTGTCCGCGCCGACCTGCAGGTAGGCCAGCCTGGCGCCGCCTGAGGCTGTCTGAGCCAGCAGCGTCGCACACAGCACACCGGCCAGGCCCTGGCCGCGCGCCTGGCTGGCGGTGAAGACGTCGTAAAGGCCGACCATGTCGGCTTCAACGGCGGTCTGGGCACAGGCCAGGATCTGGCCGTCGTCGACGCGCCGCAGCAGCCAGCCGTGGTACGGCACCGGCGACAGCGCCAGGCGCTGGGCATGCCCCAGGCGCTGCGCCGCGGTAGAGCCGCGCATGCCGCCCACCACCTCGGCATAACGCGCGGCGTCCACCGCCTCCAGGCGGGTGCCAGGCGGCAGCGGCGGCGCGGCGCTGGGCAGCGCGGTGCTGACCATGACCCGCGATTCGTCCAGGCGCTGCAGTCCCAGGCCATGCAGCCACTGGCCCAGCCCGCTGGGCTGGCTGAAGGGCGTGATGCGCACCAGCAGCGGCAGCCTGGCCTCGGCGAACACCGCCTCGCACAGCGCCAGGCGTTGGGCATTGCCCAGTCGACCGGCGGCCACCGGCTGGATGCAGCGCGACCGCCGTGCCTGGCCCGGGCAGAAGCGCAGCAGCCAGCCGTCCACCCAGCGCTGCTGGGGCGGCGCGCTGGCGTTCAGTCCGGCATCTTCGACCCGCGACAGCAGGTTCGCGTCAATGCCCGGCGGCAGGGCCGGGATCACTTCTTCCTGGCCCTGGCCTGTGCAGTCGGTGCAGTCGGCGCAGTCGGCGCAGCCGGTGCAGCCGGGGTTAGGGTTATCCGCGCCAGCAACTCGTGGGCAAATTCGACGTAGGCCAGGGCGCCCTTGGAGGATGGGTCGAACACCACCCCGGCCTGGCCATAGCTGGGCGCCTCGGCCAGGCGCACGTTGCGTGGGATCACGCTGTTGAACAGCTTGTCGCCGAAGTGCGCCTTGAGCTGCTCACTGACCTGCTGCTGCAGGGTGATGCGCGGATCGAACATCACCCGCAGCAGGCCGATCACCTGAAGATCGCGGTTGAGGTTGGCGTGCACCTGCTTGATGGTGTTGACCAGGTCCGACAGGCCTTCGAGCGCAAAGTATTCGCACTGCATAGGCACCAGCACACCATGGGCGCTGCACAGGCCATTGAGCGTCAGCAGGCTCAGCGATGGCGGGCAGTCGATCAGCACCACGTCGTAGTCGGCCTGCACCGCGAGCATGGCGTCGCGCAGGCGCTCGTGGCGGCGCGGCAGGCCGACCAGTTCAATCTCGGCCCCGGCGAGTTCGCGGTTGGCGCCGACCACGTCATAGCCGCCCAGCGCAGACCGCTGTCGCGTCTCGGCAATGCTGGCAGTTTCCAGCAGCACGTCGTAGACCGACAGGGGCATGGCCCGCTTGTCCACGCCAGAGCCCATGGTCGCGTTGCCCTGGGGGTCAAGGTCGACCACCAGCACCCGCTGCTTCAGTTGCGCAAGGCCGGCGGCGAGGTTGACCGTGGTCGTCGTCTTGCCGACGCCGCCCTTTTGATTGGCTATACAAAAGGCTTTGTACATGGTGCCGGGAGTATCGCCGCAGGCCCCAGCGCCTTGCGATCCAAGTCGCTCAGGCGCTTGGCGTTCGCTGGATCCAGACCAGGCAGCGTTGCGCATCCAGCGTCGGGACTTGAAGTTGTTCCACGTGAAACACCGACAAACTGGGCGGCAATTCGGCCAGCTCGGCCTGGCTTGGCTGGCCTTTCATCGCCAGCCAGGCGCCTGCGTTCGGCAGCATGTGTGCCGTCAATCTTGTGAAATCGGCGAGCGAGGCGAAGGCTCTGGATATGAGCAGATCGTGCCCGTCCGGCACCATGGCCTCGACCCTGGCATGGTGGCTGTGCAGCAGGGGCAGGGCCAGCTCCGCCGCGACCTGGCGGATGAAGCCAGCCTTCTTCGCCACCGCGTCTACGCAGTCCAGCCGCCAGCCGGGCTCGGCGATCGCCAGCACCACGCCGGGCAGTCCGCCGCCGCTGCCTACATCCAGAATCCGCAGCGCCCGGCCATGGGCCCAGCGGCGCAGCGGGGGCAATACCGCCAGACAGTCCAGCAGGTGGTGGCTCAGCACCTGCTCGGGTTGGCGCAATGCGGTCAGGTTGTAGACCTGGGTCCAGCGCAGCAGCAGGTTCAAAAAGCCGAGCAGTTGCTCAATGGCGGTGTCGGTCAATGCCAATGCCAGGGTGTCGCTGGCTTGCCTGAGCTTGGCGCGGGCGTCGTTGGCCGGAATGCTCACGCGGCATCCGGCAGGTCGGCAGGCGTGGCGACGCTGCTGAGACGGCGCTTCTTCAGGTGCACCAACAGCAGCGAGATGGCGGCCGGCGTCACGCCCGAGATGCGCGAGGCCTGGCCCAGCGTTTCGGGGCGCTGCCGCCCCAGCTTCTGCCGCACCTCATAGCTCAGCGCGGTGACGCTGCTGTAGTCCAGATCGGCGGGCAATTTGAGCTGCTCATGGTGTGCCGTTCGTTCGACTTCCTCGACCTGTTTGTCGATGTAGCCGGCGTACTTGCTGATGATTTCCGCCTGCTCGATCACGGTGTCGGCCAAGACCTTGTCACCCAGTTCGGCGGCCAATGTTTCACGTGAAACAGCGGGCTGGCCGGGCCTGGCCAGGCGCGAAATCTCGGCAACCGTGTCAAAGCGCACGCCCGGCCGGCGCAGCAGTTCGGCCAGGCTGTATTCATGCTCGATGGCCTTGCCCAGCAGGCGCTCGGCGTCGGCGGCGGCCAACAGCGCCGGATTGACCCAGGTGCTGCGCAGCGCCTGCATCTGTGCCGCAACCGCGTCGCGCTTGCGGCTGAAGGCATTCCAGCGCGCATCGTCGACCAGGCCCAGGCTGCGGCCCAGGTCGGTCAGGCGGGCGTCGGCGTTGTCCTCGCGCAGTTGCAGCCGGTATTCGGCCCGGCTGGTGAACATGCGGTAGGGCTCGGTGACGCCCTTGGTGATCAGGTCATCGACCAGCACGCCCAGATAGGCCTGGTCGCGGCCGAGGCTGACTGCGGCTTGACCCTTGGCCTGGCGCGCCGCGTTGATCCCGGCGTAGAGGCCCTGCGCCGCCGCTTCTTCATAGCCGGTGGTGCCGTTGATCTGGCCGGCAAAGAACAGTCCGGCGATCGAGCGTGTCTCGAAGCTGGACTTGAGTTCACGCGGATCGAAGAAGTCGTACTCGATGGCGTAGCCGGGGCGCAGGATGTGGGCCTGTTCCAGCCCGCACATCGAGCGCACTGCGGCCAACTGAATGTCGAACGGCAGCGAGGTCGAAATGCCGTTGGGATAGAACTCATGCGTCGTCAGGCCCTCGGGCTCGAGAAAGATCTGGTGCGAATCTTTGTCGGCGAAGCGGTTGACCTTGTCCTCGATGCTCGGGCAGTAGCGCGGGCCAACGCCATCGATCACGCCGGTGAACATCGGGCTGCGGTCAAAGCCGGAGCGGATGATTTCGTGGGTGCGGGCATTGGTGTGGGTGATCCAGCAGGGCAATTGGGCCGGGTGCATGGCGCTGTCGCCGATGAAGCTGAACGCCGGCAGCGGCCCGCTGTCGCCCGGCTGGGCCTGCAATTTGCTGAAATCAATGCTGCGCCCGTCCAGCCGTGGCGGCGTGCCGGTCTTGAGCCGCCCCTGCGGCAACTTCAGCGCCCTCAGCCGGGCCGAGAGCGTGTTCGCGGGCGGATCGCCGGCCCGCCCGGCGGCATGGCTTTGCAGGCCGACATGGACCAGGCCGCCGAGAAAGGTGCCGGCGGTCAGCACCACGCTGCGCGCGGCAAAGGCGATGCCGGACTGCGTGACCGCGCCGCTGACGCGGTCGCACTGGCCGTCGGATTCGACCATCAGGTCGTCCACCGCCTGCTGGAACAGCCACAGATTGGGCTGGTTCTCCAGCCGGTGCCGGATCGCCGCCTTGTACAGCAGCCGGTCGGCCTGGGCGCGGGTGGCGCGCACCGCCGGGCCCTTGCTTGAATTGAGGATGCGGAACTGGATCCCGGCCGCGTCGGTGGCCAGCGCCATCGCTCCGCCCAGCGCGTCGACCTCCTTGACCAGATGGCCCTTGCCGATGCCGCCAATCGACGGGTTGCAGCTCATCTGCCCCAGCGTCTCGATGTTGTGGCTCAGCAGCAGGGTGGTGCAACCCATCCGCGCCGCCGCCAGCGCGGCCTCGGTCCCGGCATGGCCGCCGCCGACGACGATCACGTCAAAAGTCTGGGGATGCATCACGGTGGGCCTCCTGATCGAATCAAAAACCCGCTATTGTAAAAACCCCGGGCCTGGCCCGACCCACCCGATGGACTGTCGCCGCCGATGTACTGCCGCCCCGGTTGCGCCGCCTGCTGCACCGCCCCGTCTATCAGTTCGCCCATTCCCGGCCTGCCCGGCGGCAAGCCCGCCGGGGTCGCCTGCCCGCAACTCGACCAGGCGCTGCGCTGCCGATTGTTCGGCCGACCCGAGCGGCCGGCGGTGTGCACCGGCCTGCGCCCATCCGCCGAGATGTGCGGCGACAACCGCGACCAGGCGATGCTGTGGCTGTCGCGGTTGGAGCGCCAGACCAGGCCATGACTGGCGCTATTTGATCTTGGTCGTCGATAGCCAAGTCAATTGGCCGTGGCCGAGCGCAGTTGCCGCGCCAGGTCGACCAGGCACAGCAGCGTCAGCAGCAGGGTCACGCCCAGGGGCAGCAGCAGGTCCATGGCCGGCAGCGCCTCGCCGCGCAGCACCCGGCCCATCAGGGTGACTTGCGCCAGCGCCGGCACGGCCAACTGCCAGGGCTGCTCGGCCTCGACATTCAGCAGCGACAGCAGTGGCGCCAGCGACACCAGCAACAGCAGCAGGGCGGCGTTGGCCTGGGCCTGCTTGACGCTGCGGCAGCGGATTGCCAGCGCCATCAGCAGCGCCGACAGCAGCCCGGCCAAGGGCAGCAGCAGGGCGATGAACAGCCCGGCCTCGCGCGGACCGTACTGGAACAGCGCCGCCAGGCTCTGGCTGCGCAGCAGCCACTGGCCGGGCAAGAAGCTCAGCGACGACAGGGTCGCCACCAGCATGCTGACGCAGGCCACGGCGGCCCATTTGCCGACCACGATCGCCCCGCGCGGCGCGGGGTTGCTCAGCAACGGCTCCAGGCTGCCGCGTTCACGCTCGCCGGCGGTGCTGTCCAGGGCCGCCGCCAGCGCGCCATAGAGCACCGCCATCAGCACCAGGCAGGGCAGCATCGCGGTGAGCTGGGCCGAGCGCGCGCGCGGCTCGGCCAGGTCACGTTCGTCGACCCGGATGGCCTCCAATAGCACCGGCGCGACGCCACGCAGCGCCAGACGCAGCGTCGCCTGCTCCTGGTTGAAGGCCTGCAGCAGTTGCCGCAGCCGGCCCTGGGTGCCGCTGGCGCGGGTGTTGCCGGTGGCGCCGACCAACAGCAGGGTGGGGCGCAGCCCGGCCGCCAGGTCGGCATCGAAGCCGGGCGGGATCACCAGCACCGCGTCGCCCAGGCGCCGTTCCACCAAGGCCTGCTCGAAGTCGGCCGGCGCGGGCCTGAGCAGCAGCCCCTGGCGCTGCAGAAAGTTGGCCAGGGTCGGGCCATGGTCGATGCCGGCGATGACCACCTCGCGCGACTGGGCGCGCTCCTCCAGCGTGGCCACCAGCGCCGACAGCAGCACCAACAGCAGCGGCCCGAGCAGCAACGAAGACAGCGCCACCGCCAGCAGCGTTCGCCGGTCGCGCAGGGCGTCGCGCAGCTCCTTGCTGAAGATCACCCAGGTGGTGGCCAGGGCACTCATGGCTGGGCGCCCTGCGGATAGGCCAGGCGCACAAAGGCCTCCTCAAAGTCATCGACTCCGGCCAGCGCCAGCAAGTCGGACACGCTGCCGCTGGCCACGCTGCGGCCGGCCGCGACCACCACCACCTGGTCGCAGAGCTGCTGCACCTCCGGCATGATGTGGGTCGATACGATGATGCATTTGCCGGCCTCGTCGCGCAGCCGCCGCAGCGCCTGGCGCAGCGCGCGGGTGGCGACCACGTCCAGGCCATTGGTCGGCTCGTCGAGCACGATGTGCGTCGGGTCGTGGACCAGCGCCCGGGCCAGCGCGGTCTTCATCCGCTCGCCCTGGCTGAAGCCCTCGCAGCGCCGCGCCAGCAGCGGCCGCATCTCCAACGTCTCGGCCAGGGCCTCGATGCGCTGCTCGGCGATCTCGGCCGGCACGCCGTGCAGACGGGCGTAGTAGGCGATGTTCTCGCGCGCGCTCAGCCGCGGATACAGGCCACGCGCGTCGCTGAGCACGCCCAGCCGGGCCTGGGCGGCGCGTGGCGAACGGGCGACATCGATGTCGTCGACCCAGGCCTGGCCGGCGTCGGGCGTGATCAGGCCCGCGAGCATGCGCAGGCAGGTCGTCTTGCCGGCGCCGTTGGGGCCGAGCAGGCCGGTGATGCTGCCGTTGGCGGCATGCAGGTCGACCGCGACGACCGCCTCGACCCTGCGCGCCCGCCGGCCCCAGCCGTGGCAAAAGCGCTTGGCCAGGCCTTGCAGCCGGATCATGGCTTGGCCACCGCAGCCGGCGCGGCGAACACCCGCGCCGCCGGCACCTGGCTGGCGCAGTCCAGCGGCGTGGCCAGGGCGGCGGCGTCGGACTCGGCCTGGATGAAGTCCACCGCCGCCTCGCGCAGGCATCCCAGAGCCAGCAGGCCGTGGCCGGCCTGGGCGACCACCAGCTCGCGCGCCTTGGCCCCCAACGCCTGGGCGGCCGCCCGGGCATGGGCAGGCGGCGTCACCGGATCGGCACCGCCCGAGAGCAGCAGCACCGGCGTCTGCGCCGCCGGCAGGGTGTAGAACGCCGCCGGTATGGCCGCGCGCGGCCAATCGGCGCAGACGGCGGCGTACAGCCGCGCAAAGCTGTCGCCGAAATCGGTGCCATCGGCCGGGCCGGCGGGGCTGGTCTCGGCCGCGTCCTCGCTGCATTGCAGCGAAAAATGCATCCCGCTGGCCAGGCCGCCTCCGCCCAGGCCGCTGGCCAGGCCGAGCAGGGGTTCGAGTCGGCCATGCGCCGCCGCCTCGATCGCCGGTGGCAGCGCGGCCGCCAGCGCCGGCGCGTACAGCGGCGCGCGGACCAGTCCCAGCACGGTGCTGCGGCTGAGGTCCAGCGTCTGGGCCAGGCCACTCAAGGGCTGGACCACCGTCACCCGGCGCGGCAGGCTGGCCAGCAGGCTATGCCATTGCTGGCGCAGGTCGGGATGCCGGGCGCGGCAGGTTGGCGAGCGCTCGCACTCGTCGAAGACCTTGTCCAGCGCGGCCTGGTTGTCGGCCGAGGCGCTGCGCGACAAGGCCATCCAGGGTGGCACCACGCCGTCCAGCACGGTCCGCCGGACCTGCGCCGGGAACTGCCGCTGGTAGTCCAGCGCTGCCCGGCTGCCGTAGGAAAAGCCGATCAAGTTGATCCGGTCGACGCCCAAGGCGACGCGCACGGCGTCGAGATCGGCACTGGCGATGGCCGTGCTGAACTGGCGCAGGTCGCCCCAGGGCAGGGCCTGCAGCGCCTGCCGGCAGCCGCGCAGGCGGGCCAGGCGCTGGGCCTCGTCGATCAAGGGCTGCCAGGCGGCGGCGTCGCTGTCGTCAGCACATTTCAGCGGCGCGCTACGGCCGCTGCCGCGCTGGTCAACAAACACCAGATCGCGGCGCTGGCCGAGCCGGCTGAAACGCCCGGCCAGCGTGCCCGCCAGGTCGATCGCGCTTTGCCCCGGACCGCCGACCAAGAAGACCACCGGGTCGGGCGCCTTCTGCCGGGCCAGTGCCGGCACCACCGCGAAATGAATCTCCACCTGCCGGCCCTGCGGCTGGCCCGGGTCCAGCGGCCGGGTGACGCTGGCGCAACGCGCGACCAACGGGTGGCCGTGCAGCCAGCAGGGGCTGAACGACAGCGCCTGGGCCGACCCGGCGGCTGTCGACGCCAGGCCGATGGACAGCGCGGCCAAGCGCAGGGCGATGGAGAGCGCCATCGGGCGCCGGGCGAAGGAGCGCGCCATCGGACGGAGGGCGGTGGACCGCGCCATCGGGCGCAGGGCGCCGGCCAGCATGGCCTGAGGGTTCAGGCCAGCAGCCGGCCCAGTTCGCCGCTGGCGATCAGCTTGACCAGGTCGTCAGCGCCGCCGACCAGTTGGCCCTTGACGAACACCAGCGGCATGGTCGGCCAACCGCACCATATCTTCAGCGCGTTGCGCTGCCGCCATTGGCCGAAATAGCTGCCGAACTCCAGGTAGTGGTGGGCCACCCCGGCGGCGTCCAGGGCCTTGCGCGCCTTGCGCGGGAACGGGTTCTGGCGCATGCCGACCACCACCACGGCATGCGCCGCCAGCGCCTGCTCGACCTCACGCACGACGGCGGATTGGTGGCCGGCCACCACCGAGCGCACGGCCGGGTGGATGCGGGATTCGTCGAGGATGGCACGCGGCATGGTCAGGGCTCCGAGGGGAAAAGCGGTGGCGCGCAGCATAACGGCAGGGTCGCCAGGATTGCCCGTGATGCCGATCCGGGGATTGCCAGGCGCGCTATCGTCGCGCCTGCTTCTTCTACCCCGCCCCAAAGGACACCTTGCCATGAAGCTCTACTACAGCCCCGGCGCCTGCTCGCTGAGCCCGCACATCGCCCTGCACGAAGCCGGCCTGGCGTTCACCGCCTTGAAGGCGCCGACCAAGACCCACCGGCTCGACGATGGCACCGACTACTACAGCATCAACCCGCTGGGCTATGTGCCGCTGCTGGAGTTGGACGACGGCACCCGCTTGGCCGAGGGCCCGGCGATCGTCCAGTACATCGCCGACCAGGTGCCGGACAAGAAGCTGGCGCCGGCCAACGGCACGCTGGCGCGCTACCGTCTGCAGAGCTGGTTGACCTTCATCGGCACCGAGCTGCACAAGGGCAGCTTCACGCCGCTTTTCAACCCGGCCACGCCGGCCGAATACAAGGCCATGGTGCTGCCCAAACTGATGAGCCGGCTGGGCTGGGTCAACGAGCAGCTTGAGGGCCAGCAGTACCTGATGGGCGACGATTTCAGCGTCGCCGACGGCTATCTGTTCACCGTCACCAACTGGGCCGCGCCGCTGGGCATCGACATCTCGGCCCTGACCCAGCTTGGTGCCTACCGCGCCCGCGTCGCCGCCCGGCCGGCGGTGCAGGCGGCGATGCGCGCCGAAGGCCTGCTCAAGTAAGCCCGACTAGCCCGCCGCCGCCAGCGCCTGCGCAAGATTGCCGCAGGTGGCGCGCTGCGGGTCGTCGGCCGGCAGCTTGGCGCAGACCCCATCGAGCTGCGTCCGCAGCCGCGCCAGCACCGGATCGCGTCCGCCCTTGGCGGCCCAAGCCGTGAGTTTGCTGCCCACGCGCTGCAGTGAGCGCGCACTGCGCTCATGGAATGCGGCCGGGTCGGTGGCGGCCTCGGCAAACATCTGCGCGGCCACCTGCTCGATCCGGCTCGATTCGGCGGGCGCCAGCTCGACCAGCGCACTGAGGTAAGACGCGCCCCATTGCAGCCGCGTGGCCGGGCCCTGGCTGCCGGCGTAGGCCTGGCCGAACCAGTCCAGCGCCTCGGCCTTGCGGCCCTGCTTGCGGGCGTTGCTGCCGAGCTGGCTCATCAGGTAGTACGGCGAGTGGCTGCGTGGCAGGTTGGCCTTGAGCAGGGCGTCGCTCTGGCGCCACATGCCGGCCATGGCCAGCACTTGGGCGTCGCCGGTGATCACCGCCTGGCGCTCGTAGGGGTCGCTGATCTGCGTGTCGTCGCGCTCGGCCTGGGCCCGCACCTCGGCCAGCAGCACCGCCGGCAGGCGCGGCGCGAGCCGGTCCTTGGGCTGACCGATGCGCGCCAGTTCGACCCGCGCGCCGAGTGCGCCCAGGCGGTCGCCGCGCGACAGGCTGGCGTCGGCCTGCAGCCGCTGCAGGGCGCTGTCAAAGGCCGCCACCAGGCTCTGGCGCTGCGGTCCGGGCGTGGGCGCCAGCGCCTTGACGATCGCGGCGGCGGCATTCACCACCAGGTCCATTTGCAGCCGTGTGGCCGCCGGGTCGGCGAGCAGCGCCCGGACCCGGGTGACGGTCGCGGCATCGGCGCGCAGGCCCTTGCCGTCGTCACTCTCGGCCAGCGCCCGCAGCAGCAGCCGCAGGGCGGTCTCGGTCTGGGCCGGCGGGCAGGCCAGCGCCAGGTCGACCAGTGTGGCGGCGCGCTCGGCCGCAGGCGCCAACTGGTCCTCGTCCAGGTCCCAGGCGTAGAAGGACAGCAGCCGCCACTCGGCCGGGCTGAGTGGCTGGCCGGCACGGGCGTCGGCCAGCACCGCCTTGATCGGCCGGCCGCCCGACAGGCCGAGCTGCAAAACCGCCAGCACCTGCGGCGCGTCGACCTCGCCCGGCAAACGGGTGATTTCGAGGCCATCCGCAGCGATCAGGACCATCGTCGGGTAGCCCCGAACCTTGAAGCGGCCGGCCAATTTCTGCGCCCCGGGCAAATCGCCGTCGATCTGCACCGCCACCACGCTGCGGCTGCGCTCGATGAAATCGGCGCGGTTGAACAGCGTGGCCTTGAGCTGGTTGCAGGGTGGGCACCAGCCCGCACCCCAGTAGAGCAAGACCGGCTTTTGCTCGGCCTTGGCCTGGGCGAATGCGCTGCCGATGTCGGCGTCGCTGGCGGCCATGCGCCAGTCGACGCCGGCCTGTGCCGCCTGGGCCAACGGGCCGAGGGCGAGCAATGCGGCCAAGACCGCCGGGGCGGCGAGGTGGCGCAGGGCGAGGCGGGGCGAGCTGGGCATGGTCTGGGCTCCAGGCAAACAGGCGAACAAGCGAACAAGCGGCGATTGTCGGCGCGGGCTCAAAGTGGCGCCTGCGGATCGTCGTCGGGCGCCTCGGGCGTGGCCCGGGCCAGCGCCATCCAGACCGCGAATGGCAAGCGCATCGCCCGCCGCGGTGCCGGTCGGGCGACTTCGAGGCTGCCGTCGGCGGCGGCAAACATCACGCCATAGGCTTCGGGGATCTCGTCGGCCCGGCCGATGCCGGCCGCCAGCACGTACCAGCACTGGCTGGCCAGCCAACGGTAGGCATTGGCCTTGGCCGGGCGGCGCAGGTCGGACAGCAGGTCGCCGCGCCGCACCTTGATCTCGTGGACCACGGGTTCGAGGTAGGCCTCGACGCTGGTGTGGCGGATCGAATAGACATCGGGCATGGCCATGGCCCAGCGGGGCTCGGTCCCGATGACCGGCGCCTGCGGCTCGGTCAGCAGCGGCGCTGGCGTCGGCTCGGCCTCGGTCGCAGGCGCTGGATCCTGGCCGACCCAGGCGCGCAGAGACAGCCCGCGCCAGACCACCCGCCCGGCGCGCTGCATCTCGCGCGCCACCCGCCCGACCAGCGCCTCGTGGGCATCGCGGGCGGCGCGGTTCTTCTGCAAGGTGCGGGCGAGTTCGGCGACGCCGGCATCGGTCACGCGCAGCGTCTGCCGGCCGGCGCCATCGTCCACCCGGGCAATCAGCCCGGCGGCCAGCAACTCGACTTCGAGCAGATCCTGGTACGGCCAGCCGGCCGAGCGCCAGACCTCGCGCAGGCGGCGACGGTGGGCTGGACCGAGGTCGTTGCCTGGCATGAAGGCGAGCTTAGCCCGGGTGGTTCAGCCCGCGCCCGAGCTCGGCCAGCGCCTCCTTGGGTGCGAGCGCGCCGAAGTGGCCGATGACCTCACCGGCGACACGCTGCCCGAGCTGGCACGAAGCCAGCGGCGCCAGGCCCACCAGCCGCGCTGCCAGGTAGCCGGCGTTGAACGCATCACCGGCGCCGGTGGTGTCGCGGATGCAGGCGACCACCGGTGTGGGCGCGCTGCCGCGTTGGCCGGCGACAGCCCAATCGACATCCTGCGCGCCGTTCTTCACCACGATCTCGTGGACGCCGGCCTGTGCCAAGCGCGACAGGGTCGCGGCCGGGTCGGTGTCGCCCCAGACCAGGGCCTCGTCGTCAAAGCTCGGCAAGGCGATGTCGACGACCTCAAGGATGGCTTGGGTGGCCTCGCGCAGTTGTGCCAAATCGCGCCACAGCCGCAGGCGCACGTTCGGGTCGAACGACACGACCGCACCGTCGCGTCGCGCCTGGCGCAGCGCCGCAATCAGGTTGCGGCGCCCGGCGTCGCCGATGATCGCCAGGGTGATGCCCGAGACATGGATCAGCCCGCAGTCACGCAGCGCTGTCGCCAGGCTGTGGCCGTCGTCGGCCAGGCGCCGCGCGGCGGAGTTGTCGCGCCAGTAAGTGAAATGGCGCTCGGCCCCGGTCAAGCCGATGACGTAGAGGCCGAGCTGGCGTTCGCCGTCGCGCAGGATCCGGCTCGTGTCCATGCCACTGGCCGCGACGAAGGCGAGCAACTGATCGGAGAAGTGGTCGGCGCCGACCTGGGTGCAGTAGCCGACCCGGGCCTGCGGGCCGAGGATCTGGGCCATGTGCCAGCAGGTGTTGAGCGTGTCGCCGGCAAAGCCACGCCGGTAGCCGTCGTTGCCATCGGGTGCGAACTCGACCATCGCTTCGCCGACGCCGAGCACCGAGCGGTTGCGCCAGGAGCGGATCTGCGCTGCGCCAATCACGGCGCAGCCCTGGGCGCAGCGGCTGAAATGGGGCGCAACTTCAGTCGGGTTACGAGGTTGAAAAGTTGCCGTGCGGCGCCCCTCGGCCAATCAGGGAGGGAGGAGGAGCGGCCGGGGATTGCAGTGCAGTCGGCCCGATGGGCGCCTGCATGGCCGCACGGCAAGAGAACGGGTTGGCGCTGGTGCTGGTGCTGGCGCCGGTGCGCACTGGCCATGGATTCGCGGTCGCGGAATTGGTTCCGTCGCGGCCACGGCTGTGTCGCGGTTGCTGGCGCGCTTTGGACCCAGGCGTGGGCCGTTGGCAGGGCGCCCCGGCAATTGTTTTGACACAGGCCGCTGCGAGGATGCAGGGTCGGCTGCGTGCTGCCCAAGGCCCCCGCCCCTTGAACAGGTTGCGCGCCAACCGGCAGACGCGACCGGCTCCTAGAATCTGCGCCTACCCCAAGGAAGTCGCCATGCTCTACCCAGAACTTTTCAAGCAGCTTGAGGCGGTTCGCTGGAACATGGATACCGACATCGCCTGGGCCAGCTTCGACCCCAAGTTGCTGTCGGATGCCCAGGCGCAGACGATCAAGATGAACGCCATCACCGAGTGGGCGGCGTTGCCGGCCACCGAAATGTTCCTGCGCGACAACCGCGACGACAGCGATTTTTCGGCCTTCATGAGCGTCTGGTTCTTCGAGGAACAGAAGCACTCTCTGGTGCTGATGGAGTACCTCAAACGGTTTCGCCCCGAATTCGCGCCTACCGAGGCCGAGTTGCACGAGGTGCGCTTCGAGTTCGACCCGGCACCGGCGCTGGAGACCCTGATGCTGCACTTTTGCGGCGAGGTGCGCTTGAACCACTGGTACCGGCGTGCCGCCGAGTGGCACACCGAGCCGGTGATCCGGCAGATCTACGAGACCCTGGCCCGCGATGAGGCCCGCCACGGCGGCGCCTACCTGCGCTACATGAAGCGCGCGCTCGCCAAGTTCGGCGACGAGGCGCGGGCGGCGTTCAGCAAGGTCGGGGTGCTGATGGCCAGTGCCCGGCGCACCGCCCAGGCCCTGCACCCGACCAACCTGCATGTCAACGAGAGCCTGTTCCCGCGTGACACGGTGCAGAGCCGCCTGCCCGACCCGGATTGGCTGGAGGAATGGCTGGACACCCAAATCCAGTTCGACAGCGTTTGGGAGAACAAGGTCGTCGAGCGCATCCTGCACAACCTCAGCCTGCTGATGGAGCGCAGCTTTGCCAGCGTCCAGGATCTCAACCGCTTCCGCAAGGAAGTGACCCAGCGGCTGGCCAGCGCCGCTGCCGCCGCCGCGGCCGTGCCGGGCGCCGGGCCGCTGCCGGCTTGACCGGTTCGGTACGCCGCCTGGCCTTGGGGCCGCGGCTGGGGGCAAAGATCGGTCAATTTGCCAGACCGGCCGGGTTAGGGATTCGCTACGCTGGATGGTGACGGGGCGGGTGCCCCAAAGGCCAAGCCATTCAGCCCAGCGGCATGCTCCACACTTCCAAAGAAACAGGCCTGCAGCGGCGCATGCGCGCAGAGTGGGTGGCACCGGGCGGGCTGCTGCTGTTGCTGGTGGTCGTGCTCAGCGGGGTCTTGTACCGCGCGCACGCCGGCTTGGCCGCAGCCGAAGCCGATCACCTGCAGGCGCAGGCCAGGGTCATCGATGACAACCTGGTCCTGCACCTCGAAGGTGCCGACAAGGCGCTCAGCGGCATCGCTGCGGACCTGACCAAACCAGGCCAGGCGCCGGACCTGGCGGCGCTGCGCGGCAAGCTCAGCCTGTTGGCCGGTGCCATGCCGGGCATCAGCTCGATGCTGGTGCAGGACGTCGACGGTACGGTGATCGCGTCCAGCCTGCCGGCCTTGGTCGGCAAGAACTTCAGGCAACGCGACTATTTCGACCTGCCGCGTCGCCGGCTGGACCCTGCGACGCTGCACCTGACGCCGCCCTTTCGGTCGGCTTTGGGCAATTTCGTGATGGTCCTCAGCCGGGTGCTGGTCGACCGCCAGCAGCAGTTCAGCGGCGTCGTCACCGCCACCTTGGATGCGGCCTATTTCAAGGTGCTGCTGCACTCGGTGATGTACGCGCCAGGCATGCGCGTCGAGCTCATCCACGCTGACGGCAAGCTGTTTCTGAACATGCCGGCCGACGCTGCGGGGCTGGGCAGCGACCTGTCGTCCACACCCGACTCGGCGTTCAGCCGGCACAAGGCAAGCCGCGAGGCGTTGAACCTGTTCATCGTCCGTGACACTGCCGGGCTGGACGACTGGGTCGTGGCCACGCGGACCATTGATCGGCCCGAGCTGCGCCTTGACAAACCCCTGGTGGTCGCGGTCAGCCGACCACAGGCCGACATCTATGCGCCCTGGCGTGCCCACGCCTGGCCGCAGATCGGCGCTCTGGCGCTGCTGGCCTTGGCGGCTGTGGCCTGGCTGGGCCTGAGCCAAAGGCAGCGCCTGGCCCAGGCTGCGGCAGAGGCGGCCCTTGCGCATGAACGCCGAACCGGCGTTGAGCGGCTTGAGCTGGCGCTGCGCGGCGCCGACCTGGGACTGTGGGAGCTGCATGTGCCCAGCAACCAATTCATCGTCAATGCCCGCGAGTGCAGCATGCTGGGCTACGCCGAACAGCATGAGGTGCCGCAGGGCAAGGCCTGGCGGGCAATGATCCACCCGGACGACTGGCCCGCAGTCAACGCGTCCATCGTCGACCATTTGAATGGCCGCAGCGCCAGCTACGGCTGCGAGCACCGCATGCGCCACCGCGATGGCCATTACCTGTGGATCTCGAACCGGGCAATGATCGTCGAGCGCGACGGCCGCGGCGCGCCGCTGCGCATCGTCGGCACCCACCTGGACATCACCGAGCGCAAGCTGGCCCAGGCCCAGCTCGACCAGGCAGCGGCGCGCCTGCAGCAGAGCGAAGCCGAGCTGCGTCTGGTCACGGACCACATGCCGGCGCTGGTCGCGCGGCTGGACACCGAGCTGCGCTTTTGCTTTGCCAACCGCGCCTATGCCGACTGGCTGCAGATCGAACCGGCGACGCTGATCGGTCGCAGCTTGCTCGAGGTGTTCGGGGCCAAGGCCTTTGCCGCCTACCGCGCGCACTATGAGCGCGCCCTGGCGGGCATCACGACCTGTTTCGAGCGTCAGCTGTCGTTGGGTGATGTCCCACGCCGGGTCGAATGCGCGCTGGTGCCGCAGTTCGTCGCGGATGGCAGTGTGGGTGGGCTGTTCTTGCTGGCGACCGACATCAGTCAGCGCCACCAGGCCGAGACGCAGCGGGCCCACAGCGAGCGACGGCTGAGCCTGGCGCTGGATGCCTCCAGCCTGGCCCTGTTCGACTGGGACATCCCCGCCGGCCTGCTCCACCACAGCGCCGAGGTCGCGGCCATGCGTGGCGATCCGGCGGTCGAGTCGACCACGTCGCTGTCCGAGCAGCAGCGCTTCATCCACCCCGATGATCTCGCCCATGTGGTGGCCCAGATGAAGGCGGCGGTGTCCGGCAGGGCGAAGCTGTACCAGGCTGAATTCCGCATCAGGCGCCACGACGGCGAGTGGTTCTGGACCCGTGCCCGCGGCCGGGTGGTGCTGCGCGACGCCGCAGGGCTGGCGCTGCGCTTGTCGGGCACCTATGCCGACATCCACGACAGCAAGATCGCCGAGGGCCGACTGCGCCGCCGCGCCGATTTCGACAACCTCACCGGCCTGCCCAACCGGGCCCTGTTCTACGACCGTTTGCGCCAGGCCATGGCCCGCGCCGCACGTGGCCAGCCGATGGCCTTGCTGTACCTGGACATCGACCATTTCAAGTCCATCAACGACAGCCTTGGCCACGCCGCCGGCGACACCCTGCTGCAGGTGTTTGCGGCGCGGATGCAGCAGACAGTGCGTGCCTGCGACACCGTCGCCCGGCTCGCGGGTGACGAGTTCACCATCATCCTGGAGGCATTGCACGACATTGGCGACGCCAGGATGCTGGCCGACAAACTGCTCGAGGCGCTGGCCCAGCCGCTGACGCTGGACGAGCAGACGGTGCAAGTCAGCGCCAGCATCGGCGTGGCCCTGTGCCGGCCTGGTGAGAGCGATGACGCCGCGCTGCTGCAGCGCGCCGACACCGCGCTGTACGAGGCCAAGCGGCGTGGCCGCGGCCGCTGCTTCTGCGCCGAATCCGAAGCGCCGCGGCCCTCGCCGGCGGCCGCGCAGCACCGTGCCGGGCCTGCGCACGCGGCAAGCGCTGCGGCGGTGCTGGAACCGGCGCCAACGTGATCGCGCGACGCAATGCCTAAAGCCGACCTGCCTCGGCTGGCCTCCCTGCGTGCTACTGTTCGCGCCCCCATGCTCCGCCGCAGCCCCGACCGAGATCCGCTTCGTGGTGCCGGTGGCTGCAGCCCGCCGCCGACACGAAGTCGCCTGTGCTGACACCGCCGCCTGCCCCAGCATCGAGACCGCCGGCCTCGCGCCGTGGCCCGGGCTGGTTCGTGATCGGGCCGTTCCTGGTCGCCGCCGTGCTGGTGGCATTGCTCAGCATTGCCAGCGCCGAGGTACTGTCGGCGCTTCGGGCCTACGTCGGCAGCGCCAGCCTGTGGAGCAAGGGCCAACGCGACGCTGCCTTCTACCTGGCCAGCTACGCCCAGACCGGCAACGCCGAGGACGAGCGGCTGTTCCGCCAGGCCCTGGCGGCACCGCTGGCGGCGCAGCGCGCCAGGCTCGAACTCGAGCGCCCCGAGCCGGACCTGGACCGGGTGCGCGCAAGCCTGCTCGAGGCCGGCAACCACCGCGACGATCTGCGGCCGATGATCGACCTGTTCCGCTTTTTCCGGCGGGTCGGCTTCATGGCCGAGGCGATCCAGATCTGGGCCGAGGCAGATGCCCGCATCGCTATCCTGCAAGCCCTGGGGGTGCAGATTCACCAACGCCGTGCCGCCAGCCCCGGCGCCAGCCTCGATGCCGCCCAGATCACCGCCTGGCAGCGCGAGTTGCTGCGCTTGAACGAAGACCTCGCGCTGCTCGACTACCGCTTCTCGGCCAAACTCGGCCAGACCTCGCGGGCGCTGACCGGGCTGGTGTGGGTCAGCACCGTCTTGCTCGGGCTGGGCCTGTCCGGCATGGCCTTGGTGCTGAGCCTGCGCCCGCAGCGCCGCCAAGCGCAGGCCGAGGCGGCGCTGCGCGAGAGCGAGGACCGGCTCAAGCGCGCGCTTGAGGCCTCGGAACTGGCGTTGTGGGATTGCGATCTCGGCTCGGGCCGGGTCTACCTCTCCGAGGGCTGGTCCAAGTGCCTGGGTGGCCCCTGGGTCGAGACCTGGACCAGTTTCAGCGCCCTGTCGGCCTTGGTGCCCGAGGCCGAGCGTGCTGCCGTGGTGGCGGCCCAGGCTGCAGCGATCCGTAACCCGGGCGCCGAATACCGCGTCGAGCACCGGGTCAGACGGCTGGACGGCCAATGGATTTGGAACCTGAGCGAGGGCCGGGTGGTCGAGCGCGACGCCCGAGGCCGGGCGCTGCGCCTGGTCGGCACCAACCGCGACATCACCGAGCGCAAGCGCGCCGAGGTGGCACGCCAGGCGCTGGAGGTGCAACTGCGCGAGTCGCAGAAGATGGAGGCCATCGGCGTGCTGGCCGGCGGCATCGCCCACGACTTCAACAACATCCTCGGTGCGATCCTGGGCAACGTCGCGCTGGTCCGCGAGGACCTGGGGCGGCCCAAGGCGGCCCTGGCCAGCCTGGAGCAGATCAACCGTGCGGCGATCCGCGCCCGCAGCCTGGTGCAGCAGATCCTGGCCTTCAGCCGGCGCCAGCCGCAGGAGCTGCGCGAGCGTGCGCTGCGGCCCTTGGTCCAGGAGGCGCTGAACCTGATGCGCACCACCCTGCCCGCCGGGGTGGCGCTGCAGGCCGATTTGGCGCATTCGCCGTTGCATGTGCTGGCCGATGCCACCCAGATCCAGCAGGTGCTGATGAACCTCTGCACCAACGCCTGGCACGCCCTGCAGGGCCGGCCGGGGCGCATAGTGGTGGGCCTGGAGGCGGTGCTGCTGGACGCGGCGGCGGCGCGCACGGCCGGTGGCCTGGCCGCTGGCCACTATGCCCACCTCTGGGTCAGCGACGACGGCTGCGGCATGGACGCCGGCACCCGGGCACACATCTTCGAGCCGTTCTTCACCACCAAGGCGGTCGGCCACGGCACCGGCCTGGGTCTGGCCGTGGTCCACGGCATCGTTGCCGGCCACCAGGGGGCGATCACGGTCGACAGCAGCGTCGGGCAAGGCAGCAGCTTCCACATCCACCTGCCGCTGCTGGCCGCGCACAGTGAGGCGCTGGCGCCGCCCTCGGACTGGGGCGCGCTGGAGGCGGCACCCAGCCGCGGCCAGGGCGAACATGTGCTGTACATCGACGACGACGAGGTCATGCTGCTGCTGGTCGACCAACTGCTGCGCCGGGCCGGCTATGAAGTCAGCGTCTTCCAGAACCCGCTCGAGGCCCTGGCCATGGTGCGCCGCGACCCGCGCGTCTATGACCTGGTGGTCAGCGACTACAACATGCCGCAGTGCTCGGGCATGGACGTGGCGCGTGAGATCGCGGCCATGCGCCCTGGGCTGGGCGTGGTGATCAGCAGTGGCAACGTCACCGAGCAGTTGCGCAGCGAGGCGCAGCGGCTGGGCGTGCGCGCCCTGGTGCAGAAGGAGCACCTGCTCGAGCACCTGGGCACGGCGGTGCAGCAGGCGCTGGCCGTGGGGCAGGCGGCGGCTTTCTGACGCGCCGCTGCGGCCGGCTGCAAAATGCGCGCTCCCGGCGCAGGGCGCTCGGGCCGACCCCACCACCGCGCTGCCGCCGCAAAGGAATCACGATGATCAAGTTCTATTACAGCCTGGCCCCCAACCCGATGAAGGTGGCGCTGATGCTGGAGGAAACCGGCCTGGCCTATGAGGCGATTGCGGTCGACACGCGCAAGGGCGAGCAACATGTGCCGGCCTTCACCGCGATCAACCCGAATGCCAAGGTGCCGGTGATCGTCGACGGCGAAGGCGAGGCTGCGGCCACCGTCTTCGACAGCAACGCGATCCTGCTGTACCTGGCGCAAAAAAGCGGCCAGTTCCTGCCCGAGGACACGCCGGCCGCGCGCGGCCAGATGCTGTCCTGGCTGATGTTCGTGGCCAGCGGCATCGGCCCGTTCACCGGCCAGTGCGTGCACTTCAAGCACTTTGCCCCCGAGCCCAAGGCCTACGCCGTCAACCGCTACGACTTCGAGGCCTGGCGGCACTGGCAGTTGATCGAAGCCCAGTTGGCCAACACCGGGTACATGGTCGGCTCAGGCTACACCCTGGTGGACATGGCGGTCTGGGGCTGGGCCCGCGCCGTGCCGTTCGCCCTCGGCGCCGAGGCCTACGCCCGGCTGCCGAACGTCAAGCGCCTGCTCGACCAGATCAATGCCCGGCCGGCGGCGCAGCGTGCCGACGCGATCAAGACCCGCCACGCCTTCAAGACCGAGATGGACGAGGCCGCGCGCCAGGCCATGTTCCCGCAGAACGCCCGCCTGGCCAGCGCCTGACAGGCGGGCAGCCAGGCCTCAGATCCAGCGCCTGAGCCAGCCCAGCCAGACCCCGCGCCTGATCCACAGCAGCAGCGCGCAGCAGACCCAGACGCCGCAGGCGAGCATGAACAACTCGCCACCGTCGCTGCTGCCGTCACTGTTGACCACGGCCACGCCCAGCGGCGT
>JANXYH010000004.1 GCA_025350145.1 Burkholderiales bacterium | reverse complement strand
GCGCTCGCCGTTGCCGAACAAACAGCCTTCGACCCGGTCGGCGCCGGCCATCAGCGCGAATTCGCCCGCCGCCGTACCGGTGCCGCGGTCGTTGTGCGGATGCACGCTGAGCACAATGCTGTCGCGCCGCTCAAGGTGGCGGTGCATCCATTCGATCATGTCGGCAAAGATGTTGGGCGTCGAATGTTCGACCGTCGACGGCAGGTTGATGATGCATTTGCGCTGCGGCGTCGGCGCCCAGACCTCGGTGACGGCATCGACCACGCGCTTGCTGAACGCCAGTTCGGTGCCTGAGAACATCTCCGGCGAGTACTGCAGCGTCCAGTCGGTGCCCGGCTGCAGCGCCGCCAGGTCACGCACCATCCGCGCATGGGTCGTGGCCAGTTCGACGATGCCGTCCTCGTCCAGCCCCAGCACCACCCGCCGCATCACCGGCGCGGTCGCGTTGTAGACATGGACGATGGCGCGCGGTGCGCCCTGCAGTGCCTCGAAGGTGCGCGTGATCAAGTGGTCGCGCGCCTGGGTCAGCACCTGGATGGTGACGTCGGCCGGGATCCGATCCTGCTCAATCAGCAGCCGCACGAAGTCGAAATCGGCCTGCGAGGCCGAGGGGAAGCCGACCTCGATCTCCTTGAAGCCGATTCGCACCAGTGCCTCGAACATCCGCAGCTTGCGCGCCGGGTCCATGGGCTCGATCAGGGCCTGGTTGCCGTCGCGCAAATCCACGCTGCACCACAGCGGCGCATGGGTCAGTTGCGCGTCGGGCCAGCGCCGGTCGGTCAAATGCACGGGCGCAAAGGCGCGGTACTTGCTGGCGGGGTTGTCGAGCATGGTCATCGCAGAACTCCTGGGTTCAGAGGTTGCACCGCAGCGTTTGGGTCGGGTGGCGACCGCAAATGCAAACGGCCCGCTGCGTTGCGCTGGCGGGCCGTCGATCCGAAAAAGTGAACGTGGACGATCAGCGCGCCTGAAATACCTCGGCCAATAGCAGCGCTAGCAATAGCAGAGCAGGCAGGTGAGCTGGGCGACGCAAGGTCATAAGCAATGAATGTAGCACGGACTAGGCCTGGCCGGCATCAATGCAAACCGCGCTCGTCGGGCTCTTCAGTCGAGGTCGCGATCACGCTGACCGGGGTGCCCTGCATGCGCCGGTAGACATACATGCCGTAGCCCGACAGGCCGTAGAGCAGGAACAGGCCGAACAGCATGCCCGGCACGTGCTGGCTGATCAGCGCCATGGCAAGGGCGATCGCGACCAGGGTGACGAAGGGCACCGAGCGCTTCAGGCCGAAGTCCTTGAAGCTGTAGAACGGCACGTTGGTCACCATGGTCAGGCCGGCGAACACGGTCAGGGTCCAGGTGGCCCAGACCAGCCAGGGAATGTCTTTGACGCCCTCGCGAAAGCCGGCGTCGTCCATGATCCAGATGAAGCCAATCACCAGCGCCGCCGCCGCCGGGCTGGGCAGTCCCTGGAAGAAGCGCTTGTCAACGACCGCGATGTTGGTGTTGAAACGCGCCAGCCGCAGCGCCGCACAGGCGCAATAGACGAAGGCCGCCGCCCAGCCAGCCTTGCCCAGGCCCTTGAGCGCCCACTCGTAGACGATCAGCGCCGGCGCAGCGCCAAAGCTGACCATGTCCGACAGGCTGTCCATCTGCTCGCCGAACGCGCTCTGGGTGTTGGTCATGCGCGCCACCCGGCCGTCCAAGCTGTCGAGCACCATCGCGCAGAACACGCCAATGGCGGCCATGTCGAAGCGCCCGTTCATCGCCATCACGACCGAGTAAAAGCCGCCGAACAGGGCCGCCAGGGTGAACAGGTTGGGCAGGACGTAGATGCCCTTGCGCCGTGGCCGGCGTGGCTGCTCAGGCGCATCGGCCTCGTCGTCGTGGTCTCGGGATTCGGTCATCAGGGCAGCATAGCGCAGGCCATAGGCGCACCAAAAAAGAGGCCGCACAAGGCGGCCCGGTGTCAACCCAGTGGCGCGATCAGTTGCGCGTGCGGTCGACCAGCTTGTTGGCCTTGATCCAGGGCATCATGGCGCGCAGCTTCTCGCCCACGACCTCGATCTGGTGGTCGGCGGTCAGGCGGCGGCGGCTCAGCAGGGTCGGCGCGTTGGCCTTGTTCTCGAGGATGAAGCTCTTGGCGTATTCGCCGGTCTGGATGTCCTTGAGCATCTGCCGCATCGCGTCCTTGGTGGCGCTGGTGACGATCTTCGGGCCGCTGACGTACTCGCCGTATTCAGCGTTGTTCGAGATCGAGTAGTTCATGTTGGCGATGCCGCCTTCATAGATCAGGTCGACGATCAGCTTGAGCTCGTGCAGGCACTCGAAGTAGGCCATCTCGGGGGCATAGCCGGCCTCGACGAGCGTCTCAAAACCGGCCTTGATCAACTCGACCGTGCCGCCGCACAGGACCGCCTGTTCGCCGAACAGGTCGGTCTCGGTCTCCTCGCGGAAGTTGGTCTCGATGATGCCGGCCTTGCCGCCACCGTTGGCCGCGGCGTAGCTCAGCGCCAAGTCACGGGCGCGGCCGGTGGTGTCGGCATAGACGGCGATCAGGTGCGGCACGCCGCCGCCCTGGGTGTAGGTGTTGCGCACGGTGTGGCCGGGGGCCTTGGGTGCGACCATCCAGACGTCGATGTCATCGCGCGGCACAACCTGGCCGTAGTGGACGTTGAAGCCGTGGGCAAACGCCAGCGAGGCGCCGGGGCGCAGATTGGGCGCCACGTCGGCGCTGTAGACCGAAGCGATCTGCTCGTCGGGCAACAGGATCATCACCACGTCGGCGGATTTGACCGCGTCGGCGATCTCGGCGACCTTGAGGCCCGCCTTCTCGGCCTTGGACCAGGACGCGCCGCCGCGGCGCAGGCCGACGGTGACCTTGATGCCCGAGTCGTTCAGGTTCTGCGCATGGGCATGGCCTTGCGAGCCGTAGCCGACGATGGTCACGTTCTTGCCCTTGATCAGGCTCAGGTCGGCGTCTTTGTCGTAGTAAACCTTCATGCTCTTCTCCAGGTGAAATAGGGTGGGTGGATGCAATTTGCGGGTGCAGAGGGCGGTCAGGCGCGCCGGCCGGCTCAGACCCTGAGGATGCGCTCGCCGCGGCCGATGCCGCTGGTGCCGGTGCGCACGGTTTCGAGGATGGCGGCGCGGTCGACCGCCAGGATGAAAGCGTCTAGCTTGCCGGCGTCGCCTGTCAGCTCGATGGTGTAGCTCTTGTCGGTCACGTCGATGATGCGGCCGCGGAAGATGTCGGCCAGGCGCATCATCTCCTCGCGCTCCTTGCCGACCGCGCGCACCTTGATCAGCATCAGCTCGCGCTCGGTGAAGCTGCCCTCGGTCAGGTCAACCACCTTGACCACCTCGATCAGCCGATTCAGGTGCTTGGTGATCTGCTCGATCACTTCGTCGGAACCGGTGGTGACGATGGTCATGCGCGACAGCGATGCATCCTCGGTCGGCGCCACCGTCAGGCTCTCGATGTTGTAGCCACGGGCGGAGAACAGCCCGACGACCCGAGACAGAGCACCGGGCTCGTTTTCGAGCAGCACGGCGATGATGTGTTTCATGGGCAGCTTTCTCTGGCGCAGGTTCTTCGAACCCGGCGGCGGTAACCGCCGGGCCTTGGCCTGACCTTGAAGTCAATCGATTGAAGGATTCGGTCTGGGGGCTGGGACAGGGCCATCCGCTCAGCGACGCCGGGCCGAGTCTGGCCAGGCGCCCTGCGCGTGCGGCCGCTGACTCACAGGTCCTCGGACCCCAGCAGCATCTCGGTGATGCCCTTGCCCGCCTGCACCATCGGCCAGACGTTCTCGGTCGGATCGGTGCGGACATCGAGGAACACCGTGCGGTCCTTCAGGCGCAGCATTTCCTTGAGCGCCGGCTCGACCTCGGACGGCCGCTCGATCTTGATGCCGACATGGCCATAGGCCTCGGCCAGCTTGACGAAATCGGGCAGCGCGTCCATGTAGCTGTGCGAGTAGCGGCCACCGTAGTCGATCTGCTGCCACTGCCGCACCATGCCCAGGTAGCGGTTGTTCAGCGACACGATCTTGACCGGCGTCTTGTACTGCAGGCAGGTGGACAGCTCCTGGATGCACATCTGGATCGAGCCCTCGCCGGTGATGCAGAACACATCGCTGTCGGGCTTGGCCAGTTTGATGCCCATCGCATAGGGCAGGCCCACCCCCATCGTGCCCAGACCGCCCGAGTTGATCCAGCGCCGGGGCTGCTCAAAGCGGTAGAACTGCGCCGCCCACATCTGGTGCTGGCCGACATCGGAGGTGATGTAGGTGTCGCGGTCCTTGGTCAACTCCCACAAGGTCTGCACCACCAGTTGCGGCTTGATCACGTCGTCGCTGCCCTTGTACGCCAGGCAGTCGCGCTTGCGCCAAGCGTTGATCTGGCCCCACCAGGCCGACAGCGCCGCCGGCTCGGGGCGCGCCGGGTTGTCACGGATGTAGGCGATCATCTCCAGCAGCACCTCGCGGGTGTCACCGACGATAGGGATGTCGACCTTGACCCGCTTGGAGATCGATGAGGGGTCGATATCGACATGGATGATCTTGCGCTCGACTGAGGCGAAGTGTTTGGGGTTGCCGATCACCCGGTCATCGAAGCGCGCGCCCACCGCCAGCACCACGTCGCAGTGCTGCATCGTCATGTTGGCCTCGTAGGTGCCATGCATGCCAAGCATGCCCAGGAACTTCGGGTCCGACGCAGCGATGGCACCCAGACCCATCAGCGTGTTGGTGCAGGGGAAGCCGAGCATGTCGGCCAACTGCCGCAGCTCGGCCGAGGCATTGCCCAGGATCACGCCGCCGCCGGTGTAGATGTACGGCCGCTTGGCCGCCATCAGCAACTGCATGGCCTTGCGGATCTGCCCGCCATGGCCCTTCTTGACCGGGTTGTACGAGCGCATCTCGACCTTGTCGGGGTAGACAAAGGCGGTGCGGCTCATTGAAACGTCCTTGGGCACATCCACCACCACTGGGCCGGGCCGGCCGGTGCGGGCAATGTGGAACGCCTTCTTCATGGTCAGCGCCAAATCGCGCACATCCTTGACCAGGAAGTTGTGCTTGACCACAGGGCGGGTGATGCCCACGGTGTCGCATTCCTGGAACGCATCCAGGCCGATCGCCGGCGTCGGCACCTGCCCGGTGATGATCACCATCGGGATCGAGTCCATGTAGGCGGTGGCAATGCCGGTGACGGCATTGGTCACGCCCGGACCACTGGTGACCAAGGCCACGCCGACATTGCCGGTGGCGCGCGCATAGCCGTCGGCGGCATGCACCGCCGCCTGCTCATGGCGCACCAGGACATGCTCGATCGTGTCCTGCTTGTACAAGGCGTCGTAGATGTAGAGCACCGCCCCGCCGGGGTAGCCCCACATGAACTTGACA